>DASVAC010000246.1:0-18691 GCA_036376535.1 Gemmatimonadaceae bacterium | reverse complement strand
CGGGTACGCGATCGCGCAGCACATCGAACGGCTGTCCCAGGACGTGTTGTCGGTCGAGCAGGGCTCGCTCTATCCCGCGCTCGAGCGGCTGCAGGTGAAAGGATGGGTGAGGTCCAAGTGGGGGCCTACGCCGACCGGCCGTCAGGCCCGCTATTACACCATCACGGCGGCCGGCCACACGCAGCTCGGCGAACGGAAGGCGGAGTACGAACGCATCGCGCTCGCGGTCGCGCGCGTGATGCGGAGCGCCTAACGCGTGTCGCGGCTCGACGGCGTACGGTACCGGATCGGTGCGCTGCTCCAGCGATCGCGCCATGCGCGCGAGCGTGAGCGCGAGATGCAGTTCCACCTCGAGTTGGATGTTGCACAGCGGGAACATGCGGGCCGCGGAACGCTCTCGCACCGCGACGCCGAGTATGCCGCGCGGCGGCGCTTCGGCAACGTCACCTATCTGCGCGAGGAGGCGAGACTCATGTCCGCGTTCGCATGGCTCGACACCATCGAGCGAGACGTCCGCTTCGCCCTGCGCACCATGCGGCGTGCGCCCGGAATCACGGCGGTCATCACGCTGTCGCTCGCCCTCGGGATCGGCATCAACGCGACCATCTACTCGCTCATCGACGCCGTCCTCAACCGCACGTTACCGGTGCGAGATCCCGACGGACTCGTCATCGTCGGCGATCCGGCCTACGTCTATTCGCGCGGTCACGGCACGCCCGACGGGCAATCGTACTCGTATCCGCTGTACCTCGACCTTCGTCGGAGCGCGCACGCCTTCGAGGGACTCGCCGCCGTGGGCGAAACCGGACGCGTCGACGCGCGAATCGGCGGGACATCGATCGACGCGGAGCATCCGATCGGGCGGGCCGTATCCGGCAACTATTTCGCGGTGCTCGGTGTGGGCGCCGCGGTTGGGCGCACCTTCGACAGCACGGCCGACGATCCGGGCGCGCCTCCGCAGGCAACGATCAGCTACGACTACTGGGTGCGCCGCTTCGGCAAGGACCCGGCGATCGTCGGACGCGACATCCAGGTGGACGGTGTTCGCCTAACGATTACCGGTGTCACGATGCGGGGGTTCACCGGTGAAGTCGTCGGCCAGTCCACCGACATCTTTGTCCCGGTGGGCCTGAACGATCGCCTCCACCCGAACCTGCCCGTCCTTCGCGACCGGCGTGCGATGTGGCTCCTGCTCTTTGGACGGGCCAGACCTGGCCTAACGCTCGAGCAGGTCCGCGCGCAAACGACGCCCCTCGTCCGGTCGACGATCCTCGCCATCGCACGGCCGGACGAGGTGGCCGAGATCACGGATCGCGGCTTCACGATCGCGTTTGCGTCTGGCGCTCGCGGACTTTCGGGACTCCGCGAGACGTTTCGCGCTCCGCTCATCACGCTCATGCTCGGCGTCGTCGTGCTGCTGTGCATCGTGTTGGTGAACGTGGCGAACATGTTGCTCGCCCGCGGGCTCGCGCGCCGCCGCGAGATTTCGCTCCGGTTGGCCCTCGGGGCCGATCACGGACGCGTCGTGCGGCAGCTCCTAACGGAAAGCGCCGTGCTCGCGGTGCTGAGCGGCGCGTTGGCGGTGGTCGTCGCCTGGTGGGGGAGCCGCACGCTTCTCGTCATGGCGCTCGACGGCGGCGCGAGCGCGCTCGATGTCGGCCCGAACGCGCACGTCATTGCGTTCACGCTCGCCGTGTCGATGGCGTCGGCGCTGCTGTTCGGATTGATGCCGGCGCGGCGCGCGTCGCGGATCGATCTCGCATCGGTATTGCGCGCGACCGGGCGGTCGATCGCGCACAGCGCGCGCTTTGGCACGGTACTCATCACGTGCCAGGTCGCGCTGTCGCTGCTGCTGTTGGTCGGCGCGTCAATTCTCACCCGCAGCCTGCTGAAAACCGAGTCGCTGCCGCTCGGCTTCGATCGGTCGCACCTGATCGCCGGCGATCTCGACATCGCGACGCCGGGCTACGCCTCGGACCGTCTGGCGAGCGCCGTGCATGCTCTTCGCCAGCGTCTGCTGTCGGTTCCTGGTGTGGCCGACGTGTCGTATTCACAGAACGGCATCTTTTCGGGCAGCGAATGGCACACGGACGTGGGCGTTGCCGGCCTAACGCTCACCATGCGCGACAGCTCCACGGCCGCCGACAAGGTGGGATCCGGATACGCACACACCATCGGGGCACGTCTCATCGCAGGCCGCGATTTCGGTCCGGAAGACGAGGGCGTGCCGCCGGCGACGGCGCTCATCAACGAATCGTTCGCGCGATTCTATTTTCACGGCGCCAATCCGATCGGGCGCCTCGTGCAGTTCGACGACTCGAGTGTTCTCCGCGTCGTGGGCGAGATCGCGGACGTCCGCGGACAGTCGCTCGACACGACAGGGACGTCCGGCGCCGCGCGGCGCATCTACATGCCGTACCTCTATCGAAGCGGCACGACGAAATTCCCGCAGCCCACCGAGCTGCGGCTCCTCGTGAGGACGACCGGTGACCCCGCACGCGCGCTGCAGGCGGTTCGGCGCGCCATCGTGGCCACCGATCCGGCGATCACGATCGACGACCTCGAGTCCGTCACACAGCTCGTCCGCTTTTCGATTCGGGACGAGCGCCTCGTGGCGGGGCTCGCGACCGGCCTTGGCGCGCTCGCACTGGTTCTCGCGGCGATCGGTCTGTTCGGGGTGATGAGCTACAGCGTTGGGCGGCGTACCAACGAAATCGGCGTTCGGTCGGCGTTAGGCGCAGACCGGTCGACCATCGCGTGGATGGTGCTCCGCGACGGGCTGCGTCCAGTCGCGATCGGTGTCCTGCTCGGATTCCCGCTGTCCATCGCTGCCGTGCGGCTGCTGCAGCACCATCTCAACGACATCTCGAGCGACCCTGGGTCCATCGCGGTTGCCGTTGGAGTGTTGCTGGCGGCGGCCGTAGCGGCTGTGCTCGTTCCGGCGCGCCGGGCAACGCGGATCGATCCCATCGGCGCGCTCCGCGAGGAGTGACGGGGTCGGCGGCGCCAACCGGCCGCGGCACTGGACGTGCGATCCACGGATGTCCATGACGATCACCAGCGAAGAGCCGGGCACGGCCGACCGCACCACGCGCGCCTTTTCTCTGCTGCGCATTGCCGTGGGCGTGCTGTTCCTCCTCTTCGCCGAGTACAAGGTGGTCGGCATGCAGTTCACGTTAGGCGGCGGCTTCGAAGGGTGGATCCATCGCTTTCTGGCCAACGGCGCCGCGTATCCGTTCATGATTCCGGTGCTGCGCGGCTTCGTGCTGCAACACGCGACGACGATCGCGTTCGTCGTTGCCTACGGCGAGCTCGCGCTTGGTGCTGCGCTGCTGCTCGGCGTGCTCGTTCGCACCGCCAGTGTGTTTGGGTTCCTCTACATGCTGGCGTTGCTCGTCTCGTCCAACTATCCCGGCGTGAACGCCGCACCGTGGCAGTATGCCGGCGCGGCGTTAGACCATTTGGTCCTGGCGATGTGCTTTGCCGCCTTCGCGATCGGCGGCCCGCTCGCGTTCTCGCTCTCCTCGGTCGCCGCGCGTCGCGCGTCTGTCGGGACGCCAGTGCTGGAGCGGATCCGCGAGATTCAGGGGGGCAGGAACGCAGGGCCCGGGGCGGGTTTTTGATTCTTGCTCCAGGGGTTTCCCGGGACGGTGGGTAAATCGGCCCGGGAAAACAGCGTTGACCCCCGATAGCGCGACTTGCCGCCGACGCGTATAATGGCAGCGATGCAGATGCACATCGGGATTCGTGTCCCTGAGATCAGGTTGTTCCGAGCGATGGCCTACACAAGCCCGAGGATGCTTCCGGAAGAAGCTGAGAAGCTCCTGACGGAGCTTTGGCGTCGGCTCTTGATGAGCGACGCCCGCGATCTCTCGCGCAGAGAAGTGAGTGAGTTTGCGCGGCCTGTGTGCGCGATTGCGCGAGCGGCCGGCCTGCTTCCGGAAGAGTTGATCGTGGCCGTGAAGAAAAGCTGGAATGCGCGCCACGAGCTGCGGCCACCCACGCAGCGCCGACGGTTGGAGGAGGTCCTGAATGGCGTGATCTCTGCGTGCATCGACGAGTTCTATCGGGTCGACGCGCGGCCCGCCATCGATCGTTCCGACGTGGCGTCGCCGTGAGGCAAGCGCGAAGAGCCCCTCGCTGACACGACGCTCCGTCGCTGCGACATTGCGACGGTCTTCCATGAAATCGCTGCCTGCCGGTTCCGGCGGGCCTTTTTTTCGTCCCCATGCTATTTTCGGACGCGCGACATTCGAGCGTCGCGTTCCCGAGCCGATCGGAGGATGGAATGACGACGAGCCGCGAGACCAATTCGATGGATCACCCGACACTTCGGCGACTGGTGGATGAGGTCGCCGCGCTCACGCTGGACGAGCGGGTCACGCTGCTCAAAGCACTCATTCCCGGCGTGGCCGAGCAGATGACGCCGCGGGATTTCGAGGCGCTCGCGCTCGAGCTACGCATGAAAGGCGAGCGCTTCTACGACGCCAAACAGCATCCGGGCGAGGGGCGGGCTGCCAGGCACGTCATGGGCGAGCGCGACCTCGAGGGACGCTGACGGCGCACCGGCTGCCTAACGGACGGGCAGCGCAAGCGTGAACGCCGACCCGCCGGTCTCCGTGCTGCGCACACGGAGGTCGCCGCCCATGCCGCGCGCCAGGTCGCGGCTGATCGCCAATCCCAAGCCGGTGCCTTCGGTGATGTGGGTCAGTTTCCGGTGGATCTGCACGAACGGGTCGAACACGACTTCCTGCCGATCGCGCGGAATGCCGATGCCGGTGTCGCTGATGCGAAGCAGCGCGAGATCGGACGGCGCGTAGCCCACCTCGCGCTCCGGCGTGTGGATCTCGATGTGGCCGCCGGCTTCCGTGAACTTCATCGCGTTCGACAACAGGTTGAGCAGAATCTGTTTGATCTTTTCGCGGTCGCCGCGCGCCACCACGTCGCGCGCGACGTGCACCTCCGAGCTCAGGTGTCGCGACGCGAGCATCGGCTGCACCATCGTCAGCACTTCGTCGACCACCTCCCACAGGGGCACATCGCCGACTGCGTATTGCATCTGACCGGCTTCGATCTTGGCGAAGTTCAGGATGTCGTTGATCAGCGACAACAGGTGCGCCTCGCTGCGCCGGATCCTGCCTAACGCTTCGTGTTGGCTGGCCGTCACCGGGCCGTGTATCCCCATGTCGAGCAGCTCGGCGTGGCCCGCGATCGCGTTGAGCGGTGTGCGCAGCTCGTGGCTCATCGCGGCCAGGAACTCCGACTTGGCGCGGTTCGCCTCTTCCGCGTCGAGGCGTGTGCGCTCCGCCTCTCGGTGCGCGCGCACGAAGTCGGTGACGTCCACCGCGTGGAGGAAGAGCGCGTCCACGCGACCGTCGCCGTCGCGGATCGGCTGGCAGATGAAGTTGTAAAAATGCTCTTCGGGCACGCCGTCGCCGTCCGTATCGAGCATCGCGCGGAATTCGCTGGCGCCGAACGGTCGCCCTGTCTCGTAGATGGTGTCGAACATCTCGTAGATGCCTTGTTCGGCGAGATCGGGGAGCGCATCGCGGAGCGGCTTGCCCAGGACCTGCCGGTTGCCGACGAGCGCCAGGTAGCTCGGGTTGGCGATCTCGAAGACGTGGTCCGGGCCCCGCAGCACGGCAATCGCGGCCGGTGCCTGCACGAAGAGATCGCGGAAGCGCGCACGCTCGGCCTCGATCACGGCCGACAACCGCTGCTGCTCATCGCGGCGTCGTCGCTCGAGGGCGAGCTCGCGTGCGCGGCGCACACTCGGATCGACGTGGGAGAGCAGCTCGTTCACGCATGTCTTGAGGCGCTGCGGCCAACTTTCGACCGGGCCTAACGGAGTCGAAGCCCAGTCGAATGCGCGCATGCGCTCGCCATTTTCGCCGAGGGCGAACAGCGAGCTGGTCCGATTCCCATCGGATTCTGCCGGCGGTATCGCACCCTCTACCTTTCGTGAGACGGGTTTCATAGAGCGCGTCTGAGAGGCCCGTATGCCAATGACTCAAATCTCGGACCAGTGCGCGGCGCGCTCGTACCGGCCCTGTATCGCGTCACAACGCGGCGGACGGATGGTCAAGAGATGCCGGCGCGAACGGCTCGTGTGGCGGAGTCAGTGCCCGGCCGATCGGCGACCGGGCCATCGGCCCGGCGGTCATGCGTTAGGCGAGAGCCCTGCGGGTATGTGGCGTTGAAAAAGCGGGTCTTCGGGAAATCTTGTGCACATCGGGCGACCGGTCGGCACTTCTCGGCGGCTATGTCCGGTGGGGGCGCGACGTAAGGGCTAACGGGAGCCTCACATGGAGGGCTTCTTCGCTCTTGTGTGAAGGATAACTACAAGGAAACTGCAGGGATAACGACAGGCATTGCTCCGCTGCGCCAGGGAAGAGCGATCACAATGGCGAGTGCAGTTCTGAGGCTTTTAAAAAAGCAGGTTGTTCAGGAATTTTCGGGACATGCGGCACGGATTCTCAAAAAGAGTCTTTCGGAGAATTTCGAGAAATTCCCCGAAGACTCCCCCCAAAGACGGAAGGCCGTCTTTGGGGTTCCGCTCCCATCACTCGGCTGCGGCGAAGAGCACATCGCGGCCCACCGAGTCTCGCCTATTTCAAACAAAAGAAGACATCAAGCCAGTAGCGGCAGTGCTGCCCTCGCAGCGGAGCAATGCCTGTCGTTATCCCTACAGTTTCCTTGTCGTTATCCTTCACAAAGAGCGAGGAAGCCCTCCACACGCACCCGCGGTCAGCAACTACCGCGAACTCGAGAGGACTGCCTAACGGCTAAGAGAAGTGGTGTGTTGTTCAAGAGAAGCAACAAAGCTTTCTGCCGAATGGGCGATGGGTTACCAAAAACGAAATCGCACGCTCGGCCGGGTGTAAGGTTCAAGGCACAGGTGCACGGGGTGAACCGTATGCAGATCACGCGAAGTGGATCGCGGCCATCGGCGAAAGGTCCAGCCGACTGGTTTACCGGATCCGTCCGCATCGATCCGTTGTTCCAGAACGCGGAGCCGGCGCGCGCGGCGGGAAGCGCCGTGACTTTCGAGCCGGGCGCGCGGACGGCGTGGCACACGCATCCGCTGGGGCAGGTGCTCATCGTGACGGCGGGGAGCGGCCGCGTGCAGCGCGAAGGCGGACGCATCGAGGAAATCCATCCCGGCGACGTCGTGACGTTTGCGCCGAACGAGAAACATTGGCACGGCGCGTCGCCGTCGACGGCGCTGACGCACATTGCGGTGCAGGAGGCGCTGCACGGGACCGTCGTGGAGTGGCTCGAGCACGTGAGCGACGAGGAATACCATGGGCGTAGCGTCTAACGATATGTTCGGCGCCGACGGGGGCGACGAGCCCGCGTCGCCGGGCAGCTTCGGCCAGGCGCCCACGGGCTTCCGGCTGCCGGCGGAGACGCGCGTTGGTCCGGTGCGTCTCGAGATCGCCGATCTCGCGCGCTCGGTCGACTACTACACCGACATCCTCGGGCTCCGCCTGCTCGACCGCTGCGCGCGGCAGGCCGTGTTGGCGGCGAACGAGTCCGTTAGGCCGTTGGTGGTGCTGGACGAGCGTGCGTGGGCCGCTCCGTCCCCGCGCCGCGGACGCCTTGGTCTCTATCACTTCGCGATCCTGCTGCCCGATCGCGCCTCGCTCGGCCGTTTCGTGCGGCATGTCGCACATGCCGGCGTGCGAGCCGGCTCGGCGGACCACCTGGTGAGTGAAGCCTTCTACCTGCAGGACCCGGACAATCTCGGCATCGAGGTGTACGTGGACCGTCCGCGCGAGACGTGGCGCCGCATGGGGCGACAGCTCATGATGGCCACGGATCCCATCGACATCGCGAGTCTGGTCGATACCGCGGGCTCGGACCCGTGGGCGGGCATGCCGTTAGGCACCGTGATGGGTCACGTACACCTGCACGTGGGCGCGATCGACGAAGCGGCCGCCTTCTATTCCGACGCGCTCGGCTTCGACCGCATCGTGTGGAGCTATCCCGGCGCCCTGTTCCTGAGCGCGGGCGGGTATCACCATCACCTCGGCACCAATACGTGGGCAGGCGCCACCGCGCGGCCGGCGGCCGACGGCGAGGCGCGTCTTGCCGAGTGGACGCTCGATCTGCCGGACGCCGAGGGCATCGAGCTCGCGACTGCGAGTCTTCGAGCAGGCGGCGCCGCGGTCGAACGGGACGGGAGCGACGCGGTCACCCGCGATCCGTGGGGGACGCCGGTGCGACTGCGGGTCGGCGAGGCAGTGGCGCGTTAGGCGGCTGATTCGGCGCGTCCAACCCGCGCGCGCCGCTCGAGCACGCCGCGCACCTCGTCGAGTCCGACGCCGAGCGAACGCAGGGCCACGAGCACGTGATAGAGCAGGTCCGCGGCTTCGGCGGCCGCTCGGTGGGCATCGCCGTCGCCTAACGCCAGCACGAGCTCGGCGCATTCCTCGCCCAACTTCTTGAGGCGGAGATTCCGGTCGGCGAGGAGCCGGCGCGTGTAGCTCGGGCGGTCGGCGTCGGCGGTTTGCGCGCGCGTCGCGATCACGGCATCGAGGGCCGACAGGGTGCCCGCATCGAGGGCGTCGTCGCCGAAGCACGACGCACGGCCCGTGTGACACGACGGACCAGCCGGTTCCACGCGCGCCAGCACGGCGTCGCCGTCGCAATCGGCGGACAACGACACGACCCGTTGCGTGCTGCCGCTCGTGAGGCCCTTGTGCCACAGTCCGCGGCGACGGGAGTGATAGTGCATCTCGCCGGTCGCGACCGTGTGCTCGAGCGCCTCGCGGTCGGCGAAGGCCACCATCAACACGGCGCCGGTCGACGCGTCCTGGGTGACGACGGTGACGAGGCCGCCGCCTTTGGCGAAGTCGAGCGCATCGAGGTCGAGGGCCGAGGTCATGCAGCGGCCCCAGCGTTAGGCACGCCGAGGAGCGCGCGCGCGTCCGCGGCGAGCGCGGCATTCGTCGCGACGGCGCTGCGCCCGAACGGCGTAAGACGCCCGGCGCAATCGGTGAACACGCCGCCGGCTTCGCGAATCACCGGGAACAACGCGGCCGTGTCCCAGTCGGCGAGAATGCCGTCGAGCATCACCTCGGCGCGACCAGTCGCGACGAGCAAATACCCGTAGCAATCGCCCCAGTCGCGCGCGACCGACGCGCGCGATGCAAGGCGGCGCCAGCCGTCCACGCGCTCCGGCGTGCGCGAGAAACGCTGGTCCGTCGTGAGCACCGTGGCGTCGTCGATGCGCGACACGGTGGAGACGGTGCAGCGGGCGCCATTCCACCACGCGCCGTGTCCGACCGCGGCGCACACAACCTCGTCCAGGGCAGGGAAGCTGGCGGCGCCGGCGACCACGTCGTCGCCCTCGCACACCCCGACCAGCGTGCCCCAGAGCGGGACACCGCGCACGAACGACTTGGTGCCGTCGATCGGGTCGATGATCCAGCGGCGCCGCGCCCCATGCCTAACGGCGCCCAGCTCTTCGCCCAACACGCCGTCGTCCGGAAACCGCGCACGGATCCAGTCGCGCGCGCAGTGCTCGGCCGAACGATCGGCGATGGTGACGGGCGAGCCGTCCGCCTTCCGTTCGACCGTAAGCGCCGAGTTGAAATGGCGGAGTGCGACCGCGCCCGCGGCGCGGGCCACTTCGGTGACGGCTTCGAGTAGCAGCGATCGTTCGTCGCTCATGCGGCGTCCCGGATGAGAATGTTGCGGGCCGCGAGCGCCCGCTTGATCGTGGCGATCGTAATCTCGCCGTCGTGCACGACGCCCGCGATGAGCGCCGCGTCGGCGGCGGTGTGCGTGAACACGTCGCAGATGTGGTCGGGGGAGCCGGCGCCGCCGGATGCGATCACGGGTACGGTGATGGCATCGGCTACGGCGCGGGTCAGCTCCAGGTCGTAGCCGGTGCGCGTGCCGTCGCGATCGATGCTGGTGAGCACGATCTCGCCGGCGCCGCGGTCCGCGCATTCGCGCGCCCACGCGACCGCGTCGCGTCCGGCCGGCGTCGTGCCCGCGCGCGTGAACACGTCCCAGCGGTGGCCTGTACGCCTGGCGTCGATGCTCGCCACGACACACTGGGCGCCGAAGCGCCGGCTCAGTTCCGTTAGGAGCGCAGGGTTGGCGACAGCGGCGGAGTTGACGGCAACCTTGTCGGCGCCGGCGCGCAGCGCGCCCGCGGCATCGTCCACCGACCGGATGCCGCCGCCGACCGTCAGCGGCACGAACAATCGCTCGGCCGTTAGGCGTACGGAGTCGAGCAGGGTCGCGCGGTCGTCGACGGTGGCGGACACGTCGAGGAACACGAGCTCGTCGGCGCCGGCGGCTTCGTAGCGTGCGGCCAGCGAGGCCGGGTCGCCGACATCGCGCAGGTCGGCGAACCGGACGCCCTTCACGACGCGGCCTCCGGTGACGTCCAGGCAGACGATGACGCGCTTGGCCAGCGTCATGGCGTCACCTCGATCGACACCGCGCCCTTTGTGCCTAACGGAGCGCCGGCGTCGGCCATCGCATCGCGGAGCGCGAGGCCCAACGCCTTGAAGGCGGCTTCGACGACGTGGTGGCGGTCGCGGCCGCGCAGCACGCGCACGTGGAGTGTCGCGCGCGCGTGCTCGGCGAACGAGCGCATCCAGTGCTCATATCGCACGCTCGGCAGCGGGCCTCGGTAGTACGAGCGGCCGCCGGCGTCGAGCACACATTGCACGAGTGCGTCGTCCATCGCCACGGTGCGCTCGCCGAATCGCGCTGCCGTCTCGAGCCGGCACGACGCGACCGCGGCGCCGAGGGCGATGGCCACGTCCTCGCTCACGTGGTGTGGAAGATCGCCGCACGCATCCACGCGCAGACCGATGCGCGCGTAGCGTGCGAGCGTGAGCAACATGTGGTCGAGAAAGGGAATCGTCGTCGAGATCGCCGTGTCGTTGTCGGTAGTCGTGAGCTGGACTACGACGGTGGTCTCGCGGGTTTGGCGTCGGACGGTGGTCATTCGCAGAATTCCTCGGCGACGGCGCGTGCGTCGAGCGCGCCGGTGTAGAGTGCCATGCCGATCACGGCAGCGCGTGCGCCGGCGGTGGCGAGACAGCGGAGATGCTCCATGGTCGCGATGCCGCCGGATGCGATCACGGGGACGGTCGCGGCGCGCACGATCGCGGCGACGAGCGGGAGATCCGGGCCGGTGAGGCGGCCTTCGACGTGGACCGCCGTGACGAGCATGCCGCCTAACGGAAGGTCACTCACGCGTGCGGCGACGTCCGCAATCGGGAGCGGCAGGCGGCGGGCCCAGCCGTGGGTCACGACCGTGCGGTCGCGGACGTCGACGGCGAGGACGATCCGGTTCGGATAGCCGGCGGCCAGCTCCTCGAGCCATTCGGGTTCCTCGAGCGCCCGCGTGCCCACGACGACGCGGTCGGCGCCGGCGGCGAGCAGGTCGCGCGCCACGTCGGTCGTGCGCACGCCGCCGCCGATCTGGAGCGTGGCGGCCCCGTGCGCGAGCAGGGCATCGATCCGGTCGCGGTTCGCGCCGGTGCCTAACGCTGCGTCCAGGTCGACCACGTGGATCCGGCGGAATCCGGCGTGCACCCAGCGGCGCAGCGCATCGAGCGGATCGGCGATGCGGATGCGCTCGTCGTCGAACGAGCCGCCCACGAGCTGGACGCACGCGCCGTCGCGAAGGTCGATCGCGGGTATCGCGATCATCGCGCGGCCTCGGCGAGAAAGGCGCGCACGAACACAACACCGGCGGCGGAGCTTTTCTCGGGATGAAACTGGACGCCGAGCGTTCGCCCAACGCGGACGGCGGCGGGGAAGCGATCGGTCTCGTGCGTCGTCCACGCGATCACCGCCCTATCGTTCGCAGGCCGACACGCGAAACCGTTGGCAAAATAGGCGCGACCGAGCGGCGCCGCGCAGAACAGCTGATCGCTCGCATCGTCGATGCTGTTCCATCCGATGTGCGGGACGCGGACAGCCGCGACGCGCGTCACGGGCCCGGCGAGGACGCCGAGTCCGGGGCCGGGGCCTTCGGCACTCGACTCGAAAAGCAGCTGCATGCCGAGGCAAACGCCCAGTGTCGGCAGTCCGCCGCGAATGGCATCGCGCATCGCGGCGCGTGCCGGCGCGAGTCGCTCTGCTGCCTGCGCGAAATTGCCGACGCCCGGCAGCACGAGCACATCCGTATCGAGGGCGGCGAGTGGATCGGATTGCACGCGGAGCGAGACGCCATCGCCCGACAGCGCCTTGGCGAGCGAGTGGAGGTTGCCCGCTCCGTAATCGAAGATCGTGACGCGCGTCATGGCAGCACCTCGCGGATGGCGCCTAACGCACGCTCGAGGAGCTGCCAGGGTCCGATCGTGATCCGGATCGCGCTCCCGTGTGCGGCGGCGAGGGGCGTGCCGGCTGGTGCCGCGAGGTTCTCGAACGGGCGGACCGCGACGCCGCGGGCGCGCAGCGCGAGAGCGACCTCCGCCGCGTTCGCCATGGGCGCGAGCACGAAGTTCGCGCGCGACGGCAGGGACTCGATGCCAACCGCATGCAGCGCATCCGCAAAGCGCGCGCGCAGGGAGACGACCGCATCCACGTGCTCGCGCACCCAGGGGAGCCCATCGCCTAACGCAGCGATCGCGGCCCGCGCCGCAATGGCGCTCACCTTGTAGGGCCCGCGCGATTTCTCCACTGCCGCGACGAGCTCGGGAGCGCCGATCGCGTAGCCGATGCGGAGCCCGGCGAGCCCGAACGCCTTGGACATCGTGCGCGTGACCAACACGCGGTCACTGCGCATCGCCAGGTCCACCGCGCTACAGCCGGCGAACTCGGCGTATGCCTCGTCGATGATGACAAGGCCGTTCGCTTGCGCGACGATCGCGTCGATCGCGGCGCGCGAGAGCGTGGTACCGGTAGGGTTGTTGGGCGAGGAGAGATAGGCGATCGCGGGATCAGTGGCGAGCAACGCATCGACGTCGGCGTCGTATGCTTGGGTCAGCGGGATCGAAATCGGCGTGAGCGCGTTCATGCGCGCGAACACCGGGATCATGGGAAACGTGGGGTCGGGCAGGGCGATCCGGTCACCCGGCTCCGCGAACGCACGGATCGCCGAGTCGAGCACGTCGTCGGACCCGCATCCGGTCACGATCGACGACGGATCGACTCCCGTGTAATCGCCTAACGCTTGCTTGAGCGACTGCGCGTAGAGCTCCGGGTAGCGCGCCATCGCATCGGTCGCGGCGTCGCCCATCGCGCGCACGGCGGCAGGCGGCACACCCCACAGGTTGGTGTTATCGCTCAGATCGACCGCGCACGGGCGCCGGTCGGGCGCGTACAGCGACAAATCGCCATAGCTCGGCCTGGCGCGCGGGCCGGTGGTGTGCGCCGTCACGCGAGGCCTCCGGCGCGGAGCGCCGCGGCGGCGTGGGCCGGCAGCCCTTCGCCGAGCGCGAACGCCGCGACATCGCCGGCGAGCGACGCCGCTGCGTTAGGCGAGACGCGCTGATACGTGGTCCAGCGCACGAAGTCGAGCGGCGAGAGCCCAGAGTACGATCGGGCCAACCCGCCCGTGGGCAGCACGTGGTTCGCGCCGGTCATGTAGTCGCCGTACGCGACCGAGCTGGTGGCGCCGACGAACACCGTGCCGGCATTGCGAATGCGAGACAGCGGGGCGCCCGGGTGAGCGACCGCGAGCAGGAGGTGCTCGGGTGCGTAGTCGTTGGCGAACGCAATCGCCTCGTCGAGCGACGCCGCCGACAACACACCGCCGTGGGACGCGAGCGCGCGCGCGACGATGTCGCGGCGCGGCTGCGCGGGCACGATGGCCGCGAGCGCAGCCGTTAGGCGGCGGGCCGTGTCGTCGCCCACGGCGACCGCCACGACGCACGCGCGGGCATCGTGCTCGGCCTGGCCCGCGAGCTCCATGGCGATTGCGTCGGCGTCACACGTGTCGTCCGCCAGCACGAGCAGCTCGCTCGGACCCGCGGGCGCATCGATGGCCACCGCGCCTGTCACCTGCAGCTTCGCCTCGGCCACATAGGCGTTCCCCGGCCCAACGATTCGATCGACGCGTGGAATCGACTCGGTGCCGTACGCCATCGCGGCGATCGCTCCGGCGCCGCCGGCGGCGAACACGCGGTCGACGCGCGCGATCGCCGCGGCCGCGAGCACGAGCGGAGACGGTCCGTTAGCACGCGGCGGTGAGCACAGCACGACGTCGCCGACGCCCATGGCGCGCGCGGGCACGGCGCCCATCAACAGGCTGCTCGGATACGCCGCGGTCCCGCCGGGCGCATACACACCGACACGCGCGAGCGGATCGGGCCGGCGCCCAACGATCACGCCCGGCTCCGGCTCGCACTCGACCGGTACCGGCCGCGATGCCGCGTGCACGCACGCGATGTTGCGAGCCGAGCGCTCCATCGCGCGGCGCACATCGGCGTCGAGGTCATCGAGGGCGCAGAGCCAATCTTGGCGCGGTATCTCGAGCGACTCGAGGGACACGCCGTCGTAGCGCACGGCAAGCTCTCGCAAGGCGGCGTCGCCGCGCGCGCACACATCGGCAATGATGGTTGCCACCCGCTCCCGAATCGCCGGATCGCTCGACGTGGATCGGTCGCACAAGTGCCGATAGGCCGATGCAGCGAGATCGGAGATGCGCCCGCGGTAGCGGAGTGCCAGCGTCGACGTCGCAGTCATGGCATGAGCCTCTCGATGCGCGTGACGAGAATGCCTTCGGCGTCGAGCGCCTTGAGCTCGGCCACCGTGCGATAGACCAGCGATGCCGGTACGACCGCGTGCACCGCGACGTGCTCGCCGCTGTTCATGATGTCGACGACCGTTGGGCCGTTGAGGCCGGGGAGTACGCGCTTGACATCCGAGAGGCGTGTGCGCGGCACGTTGGCCATGAGGTATCGTTGACCGCGTGCGCGCAGCACCGAGTGCAGCGCGCCAACCAGGTCCTCGAGTGCACGCCGGTCGTCTCCGTTAGGCGCTGCCCCGTCCGCCGCGACGATCATGCGCGCCGACGACTCGAGGATCGTGGCGACCTCGTGCAGTCCGTTTACCCGCAACGTGGAGCCGGTCGAGACCAGATCCACGATCACGTCGGCAATCCCGATGTGCGGGGCGATTTCGGCGGCGCCGGATACCGGCACGATCTCGACGGTGCGCGATGCGCTGGTGAAGTAGCGCGCCGAGAGGCGCGGGAAGCTCGTGGCCACGCGCGCACCGTGCGGGATGGCATCGATCGCGTTGATGGCGCTGCTGTCGGTCGCGGCGACCACGAGCCGGCATTTGCCGAACTCGAGGTCGGCCAGCGTGCACAGCGCGCGATCGGACTCGGCGATGAGATCGGCGCCGGTAATCCCCGCGTCGGCCGCGCCGTCGGCGACGAACTCGGGGATGTCCTGCGCGCGCACGAAAATGGCCTCGAAGAGATCGCCGAGCATCGAGGTGAGCGCGCGGTCGTCGCGGGCGCGCACGTCGACGCCGGCGTCGCGGAAGAGCTCGCGCGCGTCGTCGGCCAATCGGCCTTTGTTGGGCAGTGCGATACGGAGCACGGTTCGTTGGGCAACAAAAAAGGCCCGTCCATGACTGGACGGGCCGCAGCGTGGCGTGAGTGGTGAATGCTTACCGCATCATCCGCATACGCGCCTCGCCCCGACCCGTCGGGCCGTGGTGATGAAGCGCGTGATGGTGGGTGACGCGAGCAAGACGCATGGCACGAACATACGCGGTGTACCCGCCGATGTCAAAGTCACGGCGATCCATGCCGAGCGGAGCGAAAGGTTCGCCTCATGAACCCGGACACCCCAGCGAGATCGTATCCGCCGGCGCGATACGCGATGTACCCATCGGGGCGAACCACGTAGTGCGCGCCGCGGCGCGCACCGAGCGTTGCGATCGCCGATGCGTTGGGCGCCGCATCTCCCGGCACATGCCTCACCGCCAATACATCCGCGTAATCGTCCAATAGCGCGGCCAGGCCGGGCCGATCCCATGCGTCTGGATCTCCACACAGGATGAGTCCGAGGCGCGTGCCGATCGCGGCGCGGTGCAGGTTGGTCAACTCGCCGTCAACGGTTAGGCGCACGTCGGGGAGCCGCGCGCCGGCGCGCGGTCCACGGCGCAGCCGCGGCTTGCCTTCCTCGACGAGCGCGCTCGCATCGTAACGGATCGCGAGCTCGGACACGAAGCGAAAGATCCGCGATCGCGCCCACGGGCTGTTCATGATGAGCGGGAGCGCGCGCGGCACTACGCCTTCGCGGACCCACGACGCGATGCGGCCGGACGACATCACGCGCGTCACGAATCCGAACAACCGATCCGTGTATTTGAGGAGAAAGTGTCCCACGGGCCAACGCTCGGACTCGTAGGTGTCGAGCAGCCTCGGCATGGCGGCTCCACGCAAAGCGAGCGCGAGCTTCCAGCCCAGGTTCCACGCGTCTTGAATCCCGGTGTTCATGCCCTGCGCGCCAACCGGACTGTGAATGTGCGCGGCATCGCCCGCGAGAAAGACGCAACCCGCGCGGTAGTGCGTCGTTTGCCGGTGGTGCAGGTGAAATCGGGTCAACCAAGCCGGATCTCGCAGACGCACCGACCGCTGCGTCGGTGAATCGACGAGCGTCTGAAGTTGGGCGAGCGTCAAGTCGCTCGTTGCCCCGCCGGCGGTACCGCGATCGTTGGGCACGGCGTCCGCGGACACGGCGATGACGCGCCACGTCGTCGGATGGCCTAACGGAAAGAAGAGCGCGATCCCGGAGTCGCCGGGGAACGCGTTAATGGCCTCAGGCTCGAGCGGCCCGTCGGCTTCGATGTCGCCGAGTGCGAAGTCCTGCGGGTAGCTGTCGCCCTCGAAGGCGATGCCGGCGCCGCGGCGAACGGTGCTGTGCGCGCCGTCGCAACCGACCAGGTAGCGCGCGCTGAGTCGCTCCTCGCCACCGACTGCATCGCGCAGCACGCACTCGACAAGGTCCTCGCCCGCCGTGAATGCGATGAGCTCGGTGCCGCGTTCGATAGATGCGCCCGCTGCGTGAAGATGGTCGATCAGGAGGCGCTCCGTTTCGGCCTGCGAGACAAAGAGAATGAATGGATACCGCGTGTCCATACCATCGAGCTCGCCGAGTTGCACGCTGGCAATCGTCCGGGCGCCGGCATGCATCACCACGCACGTGCTGGTGCGGCCGCGTTCGACCAGAGCATCGCCAAGTCCGATGGCATCGAGACATTCGAGCGTCCGTGCCTGCACGCCGAGCGCTCGAGACTCATGAGCGCGGTCGAGCGACCGATCGATGATTCGATAGGGCGTACCAAATCGCTGGAGTTGGGCAGCGAGGGCGAGACCGGTTGGACCGGCGCCGACGATCAGAACGTCCAAGGGGTGCATGGGATCGCGCGTGCGGCTAGCAACCGTCCGAACAGTGGCGACCGCGCAAACCGTCTGCCGCTTCGCGCACCATGATTGGCACCATGGCCAGCGCGGCCGCGGGGTCCGCCCACCACCAGCCGAACCACGCATTGAGCACGACACCGGCGAGTGCGATCGCCGACAAGTAGGCGCACAGCGAGGTCTGCGCGGCCTCGCCTGACAGCGCGACGCTCTCCACGCGATGGGCCACGTGCCGCTTGGCACGCGCCAGCGCGGGCATGACGACGACGGAGACGCCTAACACGACCACGCCCAAGGTGCTCGGTCGCGGTTGCTCGCGCCGCCAGAGCGACGCGATGCTGTCGGTGAGCACATAGATGCCTAACAGGAGAAATGAACACGCGATGATCCGGGCCGTGAGCCGCTCGACGCGAGCCCGACTCGCGCGATCGGCGTCGGCGCGGAGGCGCCACTGCGCTGCGCCGCTTGCCGCGACTTCGATGACGCTGTCGAAGCCAAAGCCCATGAGCGCAATGCTGCCCGAGCGAACGCCCGCGGCAAGCGAGAGGAGTGCTTCCAGCACGTTGTAGGCAAGCGTGAGGTAGTTGAGCTGCAGGCCGCGTTGGATGAGGGCTTCTCGATCATTGGACATCGCGCGTCGCGGGCCTCCCGTGGCAGCAATACTCAGCGCAATCACCCTGGCGCCGGTGCGCTGATCAATCAACAATACGCCGGGTGCTCGACTGCATGCAGAATTCTCCGTCAGGCTCGACCGCGATGCAACGGCGGCGATATCTCTCGGTTACCCGCCAAGCTTCGCACGGGCTTGTTCAATCGATAAATCTTGATATATTGATGTTGTGACCGCGACCGCTCCGAACATCCGTCGAGCCACCGAGCTCTTTCACGCGCTTTCCGACGAAACGCGCCTGTCGATCGTGGACATGCTCCAGGATGGCGAGCGATGCGTGTGCGAGCTGCAGGACGCGCTCGACGCCGCCCAGTCCCGGTTGTCGTTTCATCTCAAAGTGCTCAAGGACGCTGGCGTGGTGGTCGATCGGAAAGACGGACGGTGGGTGCATTACTCGTTGAATGCGGACACCTTTCGCGAGATGCAGGACGCGGTCGCTTGGCTCAGGCCAGCGCGCCACGCGGCGTCGGCGCGTCGCGGGACCGCCTGCTGCGACTGAGGACCTTTTCTTTTCTGCATTATATCAATATTTTTTGATCGTATGGAGGAGCCGATGTCCGAGAAGACCGCAGGACCGACCTCGCTCGAGGAAATTCGGGCCATCGTGCGTTCGCGCTACGGCCGAGTCGCGGAGCGGGTTACCCACGGCGCGCCTAACGTGC
>DASVAC010000245.1:0-5037 GCA_036376535.1 Gemmatimonadaceae bacterium | reverse complement strand
CGCGGCGTCGTCAACTTCCACGCCGGCAAGCTGCCGTTCTATCGCGGGCGCAACGTCATCAACTGGGCGATCATCAACGGCGAAACCGAAATCGGTCTCACCGCGCATTACGTGGATGACGGCATCGACACCGGCGACATCATCAGTCAGCTCACGCTGCCCATCGGATGGACCGACGCCTACGGCGATGTGCTGCGGCGCGTCGTCGAACGCATGCCGTCGCTCGTGGTCGATACGGTGCGCGACATCGCCGCCGGAACGGCACAGCGCCGGCGTCAAGCCGACCACCCCGGCACCTACTTCGGCGGCCGCGGTGAAGGCGATGAATGGATCGACTGGAGCGCCTCGAGTCGCACGATCCACAATTTCATCCGCGCCATCTCCGCGCCGGGTCCCGGTGCGCGAACCACCCTCCGCGACGACCGGATTGTGGTGTGGCGCGCGTTTTACGACCCGACCTGGCCTAACTACACGGCCACGCCGGGCCAGGTCGTCGGCCGCCACCACTCCGGCGCGCTCGTGAAAACCGGCGACTCGACCATCCTCGTTCAAACGGTCGAAGGTCCCTCCGGTCCCGATCAACCAAAGTGGCCGATCGGCACGCGCCTCGGCTCGGACTGGCGCATGTGCACGCAAACCCCGCCCGTTGCACGCACGCCACGGTAGACTGTTGCCCTAAGGCGAATCCCTGAGTTTCCGGCGCTGCCAGCCACAGGCAATATCCGCGCGAAGCGCTATCCATCAGTATGCTGTATAACAACTTGCGCGACGTTACCCAACCGAATCCTCGGCATGTCCGGATCGGCGCGCTTACTGCTAACCCCCTGCACCACCAGCGCCAATGACCCCTTCCGACTCGACCCCGGATGGGGCATCGTCTTCTTCAGAAGATGAGAGATTTTTAATCATGCTCCAGGCACTAGCGGTATCTCCCGTCCTTCCTTCACCGGGGACCGTGCACGTGATCTCCGACGATCGAATGGAGCAGCGACTGAAGGATGCCACCGTCGCGCCGGGAACGCCGCTGACGGAAGCGCTCAAACGCCTCGATGCGAACGGCATGGGCGTGCTGCTGCTCGCGAACGCGGATCGCAATCTCGTCGGCATCATCACCGACGGCGATGTTCGCCGGCATATCCTCTCGGGTGCATCGCTCACGGTGTCGTGCGAGAGCATTGCGTCGCGCCATCCGCGCGTCGCCAACCGCGGCATGACGACGTCCGAGCTGCTCGATCTCATGGGCGGCTCGCACGATGACACGGTGGACCATCTCCCGGTCCTAACGGACGACGGCATCGTGGTCGGTCTCGTGCTGCGTCGCGATCTCGTCGCGGCCGACGACACGTTCACCGCCGTCATCATGGCGGGCGGCTACGGCAAGCGCCTCATGCCGCTCACGACGGACATCCCCAAGCCGCTGCTGCCGGTGGGCGACCGTCCGCTCATGGAGCGCACCATCGAGCGTCTGCGCCGCGCGGGCATCCGCCGCGTGAACGTCGCCACGCACTACCTGAGCGACAAGATCACCAACCATTTTGGCGACGGCCGCGAGTTCGGCGTCGAGATGCGCTACGTCACCGAGGATCGTCCGTTAGGCACCGCCGGCGCGCTGCGCCTCATGGAGCCGCCCACCGGGCCGCTCCTCGTCGTCAACGGCGACATCCTGACGGGCGTGAACTATCAGGACATGCTCGCCTACCACCGTGAAAACGGAGCGATCGCGACGGTCGGCGTGCGCAAGTACGATGTCGAGGTGCCGTACGGCGTGATCGATTGCTCCGGCGTCGCCGTCTCAGCGCTGCGCGAAAAGCCCGTGCAGCAGTTCATGGTGAACGCCGGCATGTATCTGCTCGACCCCGCTGCCGTCGGGTACATCCCCGAGGGTGAACGGTTCGACATGACGGATCTCATTCAACGATTGCTGGCCGAGGGGCGGAAGGTCGTCGCCTTCCCGGTGGTGGAATACTGGTTGGACATCGGAAAGCCGGCAGACTACGAGCGTGCCCAGAAGGACGTGCTTCAGGTGAGGGCGTGATGAAGGTTCTGGTAACTGGTGGTGCAGGGTACGTCGGATCGACGTTGGTCCCCGAGCTGCTCGCGGCGGGACACTCCGTGCGCGTGCTGGACAGCTTGCTGCACGGCGGGCAGGCGCTGCTGCCCTTGTGGACGCACCCGCGCTTCGAGTTCGTGCGCGGCGACATGCGCGACGAGCCGATCGTTAGGCAGGCCGTGGCGGGCATGGACGCCGTGGTCCACCTGGCTGCGATCGTCGGCGACCCGGCGTGCGCCAGGCAGCCCGACACCGCGCGCGACGTCAACCAGGTCGCATCGCTCGCGCTCCTCGACGCGGCACGCCGCGCCGGCGTGGGCCGGTTCCTCTTCGCATCCACCTGCAGCAACTACGGCAAAATGGCCGAGTCCGACGGATACGTCGACGAATCGTCGGATCTGCGTCCGGTGTCGCTCTACGCGGAGACCAAGGTCGCCGTGGAACGCGCGATGCTCGAGGACGGCATCGGCGTGACGTCGATGACGCCGCTGCGCTTTGCCACCGTGTTCGGTGTGTCGCCCCGCATGCGCTTCGACCTCACCGTGAACGAATTCACGATGGAGATGGTGCTGCGCGAGAAGCTGGTCGTGTTCGGCGAGCAGTTCTGGCGTCCCTACGTGCACGTCCGCGATGCGGCGCGCGCGATCGCCGCGGTGCTCCAGGCGCCCGAAAGCCAGGTGCGCGGTCAGGTCTTCAACGTCGGGTCCACGAAAGAGAACTACCAGAAGCAGCAGATCGTCGACCACATCCGGCCGATCGCGCCTAACGCAGTGGTCGAGTTCGTCAAGCGCACCGAAGACCCGCGCGACTACCGCGTGTCGTTCACGCGCATCAACCAGACGTTGGGCTTCGAGGTCTCGCGCACGTTGGACGACGGCATCCGCGAAGTCGCGCGCCTCGTGCGCGACGGCGTCGTGGGCGACGCATCGCACCCGAGCTACCGCAACTGATGACCACCGTGACGCAAGACGCTCGAACGTCGGAGCGCGCGCCGGCCGTCGTGTCTCCGATTCCGCTCTGCGTACCGGAGATCCGCGGCAACGAGTGGGCGTACATCAAAGAATGTCTCGACACGAATTGGGTGTCGTCGGTCGGCGAGTACGTCGATCGATTCGAGCGCTCGCTCGCCGACGCGTCCGGCGCGCGCTATGGCGTTGCCACGTCGAGCGGCACGTCGGCGCTGCACACCGCGCTCATCGTCGCCGGGGTCGAAGCCGACGATGAAGTGCTCGTGTCGACGCTCACGTTCATCGCGCCCGTCAACGCCATCCGCTACGTGGGCGCATGGCCGGTGTTCATCGACGCCGAGCCCGACTACTGGCAGATGGACGCGGCGCGCGTCGCGCAGTTCCTCGAGCAGAGTTGCGAGCGCCGGGGATCCGCGCTCTACGATCGCGCGACGAACCGGCGCGTGCGCGCGCTCTTGCCTGTGCACGTGATGGGTCACCCGGTCGACATGGCGCCCTTGCTCGAGCTCGCGCGGCGCTACGACCTCATCGTCATCGAAGACGCAACCGAAAGTCTGGGAGCCCGCTATCGCGGCACCCCGGTCGGTCACATGGGCGATGTGGCCTGCTTCAGCTTCAACGGCAACAAGCTGATTACCACCGGCGGCGGCGGAATGCTCGTGACCGATCGCGAAGATTGGGCACGCCGCGCGAAGTACCTGACCACGCAAGCCAAGGACGATCCAGTCGAATTCGAGCACGGCGCCGTCGGGTACAACTATCGCCTCACGAACATCCAGGCGGCGATGGGCGTCGCACAGATGGAGCAGCTCGACGACTATCTCGCAGCCAAGCGGCGCATCGCCGAGCGCTACGCCGCCGCGCTCGCGGACGTCCCGGGCCTAACGGTGATGCGCCAGGCACCATGGGCGCAGAGCGCGTGGTGGTTGTACACGGTGCTCGTCGATGCCGTGCCATTCGGGATGGATGCCCGCGCGTTGATGCGTCACCTCGGCGCACACAAAATTCAGACGCGTCCGCTGTGGCAGCCCATCCACCAATCGAAGCCGTATCAGGGCATGACGCCGGCGCTCGGATGCCCGGTCAGCGAGCGACTGCATTCGCAGGCGCTGAGCCTGCCGTGCTCGGTCGGACTTCAAGCAGAGCAGCAGACGCGCGTCATCGACGCCATCGTCGCCGCTCGCGAGGGGGTGGGCGAGCATGAACACGGAACAACGGCAAGACGCTGAACAGCGTCGCCTGTGGCTCGATGAGAGCCAGCTGCGGTACCACGTCGACCAGTTCGAGCGCCCGTATCGAAGTACGGTCCACCTCGGACGTTTTCTGTCAGGGCTTCCGCTCCACGGCGGCGAGGCCCTCGACATCGGGTGCGGCGCAGGGTCGAACATCTACCATCTCAGCCGCATCATGCCCGGCTTTCACTGGACGGGCGTCGATCTCGCGGGCGACATGCTCTTCCCGATCGCGCGCGAAAAGTTTGCCGACGCCAACATCGACGTCACGCTCGTATCCGGCGATCTCTTCGAGCTGGATCGCGTGCTGGCGCGCCAACGCTTCGATCTCGTCATCTCGACACAAACGCTCTCGTGGCTCCCCGATCACGAGCGCGCGCTCTGCCAGGCGCTGCGCATCACGCGTGGATGGTTGGTCATGAGCTCACTGTTCAGCGAGCTGGATGTCGACACCGAGTGCCTGGTCTACGATCACTCGATCGTGCCCGAGCTGCCGCCGTATCACATGAACGTGTACAGCCTCAATCGCATGCGCACCTTCTGCGAAGGCCACGGCTGTCACGAGTTCCTGAGCGAGCCGTTCGACATCGATATCGATTTGCCGCGCCCGACATCGGGCGGATTGGGAACGTACACGGAGCGGTTGGCCGATGGACGCCGCCTCCAGTTCACCGGACCCGTGCACCTGCCGTGGTGGTTCATCGCGGCGCGGGTGGGAGACTGACGCGATGACCCTCGATCACCAGACGACAGCGCGGCTCCGCGTCGCGGCGGCGCAGATGGACGT
>DASVAC010000244.1:0-4077 GCA_036376535.1 Gemmatimonadaceae bacterium | reverse complement strand
TGTGCGTCATCCGGCGACGGCCGTGGCCGGCTTCTCAGTCGCATCATGTTGTGCGACGCACCGGGCACGAACAACGACAGACGGACGACGGGTAGGAAAACACGAAACGAACAACGAATGACGGACCACGGGGAGTTGCCGGCGCGAGATGGAGCCTCGTCGTCAGGTCAGTCGATGGCAACCGTTGCACGCACCGATTGGTGATCTCGGGCGACCAGGCGCCAGAGGCCAGGAGCCGTCCGCCTCGCCTGCGTTAGCACGTCATCCGCGTCAAATCAATCCCCGCGCATCGCCTCGATCGGGTTCACGCGCGCCGCGCGCCTGGCCGGAATCCAGCTCGCGGCGAGCGCGAAGAACACGAGCAGGGCCGTGGCGCCGCCTAACGTCACCGGATCGGTGGGCGCCACCTCGAACAGGAACGACCTGAGGAATCGCGCCACGATCACCACCAGCACGAGCCCGACGACCACGCCGCCGGCGCTCAGCGCAAGTCCCTGCCCCGTCACCATTGCCGCCACCGCGGCCGGTTGCGCGCCTAACGCAATACGGACGCCGAGCTCCCGGCGCCTGAGCGTCACGATATAGGCGATCACGCCGTACAGGCCGATCACGCCCAGAATCAGCGTCACCGCCGCCGCCACACTGAGGATGATCATCGTGAACGTGAGGCGCGCCATCGATTGGTCCATGCGCTCGCGCATGGTCGCGACGTCGAAGGTGGGGAGCGTCGGATCGATGTCGTGCACCGCGGCCTCGATCGCCCGCGTCGTGGTCGCCACGTTGCCGCCCGTGCGGACCACGAGTGCCATGGTCTCCAACACGCCGCCCAACGTGGTGTCGGACGACACCGCCTCGGGTTGATAGATCTCCGGCGACGGCGGTGCGGCCAGGGACGTGTCGCGCACGTCGCCTACCACGCCGATCACCCGAAGGGGAACGCTCGTCGGCAGTTGGCGGACCGTCTTGTTCAACGCGTTGGCGCCGGTCGAGTCGTGGAAGTACACCCGCGCCGCCGTGCGGCTGATGACCACCTCGTTGGGGTTTTGCCGCAGCATGTGATCGAAGCCGTGGCCGGCGATGATCGGAATGCGCATCGCGGAGAAGTAGCCGCTGTCCACCTTGCTATAAATGGCGAGCGGCGGAATCTTCGTCCGATCCGCGAGGTTGCCGTCCACGTACCCGGGACTCCAGTTCATCCCGTTGCTGTTGAGCGGAAGGTGTCCCGTTAGGCCTACCGAACGCACGCCAGGAATCTGCGCGGCGCGCTGCGTGAGCTGGCTGTAGAACGCAACGATCGCGGTGTCGCTGGGATAGCGCTGATGCGGCGTGGTGATCCACAGCGTCGCAAGCCCGTCGGCGTCGAAGCCCGGTCGCACGCTCGTGAGCCGCTCGAAGCTCCGGAGCAGCAGGCCCGACGTCGCGAGCACCAGGAGGGCGAACGCGATCTGCGCGCCCACGAGCATGCTGCGCGCGCGCTGCCGCGCGCGGCCGGTGGTCCCGCCGCGATCGCCTTCGCGGAGTCCCGAGTACACCGGACCGCGCAGGAATCGAACTGCCGGCACGAGGCTGCACGCGAACGCGACGACCACCGTCGTGAGGATCGTGAACGCGATCACTTGCCACCCCACGTGGATTTCGGTGAGGCGCGGGATCTGCGTTGGGCCGCTGGCCACGAGCAGCCGCACGCCGATCCAGGCCCCGCCCAACCCGAGCACGGCGGCGATGGACGCCAGCACGATGGCTTCACTGAAGAACTGGCCGACCACGCGCCGGCGGCCAGCGCCTAACGCAGCGCGCACCGCGAATTCACGGTGCCGCGCGTCGGCGCGCACGAGCATCAGGTTGGCCACGTTGGTGCACGTCACGAGCAGCACCAGCGCGGCCGTGGCCGCGATCATCCACAGCGTGCGAGACACGTCGCCGACGACGTCTTGTCGCAACGGCGTGAGGTACGGCACCGGCTTCGCCTGGTCCAGCATCATCTGCGTGGTGACGCCCGGTACCATCTGCGGCGTGACCTCCACCGTGCGCGGCAGCACGTGCGTGAAGTCGCGCTCGGCTGCCGCAAGCGTGACGCCGGAGCGCAGCCGCGCGACCGCGTTGTAGTTGAACCCTCCGCTCTGCGGATCGTTAGCATCGAGGCGCAGCGGAAGCCAGAGCTTCGTATTGTTGTCGGGGAAGCGGAACGAGGCCGGCATCACGCCAATGATTTCCGTGCTGCGGCCGTAGATCAGGACTTTCTTTCCGATCACCTTGGGGTCGCCGCCATAGAGCGACCGCCATAGTCCATCGCTGATGACGGCAACCTGCGCGCCCTGCGGCAGATCCTCATCGGGCGTGAACCAGCGACCGAGTCTAGGCGGCACCTCGAGCACTTGCGCGAGGTTCGCGGTGGCCTGGGCGTCATCCAGATGCGCGGGCTCTGTGCGCTGTTCCGGATCGACGAGGTCGGCCGAGTTGGTTTGATAGGCCGCGATGCCCGTGACAGTGCTGGCGTAGCGCGCAAAGGTGAGGTACGTACCCTTCGTCTGCTCCGCCTGCGCGAGTCCAACGGACGGCATGTGAAACCACACGCCCGCGAGTTGGTTCGGGTCGCCGTACGGCAGAGGCCGCAGGAGCACGGCATCGACCACCGCGAAAATGGCCGTCGCGGCGCCAATGCCGATGGCGAGTGTCAGGATGACGGAGGCGCTGAAGCCTGGCGCGCGCCGAAGCGAGCGCCAGGAATGCCGGAGAGACAGGGGCAGGCCCATCGAAGACTCTCGGATGCGTGGTGACAACCCGGCATACGAGACGCGGCACGGGCAAGTTTCACGACCTGGTGGCTCTTGCGCAGGTTAGGCACCGGCATCGCCAGACTCCCGCAGAAGGCCGTCCTCGTTATCTTATGTGGCGATGAGCCCAGACCAACCGCGCATCGTGCGCGCTCCAATCACACGTTCGGAACTGACAACCCTTGCCGCATCTCGCTTCGGCGATCTCGTCAAGGCCGTTGTCGACGTGACGCGCGGCATCATGGCTGTGAGCGGCGAGTTGCACTCGGATGAGGAAGGTCTACTGTTGGACGACGGCTCCCGACAGTACGACCTGTGGGGAATCAACCTCTATCCAGCCGAAACGGGCGAGGAGTGGATCGAGTTTGATTCCGTCATCAACGTGCGGCCGTCACAGAACAACCGCAGCCGATCCGTCGAGGACGAACAAACACGCGCAGCGATCCGACGCGTCGTCCACGCACTGGTCCCCGACGCGTGAGCGAACGTGCGTTGTTGCATCCAGATGCGGCACGACGTTGGAACACGCTGCCACTCGTGGAGCAGCTCGCACACGTCGGTAGCGAGGTCGATCGCACGATCCGAGCGCACGCCTTGGGCAACCGTGCCCGTTTCGATGGGGCGCTATCGCGCGCGCTCGAACTATTCGACTTGACGGCCGCGGACGACCGATGGCGTGGCGCGCGTCGCCGCGAGATCCTGCGCGCACGATCCGAGTTCTGCCGTCTCTTTTTTGACGATGCGGTCGCACCCGATTCAGCAGCCGGACTGTCTCGCTATTTTTTGCACTTCGCGATCGCATCGCGGCGCCGGACACCGTAGCTACGCATCGCTGGTGACATGCTGCCGTTAGGCGGCCCGATAGCCCCCGACGCTGAATGCTGACGGTACGGATCTCGCGGTACCGCGATGCGCTTCTCACCTCGCGAATCGGAGCGACCATGAAAGCTCATCTCGATGTGATCACCCTCGCGGTACGCGACCTCGAGAAGGCCGTCGCATTCTACCGCGACGGCCTCGGCCTTCCTACCAAAGGAATCGTCGCCACTGAATTCAAGGCAACGCCTGAGAACGCCGCCGGTGCGGCGGCCTTCTTTGAAATGGAAAGCGGCATCATGCTCGCGCTGTATCCGCGCCAGGAGCTCGCCAAGGACGCAGGCATTAGCAATTCGTCGCCGAGCTCAGTGGAGTTCAGTCTGGGGTACATCGCCGAGAGTCAGGCCGCGGTGGACAAGCTCCTCGCGCGCGCGGTCGCGGCGGGCGCGAGCCGCACCGAGCCGCCGCGTGATCGACCGTGGGGTAT
>DASVAC010000243.1:0-15166 GCA_036376535.1 Gemmatimonadaceae bacterium | reverse complement strand
CCGACGACGTACAGCAGCTGCGTGAGGACCAGGTCACGCAGCGCGAGCGGGCGCCGGAGTGCCGCGCTCTGCTCTTCGACCTTGGCGAGGGATCGGCTCACCGGGCCGAATTGACGCGCTCACGGCGTCGATCGCAAGCGCGGCCTGTCTCCAGTCGATGTCGTCGCGCCGGGCCCACTGTGTGTTGGTTGTCTCCGTGATTGACCTACTCTTCTCAGTAACCACAATTAAGGGGTTCTTTTGGGACAGTGGCAGCGATGGTCAGATGCGCGTGAGCAGCGTCAGGTTGAGATAGTTCTCCTCGGCGCCGACACGCGCATGGTTGATTTCCTCGCTCTGAGTGACGCGGATCAGATCTGATAACTGCACGGATCACAGCGGATCGCTCGGCGGCGGTGGCGAGTTCGGAGCGGCTCGGGTCCGGTGTTAGTGATGACGGCGTGCGACGGGTGAGCAACGCGACGCGCAGAATCGATGGGCGGCAGTTGCCCGATACACGTCGATAGTGACCACGGTGGACGCGCCGGGCGCCGAGCAGCCGAGCGATCCGCTGTGATCCGTGCAGTTATCAGATCTGATCCGCGTCACCAGAGCGAGGAAGCCCACCATGCGCGTGCCGGCGCCGAGGTGACCTATCTCCCACTGCAGATTCTAAACTGCCTACTTGCACCCGCTCCCACCATCCTAAGTCCTGCAGAATCACCCACACGATTCCACGAAGAGGCAAAAAGGAAATCGGACAGGCGATAACGCCGCCGCCGCGACTGCCGAGCGAACGGTGCGGTGCCCGAGCAGTTGTCAGTGCTTTGTCCGTTACCACCAAGCGAAGAAGCCCGACTTGCGGACGGTCGAAGTCGAACTTGCAAAATGAACCAGCGCCCTGTCTTCTGGCCGCTCGGCGATCGCGGCGAGGCGGTTGGGGGCGCTACGAGGCGTCCACTACTGTTCGGCCGGCGCGCCGGTCACCACGCGGCGCCGCCCAACGGTGGCGTAGAAGACGGGAATCCCGAGCACGACGCCGCCTAACACGGCAACGGTGGACCAGCGGCTGTCGGGCGCGGCAATCGCGTTCACGAGCAGGTAGATCGTGGCCAGGATGAACAGCGCGGGGACGACCGGATAGCCCGGCACGCGAAACGGCGGATCGTAACCGGGCCGGCGGCGCAGCACGAAGACGGCGCCGACGCCTAACGCAAGGAACGGCACGATCGCGATCACGAACGCGTCGGCGAGCTGCTGGAAATCGCGCACCAGCACGAAGATGATGCCGAGCATCGCGCACAACGCGATCGACACGTAGGGCGTGTGGTAGCGCGGGTGCACGCTCGCGACCTTGCGAATGAAGAGACCATCGTCGGCCATCGCGAAGAAAATGCGCGGCGCCGTGAGAATGGATCCGTTGAGCGTCCCGAACGCGGACAGCATTACGGTGATCGCCACGAACACCACGCCGGCCGGGCCGACGACTTTCGCCGCGACGTCGGCCGCAACGAGCGGCGAGCTCGCGATCTGGTCGACGGGCAGCACGGCGAGATACGCGAGGTTCGCCAGCGCATAGATCGCAATGACGGCGAGCGTGCCGATGATGATGCCGCGCGGAAGGTTCTGGCGAGGATCGCGCACTTCGCCGGCGACGAACGTCACGTCTTCCCAGCCGTCGTAGGCCCAAAGCACTGATACAAGCGCGAGGCCGAACGCCGAGACGCTGATGCTTCCACTCGGGAACGCGGGCGTGAAGTGTCCGCCCGTGTGCGGCAGTCCCAGCGCCAACGCGAGCAAGACGATGAACAGCAAACCGCCGTATTTGGCGAGCGTTGTCAGGTTCTGCACCAGCGAACCCCAACGTAGACCCACGTAGTTGAACGTCGCCGTCAGCGCGATCGCGACCGCGGCGATATAGTGCACATAGGCGTCGTACGGCGCGACCGCTGGATTGTGACCGAGGACCCGTAGCAAATACTCGGCGAAGGTCGTGGAGATGGCGCCGAGGGCGGCCGCGCGGATGATCGCGAGCTCCGCCCAACCGAAGAGGAAGGCCGGGAGGCGTCCCCAGGCCTCACGCAGGAACACGTAAATGCCGCCGGTGGCCGGCAGTGCCCCGGCGATCTCGGCCAGCGTGAGCGCGCCGCACAGGGCAAAACAACCGCCGGTGACCCACACGAGGATGAGTGGGAGCGGGCCCGGGAGCTTCTGCGCAATTCCCGCCGGCGACCGAAAGATGCCCGATCCGATCGTGGATCCCACGAGGACGGCAATGGTGCTGAGCAGTCCGAGCTGTCGGCGGAGGGACATGAGTTCAAGGAATGGGGATCGCGCACGCTGACGCGCGCATGGTCCGCGGGTTGCTTCCGCAGTACGCTACGGCGATTTTACGATGTTTCGACTCCAAAATTCAATCCCGTTGAGTCTCAACTTATTCTGGCTCGCCGTGGTGTGCTGCGTGGTCGCGCAGATCGAGATTGTGCGCTCCGCGCTCAAAACCCCGCCCGCGAGCGATAGTTCGGTTCCGGCGCCTGCACGGTGGAGCGAAGTGATGTGGACGCTCATACCGGCGATAGGCCTGGCGTTGGTGCTCGTGTTCACGTGGCGCGCCATCGAGGCGCACGGCCAAGCGGACGCTCTGCGGCCCTCGCAGAGCGCCGCCGTCATCGTCGAGCATCCATCGTGAGCGACATCCGATGAAGGCGCCGCTGCGACGCCTGTCGTACGTGGCGCTGGTAATTGCCGTCGCGCAGATCGTGTTCGGCGCCATCGTCCGTATCAGCGGGTCGGGAATGGGGTGCGGCAACCATTGGCCCAAATGCTACGGGCGGTGGTTCCCGCCGTTCGACCAACCGACACTGGTTCTCGAAGGGACGCACCGGCTGATCGCGGCGCTCCTGCTGGTGGCGTTGGCCGCTCTGGCCGCGGCGGCGTATGCAACGCGGCGCGAGCCGGGTGTGGGCGGCCGCGGCGGCGTGCTGCGCGCGAGTCTCCTCGCGCTCGCGATGTGGCCGGCGCAGGCGCTCCTGGGCGCGATCACCGTGTGGCTGGGCAACGTGTGGTACGCGACGGCATCGCACTGGCTGCTGGCCGCGACGCTGCTGGCCGCCTTGTCGGCGGCGGTGATGCGGGCCGGCGGGTTAGGCGGCGCGTGCGCGCGGGTGGAGCGCGCGTCGGCGCGGTCGGCGCGCGGCGCGATCGCCGGCGCGTCGATTGCGTTAGTCACCGTCTTTCTGGGCGGCATGACCGCGACCTATCCGGGCGCCAACGTCGCGTGCTCCGGATTCCCGTTGTGCGGCGCCGGCATCGCGTCGGCGGTGGTCCCGACGGGGCGCGTCATCCAGATGACGCACCGCGTGCTGGCGCTGCTGCTCACCCTGCACGTGTTCGGTTTGCTGCTGGGCGTGCGGCGGCGGCGTGAGGCAGTCGTGGTGGTGCGCGCGCTCACGATCGCGGCGGCGCTCATCGTGACGCAGATCGTGATCGCCGCCTCGATGATCACGCTGCAATTGCCGCCGGCGCTGCGGTCGCTGCACCAGGGCGTCGGCGCGCTCATCTGGCTCACGCTGTTCTCGGCTGCCTATCTCGCGCGGATGGCATCGCGCACTGCGGACGCGGCGCCCGCGCGCACCGCGGCGGCCGAGGCGTCCGTCGCACGCAGCGTACGCGCCGCCACGGAGGCAGTGCGATGACCGGCGCGGTGGTGGCCAAGGAGCGCACGGCATCGCTCGCCCACGACTTGGTGATGCTCACCAAGCCGCGCATCATCTCGCTCTTGCTCGTGACGACGATCGCGCCGATGTACGTGGCCGGTTCGCCGAGCCTGCTGCTGGTGCTGACGGTTGCGTTAGGCGGATACCTCATGGCGGGCGGCGCCAACGCGGTGAACATGTACCTGGACCGCGACATCGACGACCGCATGGCGCGCACGCGCCTGCGTCCGTTGCCGAGCGGCCGCATGGATCCCCGCGCGGTGCTCGCGTACGGCCTCGCACTCGCCACGGGCGCGACGGCGCTGTTCGCCTTCACGGTGAACGTGCTGAGCGCCGCGCTCGCGCTGGCGGGGTTCTATTTCTACGTCTTCATCTACACGCGCTGGCTCAAGCGCCGGACGCCGCAGAACATCGTGATCGGCGGCGCGGCAGGTGCCTTCCCTCCCCTCGTCGGTTGGGCGGCGGTCACGGGACGCATCGATCTGGCCGCGGTGTACCTCTTCCTCATCGTGTTCTACTGGACGCCGCCGCACTTCTGGGCGCTCGCGCTGCTCAAGCAGCACGACTACGGACGCGCGGGCGTACCGATGGCGCCGCTCGTGTGGGGCGAGCGCGAGACGATGCGGCAGATGTTCTGGTACACCGTGATCCTCATCCCCATCACGCTGCTGCCGGCGGCATTCGGCGCGTTCGGGATCATCTACGCGGTGTCCGCGGCTGCGTTAGGCGCACTGCTGCTCGCGGGTGTCGTGCGCGTGATGCGCGTCCGGCCGTGGACGGCCGCGGCGTGGAGCGTGTACAAGTACTCCCTGCTCTATCTCGCGCTGCTGTTCGTCGCCATGGCGGTGGATCGCGCCGTGTCGCGGTGATGTCCGGCGACGAACGGAACCGCGCACCGGGCCCCGACGAACTCGGCGTCCTCGTGGCCGCGGGCGACGGCGAGCCCGAGCGGCTGCTCATGCTCGGCACACCGGCGAACGGGCGCGTGCACGTTCGCGAATGGTCCTCGCACAATTGGTCGGGACCGCCTGACGAACGCGATCTGGCTGTGGCCGATGCGTTCGCGGTGTTTCAGCGCGCGTATGACGCGCGCCGGCGCATGAGCGCCGGCTTGTCTCAGATCCGCGCATGGCTCGACGGCCGTCCCCTCTGAGCACCGACAGAAGCGCCGAGGGCACGTCCGACACGCCGGGCGCGCGCAAAGTTCCGTCGCCGCGTGCGCTCAGGCCGCTGCTCATTCGCATGCGGCCCTACCGCGTGCAGATCGCGCTCGCCTCCGTGGCGCTGCTGGTGAGCGCGGGCATCACCCTCGCGTTCCCGCTCGTCGTCCGCTATCTGCTCGACGCCGCGTTCGTGCGCGCGAGCGCGCCGTCGCTCAATCGCATCGCGCTGATTCTCGTTGGACTGTTTGCCGCGCAGGGGCTGCTCAACTTCGGTCAGGTATGGGTGCTCACCGCCGCCGCGGAGCGCATCATCGCCAAGCTGCGCGACGACCTGTTCGCGCATCTCGTGCGGTTGTCGCCGGGCTTCTTCACCGAGCGACGGTCGGGTGAGCTGACGAGCCGTCTCGCGACCGACGTCACGCTGCTGCAATCGGTGATGACGTATCAGGCGACGGAGCTGTCGCGCCAGGTGCTGTTCCTCGTGGGCGGCGTGATCATGCTGACGCTCACGCATCCGCAGCTCACAGTGACGACGCTCGCGGTGGTGCCCGTGATCGTCGGGACGGCGTTGATCTTCGGACGCGCGCTCAAGAAGGCGAGCACGGGTGTGCAGGATCGCGTGGCCGACGCGATGGGCAGCGCGGATGAAGCCTTCGCCCAGATTCGCACGGTGCAGAGCTTCACCCGAGAAGGCGTCGAGGCACGGCGGTTCAGCACGCAACTGCGCGACGTGGTCATCGCTGCCGTGCGACGGGCAAAAATTCGCGGCGCCTTCTTCGGCGTGATCACGTTCTGCGCGTTCGGCGGCGTGGTGATCGTGCTGTGGCAGGGCGGCCGGCTCGTGCTGGCGCGAGAGCTCACGCCCGGTGCGTTAGTCGAATTCCTGTTCTATGCGTTTTTTGTCGCGGCGGCGGTCGGTTCGCTCGCGTCGTTGTTCGGCAACTACCAGGAAGCCGTCGGCGCAGCGCACCGCGTCTTCGAGCTGCTCGATACGAAGCCGACGGTGGTCGACCCGCCGGCGCCGGCGGCGCTGCCGCGGCCCGTGCGCGGCGACGTGCGATTCGAGCACGTGACGTTCGCATACGGCCCCGACCTTCCGACCGTGCTGCAGGACGTGTCGTTCCACATCGCGCCCGGCGAAGTGGTCGCGCTGGTGGGACCGTCGGGCGCGGGCAAAACGACGGTGGCGTCGCTCATCACGCGCTTCTGGGACGTGCCTAACGGAACAGTGACGCTGGACGGCATCGATATCCGCCGGCTCTCGCTGCTCGACCTCCGCGGCGCGGTCGGCCTGGTGCCGCAGGAACCGGCGCTGTTCAGCGGCACCGTGCGCGACAACATCGCCTACGCGCGACCGGATGCGAGCGACGCGGATGTCATTGCTGCCGCACGGGCGGCGCACGCGTGGGAGTTCATCGAGCGGCTTCAGGGTGGCCTCGAGACGCGCGTGGGCGAGCGCGGCGTGAAGCTGTCCGGCGGTCAACGTCAGCGCATCGCGATCGCGCGCGTGTTCCTCAAGGATCCGGCGGTGGTGCTGCTCGACGAGGCAACGTCCAGTCTCGACAGCGAGAGTGAGCGACTCGTGAACAGCGCGATGGAAGAGCTGCTGACGGGGCGCTCGACGCTCATCATCGCGCACCGCTTGAGTACGGTGCGCCGCGCCGACCGGCTACTGGTGCTGGACGGCGGCCGCATCGTGGAGGAGGGATCGCACGCCGAGCTGCTGGCGGGCAGCGGCGTGTACGCGCGCTTGTACCGCGTGCAGTATCCCGAAGCGGCGGCCGCCACGTAGCACGTGTCTGATTTCTGATCGCAGACGCCCTGGGGAAGGGGGAAGCGCTGCGCTGGGGGAAGCGGCGGCGAGCGCTTCCCTCTTCCCCGTTTTCGGTCAGGGCGCGGCGGTGAAGGCGACGGTCGTGTTCGCGCGCTGCCGCGCGGCGACGCGAATGGTCGTGTCCCGTTCGCCTAACGACGGCTGCCACACCGCGAGCGTGTACGTACCGGGCGGCACCGAGTCGATCGTGAAGGCACCGTCCCGCGTGGTCACCGTGAAATATGGATGGTCGAACACGCGGATCCACGCGCGCGTCGCAGGGTGCACGTCGCACCGTACCGTCACGAGACCTGGATGCGCGATCACGACGGCGGTCGGTACGACCTGGCCCGCATCGCTCTGGTCGACCACATCGAGCGTCGCGCCGCCCATCGTGAAGCGCGTGCGGTGTGGGACCGGATCCAGGTTCTGGACGTTGAGCATGCCGCCCGCGATCACGGCCTGCGTCAAGGGGCGCGCCTCGCAGTGACGCGTGGCGAGATCGTATCGCCGCAGCAATGGGAGCGGCTTGCCGGCGTGGATGCCCTCGAGCCACACCACGGCGCCCGCGACGCGATCCCCGCTCCCTTCGACCAGCGTCACGCGCCGCGACGTTCTGCACACACCGGTATCGGGCATGGCGGCGAGCAGGCTGTCCCGCCTAACGCGACCGCGCACGCTCACGCGGCCGGCGATCCGCCCGGCATCGGGAACGGGCACCACGCGATACGCCGAATCGTGTTGCACGGCGCTCGCGGTGGGCGCGGGCGCGCCGGGTATTTCCTGCGTGACCCGTTGGCTGTCTGCCTCGCAGCCCAACGCAACGCACGCGGCCATCAGCGCCGCCAGCGCCCGTCTCATCGCCGCCTCCGCAGCACCATGAACACGACGATGCCGAGCGCGACCAGCGCGCTGCCCAGCAGCGACATGCGCAGCGACTTGTAGAATGAGCTCGCGATGCCCGCCACCGCCGCCAGCACGAAGAACGCGGGGACCACGGGATACCCCAGCGCGCGATACGGGCGTATCGCGTTAGGCATCGAGCGGCGCAGCGCGAACACGCTCGCCGCGCCGAGGCCGAAGAAGATCCAGTCCGCGAACACGACGCCGCTCAACAGCGTGCCGAGGTTGCCGCCGCTCAAGAGCAGGAGCGCGATGGACCACACGGCCATGACCACGATCGCGACGTGCGGCGAGCCGAAGCGCGGGTGCACCCGCGCCGCCGCGTTGATGAACAGTCCATCACGAGCCATGGCGTACACGATGCGCGAATTGGCGAGAATGGTGACGTTGACGAAGCCGAAGATCGACGCCATCGCGGCCAGCGCGATGAACGTCGCGCCGGAGCTGCCGAACATGCGCGTCGCGGTGTCTGCCGCCACGGCCGTCGATGCAGCGAGTCCGTCGCGGCCGAGCGCGCGCAGGTACGCGGCGTTGGCGCCCAGATAACAGACGACGACAATGGCGATCCCGATAGCAAGAGCGCGAGGGATGTTGCGCCCCGGATCGCGAATCTCGCCGGCCACCATGTTCATCTGCTGCCAGCCGCCGATGGTGAACAGCACGGGCACGAACGCCGCGCCGAGTCCAGCCACGATGGTCGCGCGAGGCGCCGGTGGATGGGCGACGGGCGGCGGCGAGCCGAGACGCCCCCACAGCAGCACGCCGCCGAGGATGAGGATGCCCAACGCCACGATCTTGGCGACGGTCATCACGTTCTGCACGACAGCGCCGGGCTTCACGCCCAGGTAATTCACGATGGCGAGGCCGGCAATGGTCACGCCGGCCACGCCTAACTGACCGCCGGCGTCGAGCGGCACGAAGTGCGCGACGTAGCCGGCAAAGCCCACGGCGACCGCGGCAATCGCCCCCGATGCGATGAGCAGCAGGGACATCCATCCATACAGGAACGCGGGCAGCGCGCCGAACGCTTCGCGGATATACACGTACGCGCCGCCGGCGTCCGGGATGAGCGCCCCGAGCTCGGCGTACGTGAGCGCGCCGGCGAAGGCGACCACGCCGCCTAACGCCCACACCACCAGCACCCAGCCCGCGGTGGGCAGCTCCTTGGCCGTCTCCGAGGGTGTGAAGAAAATGCCGCTGCCGATGATGCCGCCTACCACGAGCATCGCCGCCGAAAAGACGCCAAGCTCCCGGCGCAGGCCGGGCGACTCGGCGTCCGGCAGGGACGCCGCGGCCGGGCTCAGACGACGATCAGGTCGCGTTGGTACTCGCGCGGCGTGATCGTGACCGCCGTCTCGCCGATGTGCGCGTTGACTTCGCTGCGGACGCCGATCTCGCCGGCGATGTAGATCCCGGGTTCGATCGAGAATGCGACACCGGGAATGAGACGCCGCTCTTCGCGCGTCTCGAAGTTGTCGATGTGCGGTCCGGACCCGTGGAGCTGGATCGAGTCGATCGAGTGTCCGGTGCGGTGCGTGAAATACTGGCCGAAGCCGCGCGCGGTGATCACGCCGCGGGCCGCGTCATCGACGTCGGCGCCGCGGATCGGGGTGCCGCCTAACGCACGCTCCCGCACCACCGCGATCGCGGCGTCGCGCGCGTCGCGCACGGCCTCCCAGATCGTGACGGCACGCGTGCTCGGCGCACCGATCGCGCCCATCCAGGTCTGGTCGGCGAAAATGCCGCCCTTCTCCTTGGCCCACAGGTCGACCAGCAACAGCTCGCCCCGCTGGATCGTGCGCGGGCGGCTGGCCGACGGCGCGTAGTGCGGATCCGCTGCGTTAGGCCCGGCGGCGACGATCGCGGGATGGTCGAACTCCAGATTGGCGCGCTGGAACCGCTCGATGATCCAGCGCTGCAGCTCGTGCTCCGCGATCGGCTGCCCCGCCGCCGTGCGCCGTCCCGCCTCGGCGATGGCTTCGCGGCCGACTGTGGCGACGATCTCCGCCGCGCGCTCGTGCGACTTCAGCTGGTCCGGCGTCCACAACGCGTAGAACCGCGTCACGAGCTCCGCCGAGGGAACCACGTCGCCGCCGGCAGCCCGCACGAGATCGATGACACCGGCAGGCACGCGGTCCACGTACGGCACCGCGTCGCCAGGCGAATACTCCATCGCGATGCGTTTGCCGCGCACGAGCTTGCCCACCGCGTCCTCGAGCGAGCGCCACGTGCTATAGCGCTCGCGTCCCCAGTCGGCTGGCCATTCGCGCCACGGCCCCTGCTCGATGGCATGTGTTATCGCGACGGGCTTCCCCTCGCGCGGGATGTACGCGAAGACACGCCGCGTCACCAATCCCTTGAGCCCGAGCACACCGCTGGCAACGGGATTCGTTCCCTGGAAGTCGAACAGGAGCCACCCATCGACTCCGGCATCGGTCAATGCGCGCTGCACGTTGGGCAGCATTTCCTTCGTCAACATGAGTCCGTGTCTGAAAGTTAGGCGAATCGCGTCACGCGGCCCCGGCGCTGGCCGCGGTCTCGTCGCGATGGATCGAGCGCCACTCGGCGCGCCATTCGCACGTGCCTTCGCCGCGCGCCGCACAGCGCACGTGATCCACCGAGCCGCCGCTCGCCCCGAGCAGCCGGAGCAGCTCGCGGAAGAACGACTCGTAGTACGCACAGCCCACACCGCGCGGCGGCACGTCCACCGTAGCCGATCGCGACACCTCGAGAATCAGAAACGAGCCGCGACGCCGCACCGATCCATTGAGGTACCTGCTCGCAATGCGCTGCGTCTGGCGCAGCGCAATCGGACGCGCGAGCAGCGACGGCAACGACGAGATGAGCCCGCGCGACGCAGGGGTAAGCGACTGATACGTCTGTGTCGCAAGGTAGCGCCCGGCCGCACGGAATACCGCTTCGGCATCCGGCCGGCGGCCGAGCAGCTTCGCGATGCCCACCGTTTCCTCATACCCGGTGCGCTGGTGCTTCTTGGCCGCGTCCGTGAAGCGCTGGATCTGGGCGTACACGGTATCGCTCAAGCCCAAGCGCTTGTTGCGCAGCTCGGGCACGAGTTCCGCGTCGAGGTCGTCGTCGGGGCTGTCCACGCTGCGAACCGCCTCGAGAAAACTCAGCGGGAGAAGCGCGTCGACTGTTGTAGGCATTTGAAGAGGCGGGAACGCTGAATGGCAGCAACCAAGGTAACGGCCCGCAATAGGGGGTTCAAGATTATTTGGGAACCGATCGCTTAGCTCAATGCTTCAACATCGGAACGACGGAACGGATTGTCCGCGGCGCACATGCGTGCGTCGCTAACGGGGCGCTGCGCCCTGCGCGACCCCTGGGCGCCTGTGCAAAACGGGACTCACTAACCCGGGTCTGAGGTCCTACAATCGAGAGCACGCATGAGCACCAATCCACACACAGACGACCCGTCTCACATTTCGTGCACCGAGGTTCTCGAGCGCATTTACGAGTACCTCGATGGTGAGTTGACGGCGGAAGTCGAGCTGCAGATTCGCGACCACTTGGCGTGCTGCCGCCGATGCTTTCCGCACTTCCGTCACGAGCAGGTGTTTTTGCGGTTTCTCGAACGGCGCGCTACGATCGCCAAAGCTCCTCCCGCCTTGCGCCGCCGCATCATGCAAATGCTGATCGACGAGGAAGCCTCGCGCCCATTGGAGTGATCGCGCGCACGGCCGTCGGGTTCGCACTCGCGTGCGCGATCGCATTGGTCGCGTGGCGCATGCGTGCGCTTTCGTCGAGTGGCGGAATCGCCGCGGTGGTCGTCGGCACGGCAACGGTCGCCGCAGGGTGGTCCTGGGCTGCTCTTCTTTTTGCTTTCTTTGTGACCGGTACCGCGCTTTCGCGCGCCCAACGCGACAACAAGTTGCGCCGGACCGAATCCGTCGTCGCCAAAGGCGGAACTCGGGACGCGGCGCAGGTGCTGGCCAACGGGGGGCTCTTTGCCCTTGCAGCGCTTGCCTCACTCGTAGCTCCGGCCATTGCCTGTATGGCGATCGGTGGTGGGGCACTTGCAGCCGCTTCGGCGGATACATGGGGTACGGAAGTGGGAACACTTTCGTCCCGGTCCCCACGATTGATCACAACGTGGCGACGGGTCGCCGCCGGAACGTCCGGTGGCGTCACGATCGCCGGCCTCCTCGCTAGCGTCGCCGGGGGGGCATTCGTTGGGGTGATGGCGTGGCTCGTGCACTGGCCACCACACGTTGCGGTCGCCGCGGCCGCTGGCGGATGTGCGGGCGCGTTGGCGGATTCGTTCGCCGGCGCGGCCTTGCAGTCTCGACGGAGATGCACTCGATGCGGAGTGCTCACCGAACGGACCGTGCACACTTGCGGCGACGTCACGCAACGGATCGGAGGCATTCCATGGTTGGACAACGACGGGGTGAACCTGTTGGCGGGGCTCACGGGAGCAGCGGTCGCGCTGATGCTGGCCGGCACGCGATAAGAACGGCGGTAGCGCGCCTGGCGTTCGTGGCGCTCGCGGTCGTGGCAGTGGCCTGCATCGACACGACCACGCCACAGTACTTCAATAACGGCGGCTTCAATACTGGGACGGGCGGCGGCGGTGGCAATGGCGGACAGCTCGACAGCAACCTCGTTGGCTCGTGGTCCGAGACCGTCGTCGATACGGTGAACGGCGATCCGACCAACGAACAGACGATCTGGGCATTCAATGCGGACGGCACCGCGTCGCGTACGGTCATTACGTTCGACCAGACGACGAGCGTGTCGGACACGACGGTAACCAACGGCACGTGGACGGCCGACGGCACGACGGTGACGATCACGTTCCAGGCACCGGACACCGGGTCGGTGCAGTTCACCTACGTCATCAATGGAAGCACACTCACGCTCGGACAAACGGAGTTCGTGCGAACAGGGTGACGACCTTCCCCCGTCCGCTCCGTTAGGACGCGACCGACGGCCGGCGTTCGCGCCGGCGTCGCGTCCCAGGGTGCTCCTCGTGAGCACCAACCGGGAGCGGCAGCCGATGCCCGTCGTGCCGAACGGCGTGGCGTGTGTGGCATCGGCGTTGGACCAGGCAGGATACACGGTGCGGGTGGCGGATCTCTGTTTCGCCTCCGATCCCCATGCCGCCGCCCGCGCCGCGGCTCGCTCCTTCCAACCGGACGTCATCGGCGTCTCGGTCCGCAACATCGACAACAGCGATCTGATCGCGCTCGCGCACTACACGCCCGAAGCGGCGGCGGTGCTGCGCACGCTGCGCGATGCCGCGCCCAACGCGCGCGTGATCGCGGGCGGCGCGGCGTTCGGCGTGGCCCCCGCATCGTTGTTCGACGAGTTAGGCGTGGACTTCGCCGTGGCCGGCGACGGCGAGCGCGCGACGACGGCGCTGCTCGATGCGCTGTCCAGCGGACGCAATCCCGCCGGAATTCCGGGCGTGGTGTATCGGGACAGCTCGACCACCGTAGTCACGCCGCCCGGCGGCGACCCCGATGTCGATGCGTTTCCCTCGGCGCGCATGCACCGTTGGCTCGATCTCGCGAAGTACGAGCGACGCGGCGGCACCGTGCCCATCCAGACCAAGCGCGGGTGCGTGTTCAAGTGCATCTACTGCACGTATCTCAACGTCGAAGGATGGGGGTATCGCCTGCGCGACCCCGAGCACGTCGTGGATGAGATGGAAGAATTGGTGCGCGACGCGGGCGTACGGCACTTCGAGTTCGTCGACTCGACGTTCAATGCTCCGCCCCGCCACGCGGCGGCGATCTGCGAAGCGATCACCAAGCGCCCGCTCACGGTGAAACTGGACACGACGAATTTCACGCCCGCCGCGGTGCCGCCGTATCTCCTGGGCGCGATGCGCGCCGCGGGCTTCCGCTGGTTAGGCATCACGGCCGAGAGCGCGAGCGATCCCGTGCTCGAGCGGTTGGAGAAGGGCTTCGACGCGGCACGCGTGCGCGAGGTGGCCCAACAAGTGGAGCGCGCGGGCATTGGCGTGTTGTGGATCTTTCTCGTCGGCGGCCCCGGCGAAACCATGCAGACGTTGAACGAGACGCTGGCGTTCGCCGCCGAGCGACTCGAGCGCGGCGACGCGGTATATCTGACCGTGGGTCTGCGCGTGTATCCGGGCACCGCGCTGCATCGCATCGCGCTCGATGAAGGCGTCGTCGAGCGCGATGATCCGTTGCTCGTGCCGCGGTTCTATTTCTCGAGCGCGTTGTCGTTCGACGCAGCGGTGGCCCGACTCCGCGAGGTCGCGTCGCAGCATCCGCGGTTCATGTTCTCGGCGGATTCGCGCTCGGCGATCCTGCCGTATCTGACGCGGATCGCATCACTCTTGCACCTGCCGCGTCCCCATTGGCGGTACATGGGCCTGTTCCAACGGGTGGCCCGGTTAGGCGACCGCGTGCGGGCCGGCTAATGGAGAACTGTAACGGTTTTCAGGGGATAACAAGGTGCCTGTTCTTCCAACCGAGCGGGGAGTGTTTGTGAGTATGCAGGTCGTGGGCTTCTACGCTCAAGGAGAAACGGACAAAGCACGGGCATACCGGACAAAGCGCGGATCGCTCGCCTGCGAAGGGAATCGCGTACCCGCGGGGGAAGGCTGAGGCCGTTGTTTTCAACGACAAAACACACGGCTGAAACGACCTGCGCCCCGCGTTATGTCCGCCGCAGCGGAGCGATCCGTGCTCCGTCCGGCGTGTCCGTGCTTCGTCCGTTCCTGAATGAGCGTAGATGCCTAAGACCTGAATTTTTCCCAAGACCACCGCAATCACCATGTCAGGCGGAGCCCACTTAGTGACACGCGCGCAGGTGATCGTGGTGGGCGGCGGGCCTGCCGGCAGCTCGACGGCGTGGCACCTCGCGCGGCGCGGGATCGACGTGCTGGTGGTGGACCGCGCGCGATTTCCGCGCGACAAACCGTGCGCGGAATACCTGAGCCCCGAGGCGTCGCGCCTGTTGGATGCGATGGGCGCGTTGGGCGCGTGCGAGAACGCGGGGGCGGCGCAGCTCACGGGCATGATGGTCCGGGCGCCTAACGGAGAGCTGCTCAGGGGCGACTTCGCGGCGGCGCACGGGTTTCACGGGTTCCGGGATCGCGGGCTGGCGCTCAGGCGGTCGCTGCTCGACGCGATCCTGCTCGAGCGAGCGCGCGCCCAAGGCGCGCGCGTGGTCGAGGAGGAACGGGTCACGGGCCTCGTGCGGAACGCGCGAGGCGCGGTGGCGGGCGTCGAGGTACTCGACGCGCGCGGGCAAACGCACGAGCGACATGCGGAGGTCGTGATCGGCGCGGATGGACTGCGGTCTGTGGTCGCGAGGCGGCTCGGACTCACTCGGGCGCACCGGCGCCCGCGGCGGATCGCGATGATCGCGCACTATCATGGTGTGGCGGACATGGGGAGCTACGGCGAGATGCACGTAGAGCGCGACGGGTATGCGGGATTGGCGGACGTGGGCGGTGGGCTGACCAACGTGGCCGTCGTCGCTCCGGCGGCGCGCGTCAAGCGCGCCGGCCGAGCGCCGGCGGCCTTCTTTGATGGGTGGCTCGCAGCGCATCCGCACGTCGGCGCCCGCTTGGCGGGCGCCGAGCGTGTGGATGC
>DASVAC010000242.1:0-23165 GCA_036376535.1 Gemmatimonadaceae bacterium | reverse complement strand
GCCGCTTCCCCCTTCCCCCAGCGCCGCCGTTAGGCGGCGCGCTTCCCTAGCCTTTGTGTCTCGGGTTCGCTGCGACGCGGCGCATGGCGTCGAGCACGATCACGGCGAGGGCCGCGCGCGTCTGGTCGCGTTGCAGATCGACCGAGATGAGCGCCTGGCCGACGTCGGTGCCGCCGCTGTAGCGCGGGCGAGCGGCGTTGAGGGCGTACGCAATCACGTCCGTGCGGCAGTTGGTGCAGTCGCACATCTCGGGATTCTGCGCACGGAGCTCGTCGTAGAGCGCGACGACGGTGCCCTCGAGAAGATTCTTCATCCGGCGAGCGGCAGCGATGTGCCCGCGGACGAGATGGTGCCCGTGAAGGTCGAGCCCGTAGTACCGGTGAGCTCCACGGTGAAGTAGCGGCCGATGAGCGATTCATCGCCCTGCACGAGTACGGTGCGATGATGGCGAGTGCGCCCCTGCAATAGTCCGCCTCGTCGCGCCGCCTTCTCGATGAGCACTTCGTGGCGCGTGCCTAACATCGAGAGATTCCGTGCGCGCGTACCGTCGCGCACAGTCGCGACGAGCCGGTCCAAGCGATCGGCGGCGACGTCGTCCGGCACCGTGAGATGTGCGGGCAGTCGCGTGGCGGGCGTTCCGTCGCGCAGTGAAAAACGGAACGTGTACGCATCGTCGAAGCCGATTTCGCGCACGGCGCTCAACGTCTCCTCGAATTCGTCGTCCGTTTCACCCGGGAAACCGACGATGATGTCCGTGGTGAGCGCGACGCCGGGGATGGCCCCACGGATGCGGGCAACGCAATCGAAGTACGTCTCGCGCGTGTACCGACGGAGCATGCGCTTGAGCGTGCGCGACGAGCCCGATTGCATGGGCAGATGCACGTGCTCGCAGAGCGACGGCGTGTCCGCCATCGCCGCGATCGCCCGATCGGTGAAGTCGTTGGGATGCGGACTGGTGAACCGGAGCCGGCGAATGCCCGGCACGTGCCCAACGCAACGCAAGAGATCCGCGAAGTCATGCGCGCCATCGTGGTACGAGTTGACCGTTTGTCCGAGGAGCGTGATTTCGGTGATGCCCTGCTCAGCGACCGCACGCGCCTCGCGTTCGACGTCGGCCAAGGTACGACTGCGCTCCGGTCCGCGCGTCATCGGAACTATGCAATAGGTGCATTTGTAATCGCAGCCGCGCTGCACCGGGATCCATGCGCGCACGCCATCGAAGCGACGCGCGTGGAAGTCCTCGTAATGCTCCTCGAGATCGAACGTGACGTTGGCGACGCGTTCGCCTTTGCGCGCACCTTCGATGAGGGCCGGTAGCGCGCGATACCCGTCGGGACCAACGACGAGCTGCACGTGGCGCGCGCGGTCGAGCAATGCCGGTCCCAACCGTTGAGCCATACAGCCGGTGACGCCGAGTACGGTGTCGCGGCCCATGAAGCGCTTGAGCTCGCCCAGTCGGCCGATGACACGCTGCTCCGCGTGGTCGCGGATGGCGCAGGTGTTGACGAGGATGACGTCCGCGCCGTCGGGTCCGCCCACTGGCGTATAGCCGACCTCCTCGAGATGCCCGTACATGAGCTCCGAATCGCTCACGTTCATCTGGCATCCGTAGGTTTCGATGTAGACGGTCTGGCGGCGTTCGACGCTCATGAACTTGGTGGACGTCGTGAGAATAGAACGGGGCTGCTACGCTCATGATACACGGATAAGAGCGCAAACAACGGATAAAAGCAGATAGAGCAACACAGCACGCGGAAGAACGCATTGCTCTTGTTATCTGTAGTTCATTCTTTCTTGCTTTATCCGCTTTGATCCGTTGTTTGCGCTCTTATCCGTGTATCGTGCGCGTAAGAGCCAGTCGCTTACAACTTAGCGCTCACAGGCATGCGCGAACAATACGCCGTCTTGGAGTGCGAGCTGCGCGTGCGTGCGGGTGCCACGGGACAGCGCATGGTCGGCCGGGATGACCGACAAATAGTCTTCCGTAAGCCCGCTCCGATGGGCGCGATCGCCGATGATGATGACGTCGGCGGCACCACCATCGCGACGCGCTCGATAATCCGTGGCGAGGCGCGCACTCGCTGCTCGCAGCTCGTCCGCGCGGCGCGCGACGTCGGTGCTCGCAACCGGCTCGGCGATGCGTTGGGCGGCCGTGCCGGGGCGCGGCGAGTACGGAAAAACATGCAGGCTCGTGAACGGCAGCGATGTCACGAGCGACATGGTTGCGCGGTGGTCGTCTTCGGTCTCACCCGGGAAGCCTGCGATGACGTCGGCGCCGAGTCCGAACACCGCGGCGTCGCCGACGATGCGCTCGATCGCGCGAGCGTACGTGGATGCCGTGTACCAGTGCCGGCCCATGCGACGCAGCACCAGGTCGGAGCCGGATTGCAGCGGTGCGTGCAGGTACGGCACGAGCCCGCCGTCGTGTGCGCGCAATCGGTCGCGCAAGCGATCATCGACTTCGGTTGCTTCGACGGACGAGAGGCGGAACCGCGCGCTCGGCGCCGCGCGCACGAGCGCATCCACGAGCTCGCCTAACGAAGAGCCGGTGTCGCGGCCGTACGACCCGATGTGCACGCCGGTGAGCACGATCTCCCGATGGTGCTCGGCCAACCGCTCGGCTTCCTCCACGAGATCGGAGAGCGGCCGCGAGCGGTTGGCGCCGCGGGCGAGGGTGGTCGCGCAGAACGTGCAGTGCTCGTCGCATCCATCCTGAATGCGGAGCAGCGCCCGCGTGCCCGTTTGCCGGGCCGGTGGCGCCCCGCCCGCCGCGATGCCTAACGCCGCCGCGACCTCGGCGCCGCCGGCGCCCGGAACCACGCGCGCGACGCCCGGCAGCGCCGCGATGCCCTCGGGATCGCGCGCCGCCGCGCACCCCATCACCACGCTCGCCATACCCGGCCGCCGGCGCGCCGCCCGCCTAACCGCCTGGCGGAGGTCGGCCTCCGCCGCCGCCGTCACCGCGCAGCTGTTGAACACCGCCGCGTCGGCGTCGGCAACCTTCGCCACGAGCTCGGCGCCGCCGCCCTCGAGCAGCGCGCGCACGACCTCGCTGTCGTACTGGTTGGCGCGGCAGCCGAACGTCTGCAAATAGACTTTCACGGTCGCCGCCTAACCGGGCCGCACCGGCGGCGGCACCGTGACGGTGCCCGCCGGCGGCGACGTCACGCTCGACGCGGGCACCTGCGTGCGCGGCGGCACGCACGGCAGCACGATGTGGAATTGGCTGCCGCGCCCCTCCGCGCTCTGCACCCAGATGCGCCCGCCGTGCGCCTCCACCGCCATCTTGCAGAACGTGAGGCCGAGCCCCGAGCTGCGCACGCGCGGCGTCTCCGGCCGCTTCACGCGCTCGAACCGCAGAAAAATGATCTCGTGATACTCGGGCGGAATGCCGGGCCCGTCGTCGGCCACCGTGAACAACACGCCACCCGACGTATCCCGCCGCCCGGTGAGGCCGATCGACACGCCGCGCGGACTGTGCGTGAGCGCGTTCTGGATCAGGTTGCCGAACACGCGCCGCAACAACCCCAGGTCGCCCTGGAACACGGGCGCTTCATCGCTCGTGTCCACCGATACGCGCGCGCCATCCTGGCGGAACCGCATCGCCCACTCATCGGACACCGAGACGAGAAACGCGCGCGGCGCGATGGGCTGCAGCTCGAGCGACACGGCGGCTTCCTCGAGCCGCGCCACCTCGAGCAAGTCCTCGATGAGCGCCAGCAAGTCCTCGGCCTTGCCTTCCGCGTCGCCTAACGCTCGGCGCATCTCGGGCGAGTAGGCGCCGAAGTCGCCGTCGAGCGCCATCTCCAGCGACGCGAGCACCGACGTGAGCGGCGTCTTGAGATCGTGCACGATCATCTTCATCAGGTCGTCGCGCAGCTTCTGCAGCTCGCGCAGCTTGCGGTAGCTCTGCTCGAGCGCGTCGGTCGCGAACTTCAACCGCAGCAGCGAGCGCACGCGCGCGCCCAGCACCTGCCGGTTGTGCGGCTTGGTGAGGAAATCGTCGCCGCCGGCCTCGATGGCCTTCACGCGGTCGGTCGTGTCGTTGAGCGCCGTGACGAAAATGACCGGGATGCGCGCGGTGCGCGGATCGCGCTTGAGCCGGCGGCACACCTCGAAGCCGGTCGCGCGGTCGTCGCAGCCTAACGAGCCGGCGGGCATCGACACGTCGAGGATGCAGAGGTCAGGGTGCTCCTCGAAGCAGGCCGCGAGCGCGGATGGACCGTCCACCGTTCCCTTCACGCGATAGCCGAGTGCCGTCAGCTGGTCGGACAACAACTCGACGTTGGCGGGCACGTCGTCCGCCACCACGATCAGCGGCGTCTGGGTGGCGGCCTCGGTCACGGCGTCAACCGGTCAGGGGCGCACCATGAAGCCGAACTCCGCGGTCCAGGCATGCTCGCTGACGCCGGGCAAGCCGGTTCGGCTGGAGCGAATCAGCGTGAAGTCGATGCGCGACCGTCCCTGGGAGAGCAGAAATCCCAGACCGCCGGAGTACGCCGACTCGAAGATCTTCGACGAATCCACGAGGAACGGCAGGCCGCGATGCTGGTATCCGGCGCGCAGCGCGACCGGCGCGCCTAACACAACCGGTCCGCGGACTTCCGCGCCGCCCCCGTACGTCCAGGTGTTGGTGATGAGCAGGCCCGGCTGACCCAGCCCGTTCATGCTCGACCATCCGTCCCAATCGGTATGGAAGGCGAGCACGACGCCAGGGAATCCGGTGAACGTGATTCCTGCGCCCGCGCGCTTGGGCGCGGTCGCGCGCGTGAGCACGGTATCATTGCGGAAGGCCGTGAGGCGGCCGCCGAGCCGCCCGGAGATACCGATGGCCAACTGCGACCCCGGCTGCCACATGATGCCGCCGCTCGCGCCGATGCCGGAGTACGAGAGGCGCGACGTCTGTGAGAACGTCTGGACGGTGGTGTCCTGCGACGTCCGCAAGATGGTGAGATTGTTGTCGCCTGAATACACGTCGGCGGATACGCCTAACCAGAGCGTATTGAGCACCGCCACCGCGAACCCGGGTTTCACATCGTTGATCGCGCCCGAGACCTTGAAGTTCTCGGTAAACTGGACGCTGTCGCTCGCAAAGTGGTCGAACCCGCTGCGCGTGGTCTCCCAGGTGCGGTCGAGCAGCGTGGAGATCGACAGCCCCGCGGTGACGCGGCTGCCGATGTTGATCGCGCCGGCCATGAGGGGGAAGCGGCTGGTCGTCGTATGGTCGGTTTGGCCGTTGGCGTCGACCGTGCGGAACTCGGGCGCGTACTCGACGTAGATGCCCGGCCGGATCCACGCCGCGATCGACGCGGGGTTGAGCGCGGACTGCGCGTCGGTCTCGGCCGGTCCGCCGCCTAACGCTGCCGCGGCGGCGCTGATCTGGCCGGGCGGGTACCCGAAACCCTGCGTGCTTACGGTGCCCTGCGCGCGTGCGGTGCCGGCCGCGGCCAGAGCGGCCGCGGCGAGGAGCGCGGTTGGGATGAATCGCGTTCGCATCACGGAAGTCCGAACCCGCTCCTGGGAATGTAACTGATCTCGATGCGCGGCCTGAGCGTGCTGTCTGCCGCGGCGCTCGAGTAGAAGAGATATTGTCGCGGCTCGACGCCTTCGCCGGTGGACTCGAGCACGATGGCGCGCTGCGAGTGGAGCGGCCCCTGGCGCCGCCAGAGCGTGAAGACGCCCACCAGCGGAATGGTGTCGGGTCGCGCGACCTCAGGGTGGAAATTGATCGTCGGCACGCCCGTGATGCCTAACGAGGCGGGCGTCGCCGCCAGCAGCGCGGCCGCCGCGATGTTCGTCACCCCGGGCAGCGCCTGCACCACCGCGGGCTGCAGCAACACCGTGTCGGTCGTGTCGGCCGTCCCGAAGTCGACGTTCGCCAGCTGGTGCATGATCAGGTTCGCCCGCACGATGGTCGCCGACGAATCGATGAGCGCCGACGGTACGCCGAACCGCATGTAGATGCGATAGCCCGGGATGCCGCCCGCCGCCAGGATGCCCGATGCCGGCGGCGGCGTCCCCTTCAACACGAGATCGTAGTCGGCCAGGCTGTTGAATGGCGGCGCACCCGTGGTGTGCGTGTTCACGTTGCGCTGCGTGAACGCCTTGGTCGTGTCCGAAAAACCGAAATAGAAGAGCGTCGCCGGCAAGCTGCCATCGGCGCTCCCGATGTTGAGCTGCGTCGACTTCTTGGTCTGGATGCGAATGCCTAACCGAATACGCTTGCCGTCGCGCACGTGCTCGGCCACCCACCCGGTGTCGAGCCGGATGCTGATCGAGCCCTTCACCGAATCGCGCGGTACGGCGCGCGATGCGATCGGCGGGTTGTTGAGTTGGGCGTGCACCGCCGCCGTGTCGAGATCCGGCGCGTTCGCGTCCACATCGAACACGAGGAACGTCACGGTGTCCGGAACGAGAACCGTGTCTCGCGTGCTGTCGGTCGGCAGGACGACGGTGAACTTGACCCCGCTCGAGTCGACGCGCGTGATCGGCTTGGGCGCCGCGAGCGTGTCCGTGTCGGGCAAAATCCGGATGAGCGAATCGAATCGCAGGATGGCGGCCGTTTGCACCGAATCGCCGCCCTGTAGGTAGTTGGCAAGCAGCAGGTGCTGCTCGGTGCCGAGGGGCGGCATGCCGACGACGTTGGTCATCGTGTCGAACGCGTCGGTGCCGGACAGGACGACGTCCTTCACGGTGAGCGTGTCCGGACACAGCGCTGGACACGCCGCCCCGCCCGCGAGATTCTCCTGACACGCACCGATCACGGCTGCGATGCCGACCAGTACACCCAGGAGAAGCAGTGTGCGACCCGGCTTACGAGAAACGAGCACTCCGGCCTTCCACGGAGAGATGGTTCAGGTGCGCCGGACGCATCGCCCTCACGGGAACGACGCGACGGCCTGTCACGAACGGTCGAGCGAATGCGGCGTGAACGGAGACGGCAGGAGCGATGCGATGGACCAACGCGACTCGCCGCCTCGACTGGTACAACTCATCACCTCGAGGCGCGGGCCGAGCTCGGCCAACACTTGTCGGCACAGACCGCACGGCGGCGCAGGTTCAGCCGCGTCGGACGCAACGACCAATGCGACGAAATCGCGCGCGCCGTCCGCGACCGCCGTCGCTATCGCTACGCGCTCGGCGCAAATCGACGCCGGATACGACGCGTTCTCCACGTTGCATCCGGAATAAATCCGACCGTCGCGCGACCGCACGGCCGCTCCCACTCGAAAGCGCGAGTACGGTGCGTACGAGTGATCGAGCGCGGCAAAGGCCATCGCGCGCAACTCGCGCCAGTCCGCATCCGATGTCTCGGACGACATGCCGACCAACGCGGCGCCGGAAACGCTGTGCTTCACGCGGCGAGCAACTCCGCGAGGAACGACACGCCGTGATCTCGAAAGTCGACGCCCAACCATTCCGCGACCGTCACGCCGAGGTCGGAGAATGTGGATCGTTCACCCAGCGATCGCGGATGGACGCGCGGGCCCGCAACAAGAAGCGGCACGCGCTCGCGTGCGTGATCGGTGGATGACGTGGTCGGGTCGTTCCCGTGATCGGCCGTCAAGAAAAGCAAGTCGTCCTCGCGAAGTGCGCCTTCGATGGCGGGGAGCGCGGAATCGAACGCCCGCAGTCCTTCATAGAACCCCGTCACGTCGTTTCGGTGCCCCCAAAGCTGGTCGAAATCTACTAGGTTGGCGAAGAGCAGCCCACCATGGAGCGCGTCGAGCGCGCGATGAATTTCCACGAGCCCGGCCGCGTTGTCAGCCGTATGGACGGACGCGAGCGCCCGTCCGGCGAACAGATCATCCACCTTGCCCACACCCATACGCACAATGCCGCGCTCGGCGAGAGCATCGAGCAGGGTGCGCTCGGGCGGTGCGATCGCGAAGTCGCGGCGCGACGCCGTTCGCCGATATGCACCCGCCTCACCCGTGAAGGGTCGCGCGATCACGCGTGAGACGTCGTTCGGCGCGACGAGCATCGCCCGCGCAATCTCGCACGCCGCGTACAACTCATCGAGTGGGACCACGCGCTCGTGCGCGGCCACCTGAAACACCGAGTCCGCGCTCGTATACAGAATCCACCGGCCGGTGCGCTCGTGCTCGGCGCCGAAGCGCGCGATTATTTCAGTACCGCTCGCCGCAATGTTGCCCAACACACCTCGTCCCGTGCGGTCCGTAAACTCGTTCACGACCTGAGCGGGAAATCCATCTGGATACGTTGGGAACGGTCGAGTGAGGTGCACGCCCGCGATCTCCCAGTGTCCGGTGGTGCTGTCCTTTCCCGCCGACGCAGGACGCATCGTACCCCACGCGGCGCGCGGACGTTGGGCGGGCTCGACGCCGGCGAGCGGCGCGATCCAGCCGAGTCCGAGTTGCGCGAGGTTGGGCAGGTCGAAGCCGCCCACCGCGCGCGCGAGATTGCCCAACGTGTTGCTGCCGGCGTCGCCGTAGTCGGCGGCGTCCGGCGCCTCGCCAATTCCCACGCCGTCGAGCACGAGGATGATCGCGCGGCGCGTCACGACGCGCTCACGAACCGGCGCGGCAGACGCGACTTGAGACCAGTGAGGACTTCGTACGGCGAAAGGTCCGCGTCGCGGGCAACCGATTCGACGTCCCGCACGAGATCGCCGTCGCGTCCCAAGAGCGTGACGACATCGCCGACTTCGCACGGAATGTCGGTGACATCGACCATCGTCATGTCCATCGTGACAACGCCGACGACGGGCGCGCATCGACCGTGCACCAGCACGTGTGTGCGGTTGCCGAATGCGCGACGGTAGCCGTCAGCATAGCCAATGGGAAGCGTGGCAATGCGACGTGTACCGGACGCGCGATGCGTCGCGTCGTAGCTCACCGACTCGCCCTTGAGAATGGTGTGGAGCTCGGCGATGCGCGCGCGGACGCTCACGACGGGCTCCGGTTGGACGAGCGCGTGAGGTCCACTCCCAACGCCATAGAGAAAAATCCCTGGGCGGCCGAGCGACCATTTCGACTTGGTCGTGCGCGCGAGCGCCGCCGAGTTTTCGGCGTGCAGCAGCGCGGGTCGAGTGGGCAGCTCGGCAACCGAGTGCTCGAATCGCCGTTCCTGCTCGGCGAGCGATCCGTCATCGAGCTCGGCCGAGTGGAAGTGGGTGAACGCACCCCGCGGCGGGGCAGCGCGCAGCAGCGCGTGCAGTTCGCCGACCTCGTCCCAGTGGACGCCGGCGCGGTGCATCCCGGTGTCGATCGCGAGGTGCCAGTCCTCACGTCCGGCGCCGAGCGCGCGCCAGGCTTCGATCTGCTGTGGTGTGCCGAGGGCTGGCGTTAGGCGGGCAGCGCGGAGATCGGCGAGCTCATCGGCGAGCGCCGGCGTGAACACGACGATCGGCCGGTCGACGCCGGCGTCGCGCAGCTCGCGTCCTTCCTCCAGCGTCGCAACGCCGAAGCCCCACGGCGAGAGGGGTTCGAGTGCACGCGCAGCGGCCACGGCACCAGTCCCGTAGCCATCGGCCTTGATCATCGGGAGGAGCGCGGCGGCGCGGGCGGCCATCACGGCCCCATTTCGGCGTAACGCGCCCAGATCGATTTCGACCCAGGCGCGTGTCATCGACTCTCGCGTTGACGCATCATCGTTCGGGCGGGTAGTATACCGGCCCGGGAGGATCGATGCAAGCCAAATCAACGCTTGAAGATGCGCTCGCGCTCATGCGCGATTTGCGCGCGCGCTGTGACTGGGATCGGGCGCAGACGCACGAGTCGCTGCGACCCTATCTGATCGAGGAGACGCACGAGCTGGACGACGCCATCCGCGACGGCGACGTGGACGCCATGCGCGAAGAGTTAGGCGACGTGCTGCTCCAGGTGCTGTTCCATTCCGTGCTCGCCGAAGAGGAGGGCGCTTTCGACGCGCATGACGTGGCCGGCGGTCTGATCGAGAAGATGAAGCGGCGTCATCCGCACCTGTACGGCGGCGGCCCCAAAGAGCGCTGGGAGACGATGAAGGCGAAATCGCGCGGCTCGCTCACGGAGGGGCTGCCGTCCGGACTCCCCGCCCTGCACCGCGCCCAACGGCTTCAAGATCGCGCGGCCGGCGTCGGCTTCGACTGGCCGGACGTCGAAGGACCAGCGCTCAAAGTGGACGAAGAGCTGGCCGAGGTGCGAGAGCAGCTGGCGCGTCCACAGGACGCGGAGGCGCGCGATGCGCTCGAGGACGAGTTAGGCGACCTCTTGTTCGCGGTCGTGAACCTGTGCCGGCGCGCGAACGTTCACGCGGCGGTCGCGTTAGACCGCGCGAACGGAAAGTTCGTGCGCCGGTTCGAAGCCATGGAGCAACTGGCCGCCGAACGCGGCGTGGCGCTGGCGTCGTTGGATCTCGGCGGACTCGACGCGCTCTGGAACGAGGTCAAGCGGGAGGAATGAGCGCGTCGAGGGAGGATTCGCGAGCGCTCAGTCGGGATCGCGTGTCCGCCTCCACTGTCCGACGAGCATCCACGAGTCGATATCGGACACACCCGGACAAAGTCGGACAAAGTGAATTGGATTTGGAAGCGCTCGCGATGCCGCCTTCCGAAGTAACAACCAGAGTTCCTGTTTTGTCTTGCCCGTTTGTGTCTGGCCTCGTCCGCTCTCACCGTCGTGATACCTTCATCGGCGTCGGAGGCGGATTCGCTGCGCTAAGTCAAGATCGCGTGTCCGCCCCCGCTCCGCGCTTGCCTACGGCCTAACGCGATTCATGAGACGCGGGAACGCAATCGCTTCTCGCAAATGGGGTAAGCCGCAGATCCATGACACCGTGCGCTCGAGGCCGAGGCCGAAGCCGGAGTGCACGAAAGTCCCGTAGCGGCGCAGGTCGAGGTACCAGTCGTACGCCTGCTCGGGCAGGTTCTCGGCGCGGATGCGGGCGAGGAGACGGTCGTAGTCATCTTCGCGCTGGCTGCCGCCAATGATCTCGCCGTAGCCCTCGGGCGCGAGCAGGTCATCGCACAGCACGGTGCGCGGGTCGGCGGGATTCTCCTTCATGTAGAAGGCCTTCGCCTCGCGCGGATAGTTCATCACGAACACCGGCTTGTCGTATTCGCCCACGATGAGAGATTCGTCTTCGGCGCCCAGGTCATCGCCCCACACTGTCGCGCTGCCTTTGTGCTCGAGCAGCACGATGGCGTCGCTGTAGTCGAGTCGCACGAACGGCGGGACGACGCGCTCGAGCGGAGCGATGTCGCGCTCGAGCACGACAAGGTCGTCCGCACAACGATCGAGCGCGCGACGAACCAGGTAGGACACGAAATCTTCCTGCAGGCGCATGTTGTCGTCGCTGTCGTTCCACGCGACTTCCGGCTCGATCATCCAGAATTCGGTGAGGTGCCGGCGCGTCTTGGATTTCTCGGCGCGGAAGGTTGGGCCGAACGTGTAGATCCGGCCGAACGCCGCCGCAGCGGCCTCGCCATAGAGTTGTCCCGTTTGGGCGAGATACGCGTTGCCTTCGTCGAAGTACTCGGTGGAGAAAAGTCCCGATCGCTCACCGATCGCGGCCGTTAGAATCGGCGTGTCCACGCGGAGGAATCCACGCGCGTAAAAGAAGTCGTGAATCGCCTGCTCGACCTCGTTGCGCACGCGCGCGATCGCGCGTTGCCTCGGCGACCGCAGCCAGAAGTGGCGATGGTCGAGCAGAAAATCGATGCCGTGCTCTTTCGGTTGAATCGGATAGTCGAGCGCACTCGTCCCAATGATCTCGAGATTGGTGACCGCCATCTCGATGCCGCCGGGCGAACGTTCTTCCGCGTGCACCTCGCCGGTCACGGCGACCGAGGTCTCTATGGTGAGCGCGGCGAAACGTTCCCAAACCTCGGGAGGGATTTGCGTTTTTACGAGGACGGCCTGAATCTGTCCGGTACCATCGCGGATCACGACGAACGCGATTTTTCCGGAGGAGCGGAGATGGGTCACCCAACCGCGAACGGTGACGGTGCGGCCGACGTGCTGTTTCAGCTCGTCAATGCGGGGAGTACTCAATGTCGTTGAGACGGTTAGAGTTACGGCAAAGGATCGGCAAGCTACGAATGACTGACGGAAGTGTCAACTTTCCTCGGAAACATCGGGCTTTTGCCGCTGGCGTGCACTGCCGCTCTGCTTTACGATGAGGCGAGCGGGTGGATTGTGGCGATAGCACGCGCATGGGCAGTCTTCATTGTGTCTGAACGCGGCCCGAGCCGGCGTTTGTCAGGCACGCGTAATGCCGCGCGGTGTATGATCCGGTTGCGTCGTCGGTTCGCGCGACGCTCGAGCATCTCCATCACGATCCCGGCTGCGAAGCCAGCCGTTACGAGACACTTTCAGGCCTTCATGCCGCGACGTTTCCGAGCACAGTGGCCATGCAGCCACGGTGATGACACCATGCGCGCAGCGGCCCCTCGAGGCCGGGCGGTCACGTTAGGCCGCCGCGTTCGCCGGACGACCGGTTGGTCTCGCCTGTGAGCATTCGGTCAAAGTTAGGCGCGGGCCTCCTCGCCATCGCGCTCGTCCTCCTGGTTCCTCTGCTGCTGGCGCTCCAGTCGCTGGAAAAGCTGCACTCCTTCACCACCGCGCTGCAGAAGCGCGAGTTCGCGGCGTCGCTGCTCCTCAACCGCATGCGCGCGGGCACCGACGAGCTCCGCCGACTCGACCTCTCGCTCGTATTCCTGCACCAGCCGCAGATCCGCGCGTCGATGGATTCGCAGCTCACGGTGCTCACCGCCACGTCGGACTCGCTCGCGCACCTGGGCATGCGGCAGGCGTCCACGCGCATCGGCGGCGCGGTGGCGCAAGTCGCGTCGTTCGTGCCGAGCGAGTATGCGGCGGCCGCGGCGGGTCAGGCGAAGATCGCGGACTCGGTGTCCACGCAGCACTTGATCCCGGCCATCGCGGCTACCGAGCGCGAGCTCACGTCGGCCGAAGGCGTCCTGCGCGACCGATCGAGCAGGCTCGTCGCAGCGGCAACAGCGGAGACCGAGCAAGCGCGCAATGCGGCGGCGCTCGGACTGCTCGTCGCCGCGACGCTCGCGCTCTTCATATCGATTCTCCTCTGGCGCACCATCGGCGGACCCATCCGCGATCTCGAGCACGGCATGGCGCAGATGGCCGACGGCAACTTCGGCTATCGGCTGCGCGTCAACCCGAGACGGAAGGATGAATTTGGCCATCTCGCCGAGAGCTTCGGGTCGATGGCGCATCAGTTGGCGGCGCTCGACCGGCTCAAAGCCGAGTTCGTGTCGGTTGCGTCGCACGAGCTCAAGACGCCGATCAACGTCATCCTCGGCTACCTGCAGTTGATCGACGAAGGCGTGTACGGTCCGGTGTCGCCCAAGTTGCACGAGATCGTGCGCACGCTCGATTCGCAGACGCGGTCGCTGTCGCGCCTCGTGCACCAGTTGTTGGACGTGAGCCGCTTTGAGGCTGGCGGCGGGAAGCTCGATCTCCGCCCAACGAACCTCGACGTGTTCCTCGCGGAGATCGAGGAGACGTTCCGGGTGCTGTCGATGCAGCGCGGGATCGACTTCCGCATCGAGCGCGCGGGCCCGCTGCCCACGGAAGTGCTCTGGGATCCCGATCGCATCAGCGAAGTGCTCGGCAATCTCGTCGCGAACGCGTTCAAGTTCACGGAGCGCGGCGGGTCGGTGGAGCTGCTCGTGGATGCGATGGATCAGCAGGTGCACCTCGACGTACGCGACACCGGCGCCGGCATTCCGCCCCAGCAGCTGCCGCACATCTTCGAGAAGTTTTTCCAGGCGGACAACCAGGAAGCAGCGGCACACGGCGGCAGCGGACTCGGACTCGCGATCGCGCGGCAGATCGTGGTGGCGCACGGCGGACAGATCTCGGTGGAGAGTATCGTGGGTGTGGGGACGACGTTCCATCTCACGCTCCCGCTCCGGGCGGGCGGGCGCGTGCACGAGCGACCCCGCACTCCGATTCTCGGAGTTCCGGCGTGAGACGATGGGTTTGGGTCGGGCTCACGCTGATCACCGCCGCGTGCGCCACGACCTCCGCTCGACGCACGATGCCGCCCGCCGCCGACGATTGGATCGGCACGATCACGGCGGCCAAGAACCAGGTTGCGTTAGGCCACTTCGACGACGCCGACAAGGCGCTGTACGAGTTCGAGCAGCGCTATCCCTCGAGTCCGGAAGCGCGCGAGGCGACGTACTGGCGCGCGTTGTTCAAGCTGGATCCGGCGAATCGCGGCAGCAGTCCGCGGGCAGCTACCGAGCGCCTGGACGAATATCTCTCCGACACCACGACCTCCCTGCACCGCGCCGAAGCCGCGACGCTCCGCCGCATTGCCGCCGAGCTCGATTCGCTCGCCCAACGGGCGCCGGTGGTGGCGTTCAACGATTCGGCGCGGGTGGCCGATGCGCAGAAGGCGCAGCAGCGGGAGGACGACTTGCAGAAAGAGATCAAGGCGCTGCGCGATCAGTTGGACAAGACGAACGCAGAGCTCGAGCGGATCAAGAAGCGGCTGCAGGAACGGACTCCGTGACCGCCGCGTGTCGCTGGCTGCTACGCTCAAGTTGAAACGGACAAAGCTCGGATAACGGCACGGGCACAGCACGGATCGCTCGGCTGCGGCGATCAGAACGACACACCGGGCGGCATCCAATGCTTCTGTTCAAACAAAAAAACCGAAGCCAGGATTTCCAGACAGAGTCTCCTCGCGGAAGGGTGCAAAGGATAACAAAAAGGATGCAAGAGATGGGGACGATCGCTGCCGAGCGATAGAAAGTGCATCGGACGCGCGCGTGGCCTGAGCTAGGTGCGTCCACAATTGAGGTTGGATGTGCTCGGCAGCGATCATCCCCATCTCTTGCATCCTTTTTGTTATCCTTTGCACCCTTCCGCGAGGAGACTCTGTCTCGGCGAGGAACGCCGCCCCGAACGAGCCTCTGTCAGAGGTCATTCCCGAGCGTAGAACCCTGCCACGCGGGCCACTCAGCCCACTCTGAACAACTCCATCGCGCGTCGATACCTTTCGCCTAACGCAGCCCTCAGCGGCGCGTGCTCGCGGTGCCCGAGGTCCGGGTCGGACGCGAGAATTTCTTCCGCGGCGGCACGTGCGATGGCGAAGAGGGATTCGTCTTTCAGCGGGTCGGCGATGCGGAAGGTGGGCTCGCCGCTCTGTTGGGCACCGAAGAGGTCGCCCATGCCGCGCAGCCGGAGGTCGGCGCGGGCGATCTCGAAACCGTCGTCGGTGCCGACGAACACCTCGAGCCGCGCGCGCGTCTCGAGGCCGGGGTCGCCTAACAGAATGCAGTAGCTGGCCGAGCCGCCGCGGCCGACGCGGCCGCGGAGCTGGTGGAGCTGCGAGAGGCCGAAGCGCTCGGGGTGCTCGATGAGCATCACCGTTGCGTTGGGCACATCGATGCCCACCTCCACCACGGTGGTGGCGACGAGGATGTCGATCCCGTGGTCGCGGAACTGGCGCATCACCTGATCGCGCTCTTCGGACGGGAGGCGGCCGTGCAGGAGCGCGACGCGCCGGTGCGCGAATGGTCCCGCCGCGAGCTCGGCGTGCATCGTGACCGCGGCCTTGAGGTCTGTCTTTTCCGATTCCTCGATCACCGGGTAGACTACGTACGCCTGGCGGCCCGCGGCCAGCTCGCGCTCGATGGCGGCGAGCACGGCGGCGCGCCGCGACGACGGTCGCAGCAGCGTTTTCACCGGCAGGCGGCCGGGCGGCCGCTCGTCCAGGACGCTGATGTCGAGATCGCCGAAGGCGGTGAGCGCGAGCGAGCGCGGGATGGGCGTGGCGCTCAGGAGCAGCACGTCCGGACGGCCGGCGGGCGCGCCCTCGGCGGCCTTCGCGCCTAACGCAGCGCGCTGCTCGACGCCGAAGCGCTGCTGCTCGTCGATCGCCACGAAGCCCAACCGGCCGAAGCGCGTGTCCTCCTGCACCAGGGCGTGCGTGCCGACGGCGATGAGCGGCGACCGTCCGGCCAGGCGCGCGGCGCGCGCGCGGCGGTCCGCCGCCGACAGGCTGCCGGTGACGAGCACGGGCTCTATGCCTAACGGAGCCAGCAGGCGCCCGAACGTCCGCGCGTGCTGCTCGGCCAACAGCTCGGTGGGCGCCATGATCGCCGCCTGGTACCCGTTCTCCACCGCCAGCAGTGCCGCGAACAACGCCACCACCGTTTTGCCGCTGCCCACGTCGCCCTGCAACAAACGGTGCATGCGGCGGTCGCTGCACATGTCGGCCACGATCTCGCGGATCGCGCGCGTCTGCGCGCCCGTGAGCTCGAACGGCAGATCGCGCTTCAAGCGGCTCGTGAGCTCGCGCTTGTTCTCGAATGAGATGCCGGCTCGCCGCTCGCGCGCCAGCTCTTTCGCGCGCTGCTGCAACAGACTCACGAACAGCACTTCCTCGAGCGCGAGGCGCGTGCGCCCGTGTTCCGCTTCCTCGAGCGAGGCCGGACGGTGCACCATGCGCAGCGCCTCGCGGAGCGGCGGCACGCCCGCGCGCTCCATGAGGTCGCGCGGCAAGGACTCCCGGACTAACGGAAGCAGCGCGTCCAGGTGCGCGTGTACGATCGCGCGAATCTGCTTGAAGGACAGGCCCTCGGTGGCCGGATACACCGCGAGCACGCGGCCGGACGTCACGTCGTCGGAGTCGCTCGCAGGGCCCAGGTTCACCATCTCCCGAGGCTGCAGCTGCCGGCCGTGGAAGAATCGCACCCGGCCGGTGACGAGGAGCACGTCGTCCTTGTTCACGACGCGATCGAGAAACGGCTGGCCGGGCCACGCGGCCTCGATGAGCCCCGTGCGGTCCTTCAACACGGCCTGGAAAATCCGCAGGCCTTTGCGCGTGGGGATGATGCCCTTCGAGATCACGGTGCCGATCACCGTCGCGTCCATGCCCGGCGTGAGCGTGGAGATGCGCGCGATGGTGCTCGCATCGTGATAGCGGTGCGGCAGGTGGTACAACAGGTCGCGCGCCGTGCGCACGCCGAGGCGGTGCAGCGCTTCGGCGCGGCGGGGACCCACGCCTTTCAGATACGCGACGTTGGTATCGAGACCCGGCACGGGTTAGGGCGAAAAAGGCGGACACTGCCGGACACGGCCGGACGAGGTCGGACACGGGCCCGGACAGGGGCAGACACGGCCTGGCCTAACGATCAGCTTACTCGGCGAACAGATCGCGGGCGTACTGCGCGGCGTCGAACGGCACCAGGTCGTCGGCCTTCTCGCCGACGCCGACAAACTTGACGGGCACGTCGAGCGCCTCGTGCACGGCCACGACGATCCCGCCCTTGGCGGTGCCATCGAGCTTCGTGATCACGATACCGGTGAGCGGAACCGACGCCGAGAAGGATCGCGCCTGCGCCACCGCGTTCTGGCCGATGGTGCCGTCCAACACGAGCAGCGTCTCGTGCGGCGCGCCGGGCAGGCGCTTGCCGATCACGCGCGCGACTTTCTGCAGCTCGGTCATGAGGTCGTCCTGCGTGTGCAGACGGCCCGCGGTGTCCACGATCACGACATCGGCGCCGCGCGCCACGGCCGAATCGATGGCGTTGTAGGCGACCGCGGCCGGATCGCTGCCCGGCGCGCTGCCCACGAACTGCGCCCCCACGCGTTCGGCCCACACGCGCAATTGATCGATGGCGCCGGCGCGGTACGTGTCGCCGGCCGCGACCACCACCTGCTTGCCCTGTTTGCGCAGGCGCGCCGCGAGCTTGGCGATGAACGTGGTCTTGCCGGCGCCGTTCACGCCCACCACGAGGATGACCGTGGGCACGGCGCCTAACGCAACCGCGGGATCGCTCTTGCCGGCGCTGAGGGACTTCTCGACGCCCGTGCGCAGCGCATCCAGGAACTCGTCCTGCGTGCGCACGTAGCCGAGTTTCGCGGCGGACTCGACGTCGCCGACGAGCCGCACGCTCACCGGCACGCCGAAGTCGGCGTCGAGCAGCAGCTCCTCGAGGCGCTCGAGCGAGCCGGCGGTCACGCCGCCGCGGACCAGCGTCCCGACGTCGAACAGCGCGATGTCCCTGAGGCGCTGCCAGAGGGAGCGTCGCGGTGCGTCGTCGGCGCGGCGAAGAATGCGCATGGCTACCAGATTCGAGGGTCCGGGTTCAGTTAGGCAGCGCGCGTCGCTACCGGAGGCCGCGCTTGCGGCGCATCAACCACTCGACGCACAGCGCGGCGATGAGCGCGACGTAGCTCCACCACATGTCGCGGAGCCGCGGCTGGTCGCCGAACGACGTCGCGCCGCCAACCGGGCCGGCCCGCACCCCGCTCGCGCGCGGCAAGAGCTCGCGCGACGGATTCACCACCAGCACCGCGGCGCCGCCGGTAACACGGACATCGTATACGCCTGGCGCCATTGGGTCCGTTTGGGCAACCGTTGCGCCCGCACCGAACCGCAGCGTAAGCGAATCATCCCGCGCCGTACCACGGCGTCGCAGCACCACGCGCACCACGCTGTCTTTGGCCGCTCCGGTCCCGCGCCGCCAGCGCACAGGATCGCCCGCGCGCACCACGCCTTCAGCCGGCATGGCCGCCCGCGGATCCGGACGTTCTGCGCTCAACCAATCAAATATACTCCCCCACAGCGCGACGAACGCGTCGGCGCTCGCGCCGCCGCGGAACTGCCATCGCCAGAACCCCGACGCGCTCACCACCACCACGCGGCGTCCGCTGGCCGAGCCGCCGGCGATCGCCGCGCGCCGATCGTACTGTCGCGCCCGCGCGACCGTGAGCGCCTCCCACTCGCCCGTTGGCGCGCGGGGCGACACGGTGATCGGGGGCAGGCTGTCCCAGACGATGCCCGACAGCGCACCCGCGATCGGCGATGCCGGCGCGTCGATCGCGTACCACTCGCCCGTGGTGTCACCGGACGGGACGACGAGCGCGAGCGAGCCAGTCATCGCAGTTCGCGGCGGACCGAAGTAGCTGGTGTCCCCGTGCAGAATGGCCAGCGGCGCGTCGTGCATCGCGCCCTTCACCGTGCGCTCGTCCACCGGCGCGAGCGAGCCGTCCTGCCGCCACTGTCCGGGCGCCACGCGATAGTACGCGCGCGTGGGGAGCGCGACCGCGCCGCGCAACACGGGCAGCACGAACCGCGCGTCGAAATCGGGCGACGTGGACGCGAGCACCGCGCCGGCCGCGCGCGCGACGTCCACGGCCACGCCTAACGTATCGTTGCGCGCCTCGCGGTCGCCGGGCACGGCCACGACGGCGTCGAGCACGGCCGGCCCAACGGGAGCCGAAATCGGCGCGCGCACGGTGATCGTGCGCTCGGCGCGGGCGGGCATCGAGTCGAGCGGCGCCGACGCGAGCTCGCGGCCGCCGAGCAGGACGCGCAGCGTACCGGCCGGCGTGGCGAGCGAGTCGGCGCGCACGCCCACGCGCAGCTCCACCGTGTCGCCGCTCACGGCCGCGCGCGGCGCGTCCAACGACACGACGGCCACGTCGCGCACGGGCGGGTGCGCGAGCACCACGATGCGCGAGCCGGCCGGAAATCCCGGCAGGGCGGCAGGATCGTCGATCTCGCCGTCGGTGATGAGGTCGAGCGGGCGCCCGGCGCCTAACGCACGCTCGGCGAGCGCCCGGGCGCGGGTCGAGACGTCGGCCGGGACGGGCGTGCGCGGCGCGCGGCGGACGCTGTCGCCGAACAGCAGCACCGAGTCGGGCGTGAGCGCCTGCGCCCGGCGCCGCGCGCCATTCCAGAGCGCCGTGTCGCCGTCGCGCGTCCAGCTCTCCGATGCGTCGAGCGCCACCAGCGGCGGCAGCGGGTGCCGCGGCCCGGCGGGCGCGTCCAGCAGCAGCGCCACGCCTAACGCAATGGCGATCGCGCGCAGTGCCGCCAGGACCCACCGCTTCGGGTACAGCCAGGCGGCGATCCCCACCCCGACGACGACGGCGATGAGCCAGGAGAACACGGATGCGTGCGATGCCGGACGAGATGGCGAAGGAGACCGATGAAGGTCCCTTCCCTACCCCACGGCGCCCGAGAGTTTCGCCAGCAACGTGTCGCGCGTGGCGTCGAACTGCGCCTGCTCGGCGGTGGCGATGGGGAGACCGGTGTCGCGCTTGAGCGCCGTGCGCGGGTCGCGCTGGCGGCCGTCGATCAGGATCTCGAAGTGGAGGTGCGGTCCGGTCGCGAGTCCCGTCATCCCCACGTAGCCGATGGTCTGGCCAATGTCGACCTGGCGCCCGGGACGAATCCCGCGCGCGAATCCGTGCAGATGGCCGTAGCGGCTCACGATCCCGTTGCGATGACGAATGTCGATCATATTGCCGTAGCCGCCGCGGCGGCCCGCGAAGATGACGGTGCCATCGCCGATCGCCCGCACCGGCGTGCCCTCGTTGGCCGCGTAGTCCGTGCCCGTGTGATTGCGCCAGATGCCGAGGATCGGGTGCAGACGTCGGCCGAACGTGCTCGAGATGCGGCGGAATTCGAGCGGCGCGCGCAGGAACGCCGCGCGCATCGACCGGCCCGTCTGATCGAAGTACTCCGACCGGCCCTTCGCGTTGGTGAATCGCACCGCGTCGGTCTCCGTTCCCGAGAGATCGAAGCGCGCCGCCAGGATGTTCCCGATGCGTACGACGCCGCCCGGCCCAACCGAGCGCTCGAACAGCACGCGGAATGCGTCGCCGGGTTGCAGCTCGCGGCTCATGTCGACGCGATACTCGTAGATGTCGGCGAGCGACCACGCGAGCTCGGAGCGCGCACCCTTGGGCAGGACGGTGGCGGCCGAGTCGTCGAGCGCGGCGTAGAGGTTGGACGCGATCACACCGTGCACGGCGATCGTGTCGGTCTGCCACGGCAGCCGCTCCTCGGTGCCGGTCCAGATGCTGTCGCCTAACCGCCTAACGTGAACCAGGTGGTCGACGGCGAGCTCGAACACCACCTCGGACGGCGTGGAGTCGCCGCGGGCCGTGCGCACCGCCACCGGCATGCCGGCCGGCGTCCGGCGCGGGTCGAGCTGGGTGGCCGCCGCGAGGATCGCAGCCGCGTCGCCGGCGCGGACGCCGGCGCGCCCCAAGAGGCCGGAGAGGGTTTCGCCCGCGTGGAGCGTGTCGTCGCGCACGGTGAACCCGGAGTCGCTTCCGTTAGGCGAACCGCGGCCCGAGGCGGACGCACCCGAATCCGGGCGCGCGGGCGCCGCGGACGGTGCGGGGCTCGACCGGCGCGGCCAGATGACACAGACCACGACCACGCCCAGCGCCACGATCGCCGCCGTCGTCAATACGCGCGGCGACGGCCGCTTCAATCCATCTGCCTCCGGATGAACGTCGGGATCTCCATGTCACTGAGATCCTGCGACGTTTTGTCGGATGGCGTGCCGGGCTGCGACGCGCGCCGCTCGATGGGCGGCGTGGCGCGCGGCGGCACGACCGGCTGGCGCTGGCGTTGGGCCGGGAACGGCAGCACGGGCGTGGTCGGCATCATCGCGCGCGATGACGGCTCGACCACAGCACCCGACTGCATCGCGCGGTCGAAGCCGGTCGCGATGACCGTCACGCGGATCTCGCCCTGCATAGCCGGCTCGTTCACCGCGCCGAAGATGATCTCGGCATCGTCGCCCACCGCGTCGTGCACGATCTCGTTGATCTGGTGCACCTCGCCTAACGTGAGGTCGTGGCCGCCCATGATGTTGATCAGCACGCCGGTCGCGCCGCCCACCGAGATGTTGTCGAGCAACGGCGACGAGATCGCCTGCTGCGCCGCTTCCATCGCGCGGTTCTCGCCGCGGCCGATACCCGTGCCCATGAGAGCCGAGCCGCCGCTCTGCATCACGGTGCGGACGTCGGCAAAGTCGACGTTCACGAGACCGGTCACGCTGATCAGGTTCGAGATGCCCTGCGTGGCGTGCAACAGGACTTCGTCGGCCTTCTTGAGCGCGTCGCCGAACGGAATGCCCTTGCCCACCACCGCCAGCAGTCGCTCGTTAGGCACTACGATCATCGTGTCCACGTACTTGCGCATCTCGCTGATGCCGGCGTCCGCCTGCCGCATGCGCTTCCGTCCCTCGAACAGGAACGGCTTGGTCACGATCCCCACCGTGAGCGCGCCCGCCTCGCGCGCCATCTCGCAGACGATCGGCGCCGCCCCAGTCCCCGTCCCGCCGCCCATGCCGCACGTCACGAAAACGAGGTCGGCGTTGGTCATCGCGCGCCCGACCTCGTCCCGGTTCTCCTCGATAGCCTGCCGCCCGATCTCCGGCCGCGCTCCGGCGCCGAGTCCGCGCGTCAGCTTCTTCCCGATCTGGATTTTGACATCCGACTTCGAGTTCAGCAGGGCCTGCGCATCCGTGTTGACGGAGATGAACTCGACCCCTTCGAGATGTTCCTCGATCATTCGATTGACAGCGTTGCCGCCGCCGCCTCCGACGCCGACTACCTTCATCCGGGCGTTCTGTGAGGTGCTCTCCTCGAACTCGAAGATCATTGCGGGGGGAACTCCTAATGAGTGGCGAGAGAGGGGCCCTAAGTTTGGGCGGAATATAATGGTTTCGTGCGGAAAACGCTGCTACGACCTACGAGGGAAGCGGCGGCTGGCGCCGCCTGGGGGAAGCGCTTCGCTGAGGGAAGCGCGGCCAATGGCCGCTGAGGGAAGAGGGACACGACAGGTCTGCGTAGAATCGTATTTCCCCTTCCGTCAGCGTTAGCGCTTCCCCTTCCCTCAGCGCGCTCGAGCGCGCGCTTCCCTCGTTCTAAAAGAGGCTCTTCGTAGAATCGTGTGGGTGAATAGCAGGAGATAGGACGATGGCTGCCGTAGAAGGGTGCAGCGTACGATCTGCAGGTGGAGATCGTTCTCATCGGTGCCGGCACGCGCATGGTGGGCTTCCTCGCTCTTTTGACACGGATAAAATCGGATAACGACACGGATCAGAGCGGATCGCTCGGCGGCGGCGGCGAGGTCGTACCGGCGTCGTCTCCGTGGTTGTTGGTGACGGCGTGCGACGGGGAGCAACCCAAGTCCGGGAAAAGATCGCTTCTGACCATGGCGGACGCGCCGCGCGCCGAGCAGCCGAGCGATCCGCTCTTGATCCGTGTCGTTATCCGATTTTATCCGTGTCAACAGAGCGAGGAAGCCCACCATGCGCGTGCCGGCACCGATGGGAACGATCTCCACCTGCAGATCGTACGACGCACCCTTCCACGGCAGCCATCGTCCTATCTCCTGCTAATTCACCCACACGATTCCAC
>DASVAC010000241.1:0-4291 GCA_036376535.1 Gemmatimonadaceae bacterium | reverse complement strand
GCCCGGACCGGCGCGGCGTCGAGGCCGACGATCTTGAGCGGGAGCGCGACGAGGTCGTAGGCGCCGTCGGGTACGTCGCGCAGGTCCAGATTTTCCAAATTATAGGCGCCGCCGGCGAAGAGCGCGCGGTGCACCTCGAGCGTCGTACTGTGGCGCGTATCCACCGACGGTGCATCGACGCCGAGGAGCCGGAGCCCGCGCCCGAGGAGCGATTCCACCTGCCTAACGGTGAGCGCCGGCCAGTCGGCGGGGAACGCGCCGGTGGCGGTCGTCGATCCGGTGCGCACCAGGAGTCGCTCGAGCGGCGCGCGCGGCAAGGCATCCACGCGGTCGAACGAGCACACGGTCGCCGGGCCGGCGAAGATCTCGAGGGGTAGATCGTGCGAGGCGGGCCAGCCGTCGTGCACGTGCAGCGGCGCGTCGGCGTGCGTGCCCACGTGCGGGCTCGTGGTCACCGCCGACAGGTTGACGGTCTCGCCGCGTGCGAGCTGCTGCGTCCAGCGGCACGAGTACGGCGTGTCGCCGGGCCACTCCGGCGCGCCGGGGCGCAGCGCGATGCTGATGTCGCGCCAGCCCTGCGGCGTCACCGTGCGCCCGGCGGCGCGCCGAAGAACTTCGAGCGCACGTCCCACAACACCGGGAAGAACCGCTGCGACACCGTGCGCGCGAGATACCGCGCGCCTAACGTACCACCGGTGCCGCTCGTGCCTGGGCCGATGATCCGCTCCACCAGCTGCACGTGCAGGAATCGCCAGCGCGCGAAGCCCTGCTCGTACTCCAACAGCTCTTCCGCCAGGAGAAAGAGCTCCGACGGCGCCGCATCGCCGTACACGTCCTCGAGCGTCCGGCCGCTGCGCTCGAGCAGCCGCTCGAAGAGTGACTGCAGCGTTGGGCGATCGAGCCAGCGCTGGACGGCCGGCGGCGGAGGACCATGCTCGCCGATCGCCTGGATGAAGTGCGCGTCGCGCAGACCGGACGCCGCTTCGATGGCGCGGAATTGCGCGCTCTGCGATCCGCTCGAGCTGCCGAGGTAGCCGCGGAACTGCGCGAAGCGCTGCGGGGGCAGCGTGTCGAGCGCGGACAGTTGGTCGGCCACGATGCGCACCAGCGCGTTGAGGCGCTTCGCGACCATCATGGCCGCCGGCACGTTTGCCGTCTCGAGCGCGTTCACGAGCGCGTCGAGCTCGTGCAGGATCACCTTGAACCACAGTTCGCTCGCCTGGTGCACGACGATGAAGAGCAGCTCGTCGGGGTGTTCGGGCTCCGACAACGGACGCTGCAGCGACAGCAGCTCATCCAACGCGAGGTAGCTGCCGTAGCTGGCGGCTTCCTCCTTGTGCCTAACGGTGCGCGGGGTCAATAGGTGGATACCTCCAGCGTGGTGACGTCGTCGACGCGCATCGTCTCGGCGGTGTAGAACGGTTCGCCGTAGCGCACGCGGATGAGCGAGCCGTAGTGGGCCGCCTGGTGTCGCACGATCTCGTACAAGGGCTCTCCGTTCGGATACACCTCGCCTGCCTGTCGCACGCCGGCGAACTGCGATGCGTATTGTTTCACGGCCTCGAGCTTCTGCTCGAACACGTCCGAAATGTCGACCACGAACGTGGGCTTGATGTAGTCCTCTCGGAACGAGAGACAGTGAATCAGTTTGTGCGGCCGGTGCGCGGGTACCGACGGCTCGACCTTCTTCAGTCCCGCGATGAAGCAGGCATCGCGCACCAGCTCGGCCGTGACGCGATGATCGGGATGGCGTCCGCGCTCCGACGGTGCAATGACGATGAGCGGCGTGAATTGCCGCACGGCCTTCGCGACTTCGATGCGCGTCTGCGGCGTATTCACGATTGCCGCATCTGGGAATCCCAGGTTGATGCGCGCGCTCACGCCGAGAATCTCTGCGGCGCGACTGGCTTCTTCTGCGCGCTGCTCGGCCGAACCGCGGGTGCCCGTTTCGCCTTGGGACAGATCGATGATCGCCGTCGAGTGGCCGAGTGATTTTGCTTTGAGGAGGGTACCGCCACAGGTGAGCTCGATGTCATCGCGGTGCGCAGCGATGGCGAGCACATCGACGTGTGTCATGGCGCGGAATATATCGCGCGTTGAGCGTCACGCGAGTCGATGAGGTCGCTCCGCCAGGAACCTTCCGGGAGGGTTGCCGATACTCTTATTCATCTTCGTTGGACGCGAGGAACGCTGCTGTCGAGCACAACCGCTCGCGCGGCACGCGTTCTTCCAGAGGGCCGGAGGTCATGTGCGTGCGTTACACATTGTCGGCATCGGGATTGCCGCGCTTGCAGTCGCGTGCGGTGGGAGCAGTAATTCGAACAACATGACGGGCCCGCCGCCGCCGCCGATGGGCGGCGTGAACATCACTATCGCCGACTTCAAGTTCTCACCGGCGGTCGACACGGTGAAGGTCGGGACGACGGTGCAGTGGGTGAACAACGGCCCATCGGAGCACAGCTCGACGAGTGACACGGGCGTGTGGAACTCGATGGGCCTCGTGCCGCCGAGCGGCGGCTCGTACGGAGGCGGCAGCAGCGGCGGGACGTTCAAATTCACGTTCAATCAGACGGGAACGTTCCCCTACCACTGCATGTTTCATCCGCCGTCGCTGTACCCGATGTTCGTCGGGACTATTGTCGTGGTCAACTGACGGATCGCATGACCCGATGCCTAACGGCCAGCCGGCGCGTACAGCGTCGGCTGGCCGTTTCGTCTGGCGTCTACGCTCATGAGGAAACGGACACGGCACGGACCGGACGGACAAAGCAAAGACATCGATAAACACAGCGCCGCGGTGCCGGCATTGTTGATGTCTATCGGTTGTCCTTGTCGTTTTGACCGTGCTTTGTCCGCTCTCTCAGTGCGGTGTCCGATTCTCATGAGCGTAGATGCCTGACCAGGCCAAGCCAGACCTTACACTTCCATCGCGAACTCCGCAGTGCTTCCCGAGCGGCTACCATGAGCGTTAGGCGGGCGCGGGGTGGATTCGTTGTGGCGGCGGCGACGAAGAGGGCGGCGTGCGTGCTGGAGCCGACGGTAACGGCGCCGGCCCCGGGTGCGACGACGCAGATGTCGCAGCCGGCCGCGGCTCCGAGGCGTGTTGCGAAGCAGGCGCCCGGAGCGTTGCCGCCGCAATTGGGCGATCGCTTGGCAGGTGGATCATTTCCCAACCCAGAAAGCCGCCGCTCACCTGTGGTGCCGCATTTCCCCACTTGGGCGATTGGCGTGCGGCCCGCTGCGCCGCGAGCATCCGCACATTCGCGCTGCCTGAAGTAGGCGGCTTGCGCGTGTTCTTGAACTGTTGGCTCGACTGCGGCGCGTCATACGATGCAACGACGGGATGCGTCCGTAAGGCATCGCCGGGGCAGAGCACAGAGCCGTACGACAATGGTACGATGATCAGACTGCCGTCATCGCACCGCAGCTGCGTTGTCGCGAGCGTGAGATCCACACCTCCCGCACCGGACCAATCCATCACCATGTCGGACGCCCACGATGCGTCGGTCGTACCCGGCTGAATGACGTACGACGTGACATGGTCAAGGAAGTACGACGGCGTCGCCGACGCGAATCGCTCGACGCCGAACATGTTCCTGAGCCCCGCGGGTTCGCTCAGCGTTCCCAGGTTGAGTGGCTCGTCGGACGCCACGATGTAGAGGTAATGCGGTTGTCCGACCGGCGTGACAAACGGCGGCAACAGGTAATCCGCGTAGAAGAACGGTGTTTCCGTGACGACGTTGAGGCCCGCGTTGCTCTCGTCGTCGGTGCTGCCCGCGGGATACAGCAACAACATGCCGCGGCCGGGGATGACTGCGAAGGCGGCTACGTACGCCGGTCGATTGAGCACGAAGGAGAGGGAAGGGACGACCGTCTGTGCCTGAAGTTCGGGCAGGAGGGTGACCTCGAGGGGCTCGTGTTGCGGCGCGACATCGTCGCGCGGCGTGTTGAAGGTGCAGGCCACGAGCACCGCCACCAGGACACCGGCCGACATCGTACGAGCCCGCATACGCCGCCTCGCCTCAACGTGTCGTCACATATACGCGCCGGGGTGCGCAAACGTTCCGCGAGCGTTAGACGCGGGATGGCGCGCCGTTGGGCCGGTCATTCGTACCGGAGCGCCTCCACGGGATCGAGCCGCGCGGCCCGATTGGCCGGCAGCAACCCGAACACGACGCCGATGCCGACCGACACGATGACGGCGACGAGCGTATACAGCAGCGGGGTCGTGGCCTCGATCCGCATGGCCGCGGTCGCCAGCCGGCCGAAGCCTAACCCGAGCAGAATGCCG
>DASVAC010000240.1:0-10300 GCA_036376535.1 Gemmatimonadaceae bacterium | reverse complement strand
GTCGCCCAGGTTGGATCCGAGCGCGATGTAGGCGATGTCACGCATCTGTTGACAGCGCCGGAACGTACGGGCATCGTCCGCGCGTGTCAAACCTCGCGTCGTGGACAGCCTGACCGCTCGGCATCTCGCGCGCGAGCTGGATGAGCGCTGGCGCGGACGGCGTCTGGACGGGTGTCGGTTCGACCGCGACGCGCGCGCCGTGTCCCTCACCTTTGATGGACGCACCGTGCGCTTCGAGCTCGGCCGCGACGACGTTCGCGCGGTCGAGTCCGAGTCCACGGAGCGTGCGAGTGGCGCCATGCGCGGCTGGACCGTGCGCGCCGTGCGCGCTCCGGTCGACGACCGCCGGATCGTAGTAGAGCTGGTGCGCCCGGGACGGTTCAAGGGGTCGGTTGAACGCCGCGCGGATCTCGTGGTGAGCGCGCTGCCCCGCGCGCGCGGAGCGCTGTTGCGCGACGCCGGCGGCGCCAAGCTTGCGGCCGTCGGCGCCGAGCTCCCGCCGCCGGTCGAAGCGCGTCCGGTCCTCAGCGATGACGCCGTGGCCGACGCTGCTCGCTCGGGCGACGCGCCCGCGCTCCTCGGCGGCCGCTGGATGAGCCCGATCATCGCGACCTGGATGATCGAGAGTCCTGAGATTGCGGTGGAACGGTACCATCTGATGTGCTCCGATGCGCCCGCGCGTCCGGTGCGGTGCGGCGCGCAGCTGCTGCCATTTCCGTTCTGCGCGAGCGCCGAATTCGTGGACTCGCTGGTCGACGCGAGGAGTGTGCCTCCCGGCGACGCCGCGGCTGACGCCGTGCACGACGTGCGGCAGCAGCGCGCGCTCGAGCGGATGCGCGCGGAGCTCGAGCGCGCGCGAGACGCAGCGGACGTGCGCGCCGCCGCCGATGCGCTGGTGGCGATGGGCGACATCGCGGCGCCGCCGGCGGTGCGTCTCCCGAATGGCGTCGAGTGGCCGGTCGGCGCGCGTCCGGGCGAGCGCGCGCCGGACGCGGCGCAGCGTCTGTACGCGGACGCGCGATCCAAGGAACGGGCGCTGGCGTCGCTGCCGGCCCGGATCGCGGCTGCGGCGGCCGGCGGGCCGGCGGCGCGCCCAACTCAGTTAGGCGTGCGCGCCCGGCGGTCCGCGGCGCAGCCGGCGCCGCGGGTGCCCTACCGCACGTACCGTTCGTCCGGCGGGATTGCGATCTGGGTGGGGCGCGGCGCCGCATCCAACGACGACCTCACGTTCGGCGCGGCGGCGCCCAACGATGTGTGGCTCCACGCGCGCGACGCCGCCGGCGCGCACGTCGTGCTCCGGTGGACCAATTCCGATGCGCCGCCGGGTCGCGATCTCCGCGAAGCCGCATCCCTCGCCGCCTGGCACAGCAAGGCACGCGGCGCCGCGGTCGTGCCGGTCGACTGGACGCGCCGCAAGCACGTCCGCAAGCCCCGGGGTGCGAAGCCGGGCACGGTGATCCTGCGCGAGGAGCGCACGATCATGGTCCGCCCGGACGCGGCGCTCGAGCGGAGGCTTCGGGACCAGCGTTAGGCGTGGGCGGCGTCACTGCGCGCCGTTCCACGCCGTGAACGGCTTGGGCGTGATGTACGGCGCACCCACCTCGATCACGATGTCGGTGTGGTCGCCCAACTTGATCGCGCGCGGGTCGCCCGCGTACACGCGGCCGTCCACAAAGACCTTCATCGCCTCGCCCTTCGCCAGCTCCGCGCCCGCCGCTTCCGTGCGGCTCAACGGCTGCACCCACACGTCGAAGAAGTCGCCTAACGTAAACGAGCGGTTCACCGGCGCCTCGATGTGGATGATCCCGTCGGGCGTGTGCGTGTGCAGCCAGTACAGGCACGGCGCGTCGCTCGGCCGCCCAACGTTGTACGGCACCTCGACGGATTTGCCGTGATCGTAGATCGCGAGATGTTGATGAATGTGGATGCGCTGTCCTTCGAGCTCGTCGCACGAGATGCCGGCAATCGGCTGGCCCCGCGGGCGCGCGTATTGCGCGGAGGCGGGCGCCGCGAGAAGCGACACCGATGCGGCGAACGCGAAGGCGAACCACGTACGGAGGGTCATGTCGGGATGTGGAGGAGGGACGATCGAAAGTCGGCGCTTCGTGGAATTGTGTGGGTGATTGTGGCCGAATTTTACGACGGTCGGCATGTGCGAGTGGGTGGTTTCAGATGGAGGTCGTCCTCAGAGCGAATCCCGTAGCAACGGCGGTGGTCTCGCCGACAAAGGCTTCAAACGACAACAAAAGTGAAATTAGGAAGGCTGCTGCTCTTTTCGAAGCGGGTACCTCGAGCCGGTCCAAATCGATTCGGTTTGTCCGGCTGTGTCCGGGTGTGTCCGCCTTTCAACTCGTGGATGCTCGCCCAACATTGGAGGCGGACGCGCGAGAAACCACTGAGCTCGCGCGAATCCGCCTCCGGCGAAGATGAAAATCTCACGACCGTAAGCGCGGACGAGGCCGGACACAAACGGACAAAACAGAAATGCTGTGTTCTGTTGAAGCGGCTACCTCGAGGCGGTCCAAAATCATTCACATTGTCCGGCTGTGTCCGGGTGTGTCCGCCTTTCAACTCGTGGATGCTCGCCCAACATCGGAGGCGAACACGCGAGAACGACTGAGCTCGAGCGAAGACGCTCATCCGTGCGCGTGCGCGTCGAGCGCGGCGCGAAGCGATGCGATGAATCCCGCGGCTGCGTCCACGCTTTCACTTGCGTGGCGGACCAACGCGCTGCCCACCGCGATACCGTCGGCCAACCGCCCAACGGCGACTGCCTGCTCCGGTCGCGCGATGCCGAAACCGACGCAGATCGGGAGCGATGCGGCCGAGCGAAGCCGCGCGACGGTCGCGGGAAGCTCGGGTGGAACGTCGTCGCGCGCGCCGGTCACGCCTAACCGACTGATGAGGTACACGAACCCGCTGCCGTGGCGCGCGATCTCGGCCATGCGTGCCGCCGGCGTGGTGGGCGCGACCAGCCGCACGAACGCGAGTGGTCCAGCGGCGATGCGCGCTTCGAGTGCGGGATCTGCGCCCACCGGGACATCGGTGAGCAGGAGCCCGCTCGCACCCGCGCGCGCCGCGCGGTCGAGCGCATGGTCGCCCGCGGCGAGCAGCGGATTGAGATACGTGAACACGACGGTCGGCACGTCGACTGCCGCTTCGGCGATGAGGTCGAGCGCGCCGTCGAATGTCATGCCGTGCTCGAGCGCTGTTTGCGAGCTCGCCTGGATGGTGGGGCCGTCGGCTAACGGGTCCGAGAACGGCACGCCGACTTCGATGATGTCCGCACCTGCGCGCACGATCGCGCGCATCAACGCGAGCGAGCGCGCGCGATCGGGGTGTCCAGCGGTGATGTAGGCGACGAGTGCTTTCCGCCGCTGCTCGGCCAGCGCGGCGAATTTGTGGGCGATGAGGTCAGATGTAGTAGTCGCTGACGCGGATACCATAACGGTCGGGATCTCCCACCTTGATGATCGTGCGCTTGAACACGCCGCCTGCATCCCGTTCGGTGAGATCCACGAGCGTGCCCGGGAAGAGCACGTTGCCGCGCTCATCGCTGATGATCTTTACGATAGGGCGCGAGATCGCGTCGGGGGAGGGGTTGGCGCCGTGCACCAGCGCGAGCTCGAACGTATCGAGCACGACCAGCGTGCCGACCGGGTAGTGGCCGACGAGGCTCATGAACGCTTTCACCAGCACCTGGTCCATGCCGCGGCGCGGGTTGATGCGCATTTCCTGGAGCACGTCGGCGGGCGACAGCGGAATGGTCTGATAGGCGCGGCGCGACGTGGCCGCGTCGAACGCATCGGACACCGCGACGACCTTGCTGTAGATGCTCAGCTCCCGCGGCCTGACGTGGCGCGGGTATCCGCTCAGGTCCGTCTTCTTGTGGTGCTCGAACGCGACGACCATCGCGCGGTAGGGGATGTCGTTCTGGCCGCGCATCTGGAACAGCTGCAGCACGCCCATCCACGGATGGTGGCACACCGTCCGCCACTCGTCCTCGGTGAGCGAGCCGGGCTTGTTGAGGATCTCGAGCGGCACGCGCGCCTTCCCCACGTCGTGCATGAGCGCACCGACCCCCAGATCGTACAACTGGAGTCTCGTGAGGCCGAGTTTCCTGCCTAACGCGACGGAGAAGATGCAGACGTTGACGCTGTGCGTGAACGTATACTCGTCGTAGTCGCGCAGCGTCGTGAGACCGATGAGCGACGTCTCCTCGTTCAGGATCTGGTCGACGATCCCCTGCACCACGCGCTTGATCTTCTTGATGTTCGGGCTCCGGCCCATGCGCACGGAGTTGATCACGTCCTTGGTCACCGACACCGACTGCGCGTACGTGCGCTTGGCGGCTTCCTTGGCCTGCATCTGGCTGGCCGCGTCGGCCGCGTCGGCGGCCGAGAACGGGCCGAGCTCGAACACCGTGACGTTGGCGGCGGTGAGCTTGCCGCCTAACGCATGCAGCCGCACGTCCGGGTCGCCCGGCTCCGGCTGTTGCAGCACCGTGAGGAACACGACCCAGTCGCGCGTGGTCGTATCGCCGCGCAGTCGGCACACGCCGGCGCCCGATTCGCGGAACGCGGAGATGATGCGGCTGAACGTGGCGTAGTTGTCGAGGTCGAGCCGGAGCCGCGTGCCGTTGATGAAGATGAATTCGCCCGTGACGCGGATGTCCACCTCGCGCTCGCGCTTCCAGACGTCGTTGGCGATGCGGACGAGCTCCTCCATGGTCTTCTGCACCACCGGATTGTCGGGCGGATACATCTTCACGGTGCGGAGCGCGCCATAGACGGCCTGCAGCAGCTCGCGGCCGATCTTTCGGATGTACCCGTCGCTGCCGCGTTCGCCGATTTCCGGTTGCGCGGGCGGCGCGAACGCGCCCGTGGACGCCGGAAGGGTTTGGGTGCTCGTCACGCCGCGCCTCCGCGCAGCGCCTTGTTGATCGCGCTGCGGACGCGCACGTCCTTGTCCTCCGCCGCCTTGCGCAGCACCTCGAACGCTTTGTCCGATCCGATCTTGCCTAACGCCATCGCGGCGCAGGCGCGCAGCTCGGGATCCACGCGCAGCCTGAGGAGCGCGCTGCGGCCGTTGAGCAGCGCATCGAGCTGCGAAATGCCCTCATCGCCCGCGAGCATGCCGTACGCCTCGAAGTACGCCATCTTCTCGGTGAGGTCGGCGTCCTTCACCGCGCTCCCCTTCACCACCGCCTCGACCTTGGGCAGCGCGGCGCGATGCCCGCGCGTGCTCAGCGTGCGCACCGCCGTGAGCCGGACGTCGCGGTCCGCATCCTCGAGCGCCGATTCGAGCGCGCGCAGCGCGCCGGGCGATCCGATCTCCGACAACGCCTGCACCGCGCCTAACCGGCGGCCGACGCTGCTGTGCGACAGGCACTTGAGCAGGTGCCCGACCGCCGCCGGCGTCTTGAGGTCCGCCGCGCGCCGCATCGCTTCGACGGCCACGTGCTCGTCCTCCGCCGCGATCAGCTTGAGCAGCTCCGCGGTGTTGGACGACGCGAGCCGGGCGGCCGTCCGCTCGAGCATCGTCCGGAGCTCGGGGCGCTGCGTCTGCTTGAGCCCCGAGAGGATCGTGCCTAACGTTTCGCCCTGCAGCTGGTCGAACAGCGCGTCGAGATCTTCCTGCGGCGGCATCGTCGTCGCGTCGTTGAGCGCGGACACGAGCTGCGAGAGCACGGTCGGGCTGCTGATCAATCCCGGCAGCGCGATCAGCTTCTGCCGGTGCGCGGGCGACAGGTCCGCCGCGCGCTTGACCACCACCGCCGCTTCGCGCAGCAACAGCGCCACGGCTCCGTAGTCGCCCGCCGCGAGCAGGTGCGGCATGATCTGCTCGAGCACGGTACAGACTTCGTCGCGCACGTCGGGCGCCGGCTGCGTCTCCGCGATGTCGAACAAGATGCCGAGGACGTTGCGGCGAAGGTTGAGCGTCTGCTCCTTCTGCACCGCCTCGCGCAGATAATCGATCTCCTGCTCGTCCAGGAAGTAGAGCGAGCCATCGAGATCTTCCATCTTGACGATGCCGCTCCGGTCCGCCTCCTTCGACACGTCGTCCTGGATGTCCGCCACCGAGATCACGGGCGGTGGACGGGACGGATCGTTCGCCGCCGCTGCCGCGGCTTCGGCGGCCTCGATGACATCGCCGCCCATCCCTTCGCTGATGTCGATGAACCGGTAGCGCAGATACGCGAATTCCTGCTCCCACAGCAGCGTGAGCAGATCGTCTTCGTCGGGCGACGCCTTGCGCACGCGCTGCATGATGTCGAGCAGCATGGCGACTTCTTCCTGCTCGAACCCCTGCATGATCGTGAGCTCGCGCAGGCCGTCCTTGTAGAACACCCACGGCAGACTCTCGGCGCGCGAGCTCTCGTGGTGGACGCTGCGGCCCATCCACCGGAACTCGGACTCCGAGATCTGCAGCACGAGCTCCGTCGTGACCTCCCACATCGGCGCGAACGACGTGCGCAAGCCGTCGATCGACCGCTGGTAGATCGGATTGTTAGGCAGATAGAGCTGGTGCGTCTTCACCGCGCGCACGAAATGGCGCACGAACTCCTCGACGAGCTGCGGCGAGAACGGCGGCTCGGGGAGCGTCTGCTCGGCGGTCAGCGGAGCGGCGGCGGCGGTGAGCGACGTGGCAGTCACGCGTCCGCGTCGGCGGTCAGGATCTCGCTCACTTGCGTCACGTCCTTGTCGCCGCGGCCGCTCACGCAGATGAGCACGGGCGCGTCAGATGCCCAACGGCCGCGCTGCGACGCCACCCATGCGACTGCGTGCGCCGTTTCGAGCGCCGGGATGATGCCCTCGAGGCGGCTCAACGTTTGGAAGCCATCGAGCGCCTCCGAGTCGGTCACCGACACGTAGCGCGCGCGTCCGGATTGCTTGAGGTACGAGTGCTCGGGACCGACGCCGGGATAGTCGAGGCCCGCCGAGATCGAGTGCGCGGGATGAACCTGGCCGTGCTCGTCCTGGAGGAGATAGCTGAGCGATCCGTGCAACACGCCCGGCGTACCGCGAGAGAGAGACGCCGAATGGCGCTCGGTGTCGAGTCCTTCGCCTGCCGCCTCGACGCCTACCAACTCGACATCGCGATCCGGTACGAATGCGTGAAAGATCCCCATCGCGTTCGACCCGCCGCCCACACAGGCCACCACGGTTGCCGGCAATCGGCCCGCCCGCTCGAGCATCTGTGCGCGCGCTTCTGTGCCGATCACCGATTGGAGGTCGCGCACAATACGTGGATAGGGTGCCGGCCCGACCACCGAGCCGATGATGTAGTGGCTATCAGTCACGTTCGTTACCCAGTCGCGAATTGCTTCGCTCGTGGCATCCTTCAACGTCTTCGTCCCCGACGTCACCGGACGCACTTCCGCGCCCATGAGCCGCATTCGAAAGACATTCAGCGCCTGTCGCCGCATGTCTTCCTCGCCCATGTAGACCACACAATCGAGACCGAACCGGGCGCACACGGTGGCGGTTGCCACCCCGTGCTGACCCGCGCCGGTCTCGGCGATGATCCGTCGCTTGCCCATCCGCCGGGCGAGCAACGCTTGTCCGACGGTATTGTTGATCTTGTGGGCGCCCGTGTGGTTGAGATCTTCCCGCTTGAGATACACGGGAGCTCCAACCAGCTCGGAGAAGCGCGGCGCATCACTCAACGAGGATGGACGACCAACGTAGGTACGGAGCAAACTGTCCAGCTCGGCGCGGAAACCCGCGTCCGCCATGGCTCTATCGTACTCCTCCTCCAGTTGATCGAGCGCCGGAACCAGCGTCTCGGGGACGTATCGGCCGCCGAAAACGCCAAATCGGTCCTGTCGTTCCGCTATCGTCATGCGCGTTGGGTCTCGAGAAGCACGGCGCGCGCGAAATCGCGCATCCGTTCGGGGTCTTTGACGCCGCGCGTCCGCTCGATGCCCGAGGAGACGTCGACGACATCGGGATGGAACGCGCGGATGGCGTGCGCCACGTTGTCGGGCGTTAGTCCGCCGGCGACGATGAAGGTGCTCTGCCGGGGACGTTGATCGGCGGGAAACGCACTCCAATCGAACGCCGTACCGGTGCCGCCGAGGCTTCCGGCTTGAGCGGCGTCGAGCAGGATGCCGTCGGCCACGCCGTCCAACTCGCCGATCGCGCGCGCGGCGTCGTCTCCGTTAGTCACGCGCACCACGGCCCACACTGCGGTTGGCGACCGAAGCTTCTCGCGCAGATCGCGCACGATGGTTGGTGACGGGTCGCCGTGCAGTTGGGCGACATCCAGGTGCAGGCGACGTGACAGCTCGACAACCTCGTCCACCGTTTGTGGGCCGAACACCGCGGCGCGCTTGACTCCTGGCGACAGCGCGTCGAGGACAAGGGCCGCGCGGGCGGCGTCCAAGCGTCGAGGGCCACTCGCCAGCACGACGCCGGCGTACGTTCCGCCTTGCGGTCCAACGAGAGCCGCGTCTCCGGGACGCGTGAGACCGCAGAACTTGATTTCAACCGCCACGTTCGCTCCGTGGCACCTTGGTGAGCGCGCGCACCGCCGCGGTTGGATCGCGTGATGCCGAGATGCTCGAGCCGACGAGGACCGCATCCGCGCCAGAAGCTGCTGCGCGTTTGACGTCGGCTGCACCGCGCACGCCGCTTTCGGCGATGGCCACGCAGTCGGCGGGCACCAGTCGCACGAGGGCCGCGCCCACTTCGGGCTCGATCTTGAGTGTTTCGAGATCGCGATTGTTCACGCCGATCACGTGCGCACCGGCCACGACCGCGCGCTCGAGCTCTGCCGTGGTGCGCACTTCGACTAACGGCTCGAGCTCGATCGACATCGCAAAGGCGACCAGGCGCTGCAGGATGTCGGGCGAGAGTGCGCGCGCGATGAGCAGCGCCGCCGCCGCGCCGGCCGCGCGCGCCTCGAGGAGCTGCAACTCGTCCACGTGAAAATCCTTGCGCAGGAGCGGAGCGCTGCTGGCCACGGCCGTGCGCGCCGAGCGCAGGTCGTCGAGCGAGCCGCCGAAGTGCGCCGGTTCCGTTAGGACGGACACCGCCGCCGCCCCACCCTCGACGTACGACGACGCCTGCGCACCAGCCGAGATCGACGGATTGATGGACCCCTTCGACGGCGACCGACGCTTCACCTCCGCGATGACGGACACCGTCGGCCGCCGCAGCGCCAACCGGAACGATGGCGCAGGCGGCGCGCTCGCTGCCTCACGCTCGAGATCGGCGACGAGCGCGCGGTCGGCGCGGAGCCGTTGGACGCGCTCATACGCTTCGGCCACGATCCCGCCCAACACACCGGTAGGCGGACGCCAGATAATAGAGGAGTGGGAGGCTTGCACTTCGGTCGATGTTCGGCTATTGTGCAATTCGGAGTCCATTCGGGAACGGAAGGCAGCGATCGGCGCGCTCCATGGCGAGCACACCGGCACTTGGATCAAAAGTCGGTGTGCTCAATGGAGAGTACACCGGTGCCTCCATCAACTGGTCTCTCACGCGGGGACAGCATGGCGCTCACGAAGCGGCAACGCGAGATCCTGACCTACCTCGGTACGTATGCGGAGCAGAACGGGTACGCGCCGAGCTTCGAGGAGATTGCGCGACAGTTCAACTATAACTCGCTGGCCACGGTCCACGAGCACCTCACGAATCTCGAGCGCAAGGGGTACATCAAGCGCGCGTATAACGAAAGCCGCGCGATCGAGATTCTACCATCCGACGCGTATCCGCGCGCGGTCGAGCTCCCGCTCTTGGGAAGCGTCGCCGCCGGTATGCCGATCGAAGCCATCGAGATGAACGAGACGGTGAGTGTGCCCGAGTCGTTCATCGGACGCGCCGGAAATCACTTCGTGTTGCGGGTCCGCGGAAACTCGATGATCGACGAGCAGATTCGCGACGGCGATTTCGTCGTGATCAACGAGCGGCGTGCGGCGGACAACGGCGACACGGTGATTGCGCTCATCGACAACACCGCGGCCACCGTGAAAAAGTTCTATCGCGAGCGCGACGGGCGCATCCGCTTGCAGCCGGCGAACGAGACGATGTCGCCCATCTACGTCCACGAGAACGATGTGACGATCCAGGGCGTCGTGGTAGGCGTGCTGCGGCGATACTAGCGCAGCTCACGCGCGCGATGAAGTTCTGAAGCCGCGCGAGGAACCCAGATTTTCTGTAGATGGTGCAAAGGATAACAAAAAGGATGCAAGGGATGGGGATGATCGTTCTGGCGCACGTCCAAATATCATCGGCCACGCGGGCTGGAGGGTACCATGAGCGTTAGGAACGCACTCTCATCGCGCAGCAGGAAC
>DASVAC010000239.1:0-6282 GCA_036376535.1 Gemmatimonadaceae bacterium | reverse complement strand
TTTCTGCTCGGCGCGATCTTCGGGTCGTTCCTGAATGTGTGCGTCGCCCGATGGCCCAAAGAGTTGTCTGTGGTGAGTCCGCGCTCGCGATGCCCGCAGTGCGGCCACGAGATCACGTGGTGGGAGAACATTCCGCTCGTGAGTTGGCTGCTGCTGCGTGGGAAGTGCCACGGCTGCGGGAAGCCGATCTCCGCCGTGTATCCGCTCGTTGAGCTGGTGGTCGCGTTGGGCTGGCTCGCGACATACGTACAGTTCGGCGCGTCGCTCACCGCGCTTCGCGTCGCGGTGTTCGGTACGATCTTACTCGGCATCATGCTCACCGACGCGACCGCGTACGTCATTCCCGATGGTTTCACCGCGTTCGGGTTGGTCTGGGCGCTGGTGATGGCCATCGCGGCGGCCGTGATGCACGAAACTTCGCCGTTCGCCACCCTGTATGATTCAGCAATAGGGGCGTGTGTCGGGGCCGGCGTGATCGCCATTGCCGGCTGGTTGGGCGAGATGGCGTTCAAGAAGGAAGCCATGGGCTTCGGCGACGTCACGCTCATGGCCATGGTCGGTGCGCACGTCGGCATCGGACGCACGTTCTTGACGGTATTTTTCGGTGCAGCGCTCGGCGCGGTCATTTTCTTGTTGGTGGTGTTCCCGATCGCGTACGTGCGCAGCCGGCGCGCCGGTGTCGAGTTCGACGCGCCGCTCGTTCCATTCGGCGTGTTCCTGGCTCCCGCGGCCATGATCGCGCTGCTGTGGGGCGGCCCGCTCATCGAGTGGTATCGAGGCCTAACGGGAATCTGATGCTGGGCGACGTCTTGGGATCCGACGACCAGGCGCTGTCGCGCACTACGCGCGATTTGACGGCGGACGCGCGCGCGGGCCGCCTCGAGTCCGTGCGCTGCCGCGATGATGAGATCGCGCGGGTCATCGACATCCTGCTGCGCCAGAGCAAGAACAATCCCGCGCTGGTGGGACCCGCGGGTGTCGGCAAGACCGCCATCGCCGAGGGGCTTGCCCAACGCATCGCGTCGGGCGACGTGCCGCTCGCACTGCGCCAGGTGAAACTGCTTGCGCTCGACCACGTCGCGCTGCTCGCCGGCACCATGTACCGCGGACAATACGAGGAGCGCCTGCGCGACATCGTCAGCGCCGCGTCCACCGACCCGAACATCATCCTGTTCATCGACGAGCTGCACAACCTGATCGGGCAGGGTACCGCAATGGGCGCGGCGATGGATGCCGCGAACATGCTCAAGCCCGCGCTCGTGCGCGGCGAGTTCCGCGTAATCGGCGCGACCACCCAGGACGAGTACGATCACTGGGTGCGCGGCGACCCCGCGCTCGAGCGGCGGTTCCAGAAAATCACCGTGCGCGAGCTCACGGTCGAGCAGACGCTCGAGGTGCTGCACGCGCGCAAGGAACGTCTCGAGCGGCACCACAACGTCGCCATCGCCGAAGAGGCACTCGTCGCGAGCGTGGCGCTCACGGACCGCTACATCACCGATCGTGCGCGGCCCGATCGCGCGATCGATGCGCTCGACGAGGCGTGCGCGCACACGCAGGCCCTGGCGCGCTATCCGACCGATCTCGAGGCGCTCATCGTCGAGCGCCGGCATCTCGTTAGGCTGGCAGAGCGCGACGTGGTCGCCGCGCCGCGCGCCGCGGCGCCGCGGCCCACGGTGGAGAACGGCGAGGTGGTGGACGACCCCATCGAGCGCATGGCGCGCGGCGGCATGGCGGCGCTCGAGCGCTTCGGCGCCGAGCTCGAGGCGGCGTTCACCGGACAGCGTATGCCGACGCCCACGCCGACGCCGGCGCCCGCCGGTCCGCCCGCGGATCAGGCGCCTAACGGACAGCCGGCGCCGGCGCCCGAGCGGACGCCGAGGGTGGTACCCGCGGCTCGCTCGCGCCTGGCGGCCCTCGAAACGGAGCTGCAGCGCCGACTGATCGACGCCGGATTGGTCGTGCGCGCGTTCGATGTCGCGCGCGTCGTCGCGGTCGCCACGGGTCAGGACGTGCAATGGGTGCCGTGAACGCCGTGCGCCGCGGGATCGCGGCGGCGCTGTGCATCGCCGCGGTCACCGCGTGCGCGCGCAGCGACGAGGCCGCGACCAACGGACCGTACGCGCGGCAGGTGGCCGAGGACATTCCGATCATCGAGCGCGGCACGGGGCTCACGTTCAAGCGTCCGCCCGTGCTCGAGACGCGCACCAGAGCGCAGGTCCGCCAATTTCTCGAGGCCCAATTCAAGACCGAAGACAGCGACAAGGAGCTCACGGCCAAGCAGATTTTTTACGGCCGGTTAGGCCTCATCCCGGACACGCTCGACCTGCGGTCGCTGTTCATCAACCTGCTAACGGAGCAGGTCGAGGGCTTCTACGACCCGCACACGAAAGTGCTGTACGTGGTCGACAGCTCGCCGCCCGACATCACGGGCGTGACCATCCAGCACGAGCTCGTACACGCGCTGCAAGACCAGTACATGAATCTCGATTCGATCAACCGCTTAAGCCGGCAGAACGATCGCAGCCAGGCGGCGAAAGCGGTGATCGAGGGACAGGCGATGCTCGTGCCCATCCAGGCCACGCTCGGTCCAGGTGCCGGGCTTCCCGGGGGCTGGGATCGCGTGCGCGACATGATCCGCGACAGCCGCATGCAGGGCATGGCCGAGCTCCGCGCCGCGCCCGAGATCGTGCAGGAGACGTTGATCTTTCCGTACCTGAGCGGCGCGGAGTTCGTGCGCCAGTTCCAGCTGCACGACCCGGGCAAGCAGCCGTACGGCGAGAACATGCCGGCGTCGACGTCGGAGATTCTGCACACGGGATCGTTTTTTTCGCCGCAGCGCCAGGGGCCGCTCGCGATCGCGTTCGCGAAGCCGTCGAGCGGCACGGTGACGTACGACGACAACCTGGGCGAGTTCGAGACGCGGATCTTTCTGCTGCAGTTTCTGCAGCAGCAGAACGTGTCCATGCAGACGGCCGCCGCCTTGGCGGGTGATCGCTACGAGGTGATCAAGTTTCCCTCGGGCGACGGCGTCGCATGGCTCACGCTCTGGAACACGACCTTCCAGTCGGGCGTGTTCGGCAGCGACCTGGAAGCCATCCTCGCGCGCCGCTTCGACAACCCGGCGGCAAAGGACACGCCGTTAGGCAAGGTCTACGATGTGCCGCACGGGCGCACGGTGACCATCTGGGGCGGCACGGTGGCGGGCCACCCGGCCGTGTTGTATACGGACCTGCCCACCGGTACCCCGGCGAGCGCGGTGCGGGCCGACAAGGCGCACGTCACCGCGTGTCCGGCGACGGGCGCGTGCCCCGCCGCCGACTCGACGCGCTGAGCTTCCGTTAGGCGCGCCCTGAGCCCACCGCGGGGCGCTCGACCGCCACCGTTCGCCCCGTCGCCTCGCGCTCCGGCACCGACGGCTGATCCGCCGGTTGGCCGGGCACCGGCGGCAAAAGCGCCAATCGGAACACTTCATCCATCGTCGCCGCGAACGTGAACACCATGTTCGCGCGCATTTCGTCCGGCACGTCGCGCAGATCCTTCTCGTTCATCTTGGGGAGGATCACTTCGCGCAGGCCCGCTCGATACGCGGCCATCATCTTCTCCTTCACGCCGCCGATCTCGAGCACTTTGCCGCGCAGCGTCACCTCGCCCGTCATCGCCAGGTCGCGGCGCACCGGCCGCTCGGAGAGCGCGCTCGCGATGGCCAGTGTCACCGTGATGCCCGCGCTCGGTCCGTCTTTGGGCACCGCGCCCGCGGGCAGGTGAATGTGCAGGTCGAACTCGCGAAACATCTTCTCATCGATCTCGAGCTGCTTGGCCCGCGACCGTACGTACGAGTAGGCCGCATCCACGGACTCGCGCATCACGTCGCCTAACTGACCGGTCACGATCAACCGGCCGGTGCCGGGCATCTTGAGCGCCTCGATGATCATGAGGTCGCCGCCGGTGGCCGTCCACGCCAGACCCGTCACCGTTCCGACTTCGGGTTCCTTCTCGGCTTCCTCGCGCGCGTAGCGCGGCGCGCCTAACAACTCCTCGACCTTCGCGGTGTCCACCACCCAGGCGCCTTCTTCGCCCTCGGCCTTCCGCAGCGCGCGCTTGCGCATGATCGCCGAGATGTTGCGCGAGAACCCGCGGAGCCCCGCTTCGCGCGAATAGCCGCTCGAGATGAATCCGAGCACTTCGTCGGTGAATTGCAGCTCCTTGTCCGTGATGCCGTGCTCCTCGAACAGCTTCGGCAGCAGATACCGCCACGCGATCTCCACCTTCTCTTCGATCGTGTAGCCCGCGATCCGGATCACTTCCATGCGGTCGCGGAGCGGCGCCGGAATGTCGAACAGGTTGTTCGCCGTGCAGATGAACAGCACCGACGACAAATCGAACGGCAGGTTCACGTAATGGTCGACGAACCCGTGATTCTGCGACGGGTCGAGCACCTCGAGCATGGCCGCCGTCGGATCGCCGGCCATCCCGCCCGATGTCATCTTGTCGATCTCGTCGATCATGAGGACGGGATCGCGCACCGCGACGCGGCGCAGCGCCTGGATCAGCAGGCCGGGCATCGCGCCCACGTACGTGCGCCGGTGTCCGCGGATCTCGGCTTCGTCGCGCACGCCGCCCACCGAGATGCGGTAGAATGCGCGCCCGATCGACGACGCGATCGCTTCGCCTAACGACGTCTTGCCCGTGCCCGGCGGACCCACGAAGCAGAGAATCGGCCCGTGCGGGTCGCCGCCGCGCAGCTGGCGTACCGCGAGATACTCGCGGATGCGCTCCTTCGCCTCGCTCAGCCCGTAGTGCTTCGCGTCCAGCGCTTCCTGCACTTTCTGCAGCGTGATCGTATCGGCCCCCGACGTCGTCGTCCACGGCAGCGACAGCAACCAGTCGAGGTACGTGCGGATCACCTGGTACTCGCTCGACGCCGGCGACAGCATGCGCAGCCGCTCCGTCTCGCGCCGCGCCTCGTGCGCCGCCTTCTCGGGGAGCTGCGCGTCCTCGATCTTCTTCAGGATGTCGATCGCATCTTTCTCGCCCGGATCGGCTTCGCCTAACTCTGCTTGAATGGCGCGCAATTGCTGGCGCAGGTAGAACTCGCGCTGGTGCTGCTCGATCTTCACTTCGGTCTGGCGCTTGATGTCTTCCATCACGCGCGCCCGCGCGACTTCGCGCTCGAGACGGCCTAACACGAACCGGATGCGGTCCCCGATGTCCAGCCGCTGCAGCACCTCGTCCTTTTCCGAGATGCGCAGGTTCATGTTCGTCGCCGCCAGATCGGCGAACCGCCCCGGGTCCGACATGTTCATCTTGAGGATCGCCGGCACCTCGTCCGGAATGCGATCCACGAGCTCGGCCAACGTCTCCGCCGCGGACACGAGGCGCGCCATCAGCTCCTCGCCCTCGATTGGATCGAGCGGCGTCTCCTTGGCCGGCTTGATCACGGCCACCGGATACGGCTCGCGTGACACCACGGACTCGACCACGATGCGACGCAGTCCCTGCAGCGTGATCTGGATCGTGTCGCCGGGCAGGTTGATCCGCTCGTGGACGCGCGCGGCAACACCCACCCGCCCCACGAATGCGTCCGCGTTGATCGGCTCGTCGTGATCGCCCGTGGCCACGAGCAGCCCCACGATCAGCCCGGGTTCGTCGTTGGACCGGATGATCGACAGGTTTTCGGGCGCGCCCATCTGGACCGCGATCGTGCCCAGCGGATAGACGATGGTCGACCGGAGCGCCATGAGCGGCAGCGTCGGCGGAAGCTCCGAGCGAAGAATCTCTTCTTTACGCTGTGTGCGAGCCATTTCTGTTGACTGGAGGAGACGGCGAAGGAGCGACGAGTTGGAGGGGCCAATCAGCAATCAGAACTTCATCGTGGCGGTCGAGCTCCTCTGTAGAGGGTTCAAAGGATAACAAAAAGGATGCAAGGGAGGGGGATGATCGTTCTAACGCACATCCAACGATCATCGGCCGCGCGGGCTGGACGGTGCCATGAGCGTGAGGAACGCACTCTCGTCCGCAGCAGGCCGATCATCCCCATCTCTTGCATCCTTTTTGTTATCCTTTGAACCCTCTACAGAGGAGCCAGCTGAACCCTCTACAGAGGAGCCATCCAGGCACGTCACGTCGTTGAACTCAATGATACGTCGATCTATCTTACACGGCTATGTTTGACGAGCTGAGTGAAAAGCTGGACTCCGTGTTCGCGCGCCTGCGCGGCCGCGGCGTCCTGTCGGAAGCCGACATCAAGGAAGGGCTGCGCGAAATCCGCCGCGTCCTCCTCGA
>DASVAC010000238.1:0-4611 GCA_036376535.1 Gemmatimonadaceae bacterium | reverse complement strand
CGTCTCCGGCGTCTCCTCGATCAAGCGGCTGATCTCGTCGTCGGTGGGGTCGCGCTTGAGCACCTGCGCGAGCACCGTTTCGGCGCGAGCGAGCTTGATGAGCTGCGAGTTTTGATTGAGGGGAATGCGGACGGAGCGGGTTTGTTCGGCGAGGGCTTTCAGGACGGCTTGCCTGACCCACCATACGGCGTACGAGATGAACTTCACGCCCTGGTCCGGATCGAACTTCTTGACTGCTTTGAGCAGGCCTTCGTTCCCGATGGCCACCAGCTCGCTCAGATCCAGACCGTGCCCCTGATATTTCTTGACGTACGAAATGACGAATCGAAGGTTGGCGGTCACGAGGCGTTCCGCGGCGCGCTCATCACCTTTTTGCGCGCGACGCGCGAGACGTCGTTCTTCTTCGGGTTCGGTTATGAGGGGAAGCTTCTGGATGTCTTGGAGGTACTGATCGAATGCTGTGGAGGGAGAAGAGCGGAAAAACCCTTTGGACCTGCTCTCGGCCACATGCTCCATACTCGCCCCTTTCCTGTCGCAAAAAGGTGGACGAACCGGGAAGCCTTGCGTGCGCGATACCGCCAGGGGAGCGCACGATAACGCGAGCCCCCGGTTAGGTCAACAGCCACGATTCATACCGAGACAGGTCGTTGTGTCGCCCTAGGGTAATTGCATTGGGGCACAACGATTTGCGGGTCCCATGCGTTCTTGCGCGCGCGGAAGCGGGGCCCCGATGGAACAGCGAATGCCGTGCGAATCCGTCTGAAAATCGTGGGTTAGCGCCCCTGGATTCGCTCGCGTCGCGCGCGTCGCCAGATCGAAATTGCTGTGCGAATCACGACGAGTGCAACCGCAATCGCAATCCAGAGCGGCGGTACGTCGAGCAAATACGCGGCGAATGCGAGACCGACGACGCTGACGATGATGGCGAGTACGAACAGGCGCGGTGCCACGCTCAAGCTCCTCGAGGAATGTCAGCGCGATGCGGCGCGCAGCACCGCGAGGACATCGTCGTCGCGGACGCGCACGCTCCATTGCGTATCGGCGCCGGCCATGGTGCCGATGGTGAGCGGCAGCGCGTATTCGACTGCGCCGGCTCGCGCTTTCTTATCCGTACGAGTGAGCGCGAGCAGACGTTCCGGCGAGAGTGCGGGCGGCGGCGCAACCGGAAGACCGGTGCGCGCGACGACATCGCGCACGCGCACGGCAGTGCCGGCCGCGGCGACACCGATCATTTCGGCCAGGGTTGCCTCGAGTACCATGCCGATGGCGATGGCTTCGCCGTGCAGCAGGCGATAGTCGCTCGCGGTCTCGATCGCGTGGCCCAGGGTGTGGCCGAAGTTGAGGATCTTGCGCATGCCGCGCTCGCGCTCGTCGCCTAACACAATGCCGGCTTTGATCGTGATGCTGCCGATGATGAGCTCGTGCATCGCGTCGCCGGCGGGGTCGTGGAGGAGCGCGGGGAGCGCGGCGGCGATGCGGTCGAAGTACGCCGCATCGGTGATGACGCCGTGCTTGATCGCTTCGGCGGCGCCGGCGCGCAGCTGCTCGACCGGCAGCGTCGCGAGCGCGCGCGGATCGGCGACGACCGCCGAAGGTTGGTGAAACGCGCCGACGAGATTCTTGCCCGCCGGCGCATCGACGCCCGTTTTGCCGCCGATGGATGCGTCGATCATCGCGAGCAGCGTCGTGGGCACTTGCACGAATGGAATGCCGCGCATGAACGTCGCGGCGACGAACCCCGCGAGGTCGCCCACCACGCCGCCGCCCAGCGCGATCACGGTGGTGTCGCGCCCGCAGCCGGCGTCGAGCATCTCGTCCGTTAGGCTTGACCAGGTGGCGCGCGTCTTGTGCGACTCGCCGGGCGGAATGCGGAGCAGGAGCGGTTGGGCGCCGGCGAACGACTCGACGACGCGCGCCGCGTACTGTTCGGCCACCGTGTCGTCGGTGACGATCACGTAGCGGTGTGCGGGCGCAACGCGCGCCGCGACCGCGCCGATGGTGCCTAACAGACCGGGCTCGACGAGGATGTCGCAGTCGAGGAGGCGCAGCGCAGTGGGGGCGCGCTCGCGCCGAGCTACCACGTCACCTCCGCCGCGCCGGCGCGCCGGTTGGCGACGCGGGCGAGCACGAAGAGCAAATCGGAGAGGCGATTGAGATAGATGACGACGATCGCCGGCAGCTCCACGTCGCGTCGCAACGCGATCACGCGCCGCTCGGCGCGGCGACACACCGTGCGTGCCACGTGCAGCGCCGCGGATTTGGGCGTTCCGCCCGGAAGAATGAACGCAGTGAGCGGTGTGAGCTCGGCTTCGCCGTCGTCGATGGAGCGCTCGAGGCTCGCGATGCGCGCGTCGTCGATGCGGGCTTTCTCGAGCTGCTCGCGAACTTTTTCCGGATGCGGCGTGGCGAGGAGCGCACCCAGGCTGAACAGGTCGCGTTGGATCGGTGCGAGGACTTCATCGATGCGCGGCATCATCTCGATGGAGCGCGCGAGGCCCAAGACGGCGTTCAGCTCGTCGACCTCGCCGTACGCTTCGACGCGCGGGTCGTCCTTCGGAACGCGTCCGCCGCCGAACAAACCTGTGTCGCCTTTGTCTCCGGTGCGCGTGTAGATTCGCATGCCGCAAAATCTAACGCTCGTGGCGCGCGCTCGTGAGCGCGCGGGTCAGGCGCGCATGCCGTGCAGCAGTCGGCCGAACCAGCCGCGCTGGTGTTCGCCGTTGCGGCGCAGGCCGTGCTTGAAGTTCGAGAAGCGCGTGACCTCGCCGCCGGCGGCCGAAGGCTGATACGTCGTGGGGAAAAGCGCGGCGAGATGATCCTGCAAACGATCGGGTGTGGCGACCACGGACTGGGCTTCGCACCACCGATCGAGTGTTTTCCCGAAGGTGGCCGCGGTTGGTCGATGCGCCGGATCGCGATCGAGCGCCGCCATGAGCGCTTCTTCGATTGCCTTGGGAACAGCGGGCACTTTCTCGCGAATGTTGGGCAGCGGGCGCCACGTGACTTCGTCGATCAACAACTCGGTTGCGTCCTCGTAGAACAACGGCTCGAGCGTGAGCAGCTCGTAGAGCACGACGCCGATGGCGAACACGTCGCTGCGACCGTCGACGTCGAGGCCCAGGATCTGTTCGGGGCTCATGTAGTGCTTCTTGCCCATCATCAACATCGGCGACTTGTCCATGGGATCGGTGGACGTCTTCGCTTTCGCGATGCCGAAGTCGGCCAGTTTGATGTGGCCGTCCCACGTCGACATGATGTTGTTAGGCGAAACGTCGCGGTGCACGATGTCGAGCGGGCGGCCATCGGGTCCGGCGTACGTGTGGGCGAAGTCGAGCGCGCGACAGACGCGGCTCGTGACGTACGCGGCGACGTGCACGGGGATCAATCGATCGAGCTCGCGGTGCCGCTCGATCATGTTGCGCAGCGTCGGGCCCTTGATGTACTCCATGGCAATGTAGTACTGCCCTTCGACTTCGCCGAGCTGGTAGATCTGGACGATGTTGCCGTGGACGAGGTTGGCGGAGAGCTTGGCCTCGTCGATGAACAGCTGGAGCCAGGTTTTCTCTTTGGCGTAGTGCGGGTGGATGACCTTGAGCGCGATGCGCTTGGCGAAGCCCGCGGGCCCCAGGTGCTCGGCCTCGTAGACAGTGGCCATGCCGCCTTGCGCGATCTTGCGTACGAGGCGGAACGAGCCGGCGTATTCCAGTATGTGCTCGTCAGAGTGCATTATTACAGACTCGCAGGCCACGGCGGCGAGGCGCACGCCGTGATCATCAGTCATCCGACTCCATGCCGCACGACATCCGAGACATCACGATCATCGGCGGAGGGCCGACCGGGCTCTTCGCGTCCTTCTATTCGGGCATGCGCGGGGTCACGGCGCGCATTGTCGACGCACTGCCGGAGTTGGGCGGTCAGCTGCTCGCGCTGTATCCGGAGAAGTACATCTTCGACGTCGCGGGGATTCCGCAGATCCTGGCGAAGGACCTGGTCCGCGACCTCGTGCAGCAAGCCAGCCGGTTTTCGCCGTCGGTCCACCTGAATCAGCGAGTGGTCTCACTGGAAGAGGACGGCGGCTGCTTCACGCTGGTCACCGAAACGGACCGGTTTCCGTCGCGGGCGATCGTGGTAGCGGCTGGGATCGGCGCGTTTTCGCCGCGGCGATTGCCGCAGCCGTCGGCCGAGCAGTGGTACGGGCGCGGGATCTACGATCGGGTGTCTGACCCGGAGGCGTTTCGCGGGCAGCGGGTCCTCATCGTAGGCGGCGGCGACTCGGCGTTCGACTGGGCGCAGCAGCTGTTGGATCGGGCGGCGGAGCTGACGTTAGTCCATCGCAGCGACCGATTCCGCGCGCACGGGGCGACGGTGCACGCCGTGACCACGGCGGCGTCCGAGGGTCGCGCCAAGGTGCTCACCTTTCACGAGCTTGCCGAGGTGCTCGGCAATGGCGAAGGCGTGCGGGCGGTGACGCTCAAAGACGTGAAGGCCAAAACGCACTTCAATCTCGACGTCGATGTCATCCTGCCGATGCTCGGCTTCGTGAGCGACATCGGTCCGCTCGCGCAGTGGGGATTACAGGTGGAAAAAGATGAGATCGTGGTGAACAGCACG
>DASVAC010000237.1:0-2852 GCA_036376535.1 Gemmatimonadaceae bacterium | reverse complement strand
CTTTCGCCGCCTGAGGGAAAGGGGCGCCCGCTTCCCACAGGCGCCTTAGGCGCCGCTTCCCCCAGCAAAGCGCTTCCCTCAGGCGCCGTCAGGCGCCGCTTCCCCGTCTGGTCAGCACCCTCGGCCCCCGGTCGGTGATCGCCACCGTGTGCTCGAAGTGCGCCGAGCGCGAGCCGTCGGCCGTCACGATCGTCCACCGGTCCGGCATCGTGCGCGTCTTGGGCGCCCCGGCATTCACCATGGGCTCGATCGCGATCGTCAGGCCGGGCGACAGCTTCATCAGCCGCTTCGGTTTGCCGTAGTTAGGCACCTGCGGCTCCTCGTGGAACTCCGTCCCGATGCCGTGCCCCACGAGCTCGCGCACCACGCTGAAGCCCGCGTCTTCCACCACGTGCTGAATCGCCGCGCCGATGTCGCCGATGTGGTTCTCCGTGGTCGCCGCGGCGATTCCGGCCTCCAGCGCCTCGACCGTCACGGCGAGCAGCCGCCGCGACTCCTCGTCGGTCTCGCCCACCGCGACCGTCGCCGCCGAGTCGGTGAAGAAGCCCTTGTAGCCGACGCCGACGTCGATCGACACCAGATCGCCCTCGCGCAGCACGCGCTTGCGCGACGGAATCCCGTGTACGATCTCCTCGTTGATGGACGTGCAGATGGAGCCCGGGAATCCGTAGAGCCCCTTGAACGCCGGTACCGCGTTGTCGTGCGACCGGATGAAGCCCTCGGCCAGGGTGTCGAGGTCGAGCGTCGACATGCCCGGCTCCACGTGCGTCGACAACATGGCCACCGTGTCCGCGAGAATCTTGCCGCCCTCGGCCATCACTTCGATTTCGCGCGGTGACTTGAGCTGAATCATTTTCCTAACGCTGTCAACACGCGCGTCGTGACGTCGTCCATCGTCCCGATCGCGTCCACCGTGACCACGCGTGCCGCGTTCTGACCGCGCAGCGCCGCATCCCGCGCACGCGCGCGATACCATTCGATGACCGGCGCCGTCTGATCCCGATACGCGCGCATGCGCGTGCGGACCGCGTCGGGCTCGTCATCCTTGCGGCGGACCAGTTTGCCGCCGCACTTCTCACAGGTGCTTCCAGGCGCCCGGCCAGCGTACGGCGTCTGGCAGTTCTCGCACACCGTGCGCGCACTCAGGCGGCGCACCAGCTCTTCCTCGTCCACGTCGAACACCAGCACGATGTCGAGCTTGCGGCCTAACTCCGCCAGCACGCGCGCGAGGCCCTCCGCCTGCGGCACCGTGCGCACCACGCCGTCGAGCACCACGCCGCGCGCGGCGTCCGGCTTGGCCAGCGCTTCCTTCATGATACCGAGGATGACGGAGTCGGGGACGAGATCGCCCGTGTCCATGTATCGCTTGGCCTCGAGACCCTGGGGCGTCCCCTGCCTAACGGCCTCGCGCAGCACATCGCCGGTGGCCAGCTTGGGAATCTCGAGCTCGCGCGCGACGCGCTCGCCTTGCGTACCCTTCCCGGCGCCGGGAGGGCCGAGCAACACGATGTTCATGTGTCCATCCGCTCCCAGTCGCCGAAGATGAGGTGTGCGCTCAGTACGTCGTCGCCCGGCCGCGGAATCGCACGCGACCCTTCTTCATGAAGCCGTCGTACTTGCGCAGATACAGGTGCTGCTGCAGTTGCGCGAGCGTGTCCAGTCCGACGCCGACGACGATCAGAAGCGACGTGCCGCCAAAGCGGAACGGAACATTGATCAGGTCCGAGATCCAGATCGGCAGCAGCGCGATGAGCGCCAAGAAGACCGCGCCCGGGAAGGTGATGCGTGACATCACTTTCTCGATGTACTCCGCCGTCTTCGCGCCCGGCTTCACGCCGGGAATGAAGCCGCCCTGCTTTTTCAGGTTCTCGGCGATGTCGATCGGATTGAAAATGATGGCCGTGTAGAAGTACGTGAAGAACAGGATCAGGATCGTCATCAGCACATAGTATTCCCACGTGCCGGGATTGAGTATTTCGGCCATCTGCTGCGCCCACGGCGCCCGGCTGCCGAACTGCGCGAGCGTGCCGGGCACGACGATCACCGTTTGCGCGAAGATGATCGGCATCACGTTGGCCGCGACCATGCGCAACGGGATGAAGTTCTTGGACGACTCGCGTTGCCGCCCACGCGCCACCGAGCGCTGCGGGATCTGGATCGGCACGCGGCGCGCCGCCACCGTGATCGCCACGGTCGCTGCGACCACGCCGACCATCACGAGTCCAAGGATCAGCAGCTTGAACGGCGATAGCGCACCCGTCGACAGAAAGCCGAACGTCGGCACGATGGCCGGCCAGAATCGCTCGATGATCGAGAAGAAGATCAGCAGCGACGCGCCGTTCCCGACGCCCCGATCGGTGATCTGCTCGCCTAACCACATCACGAAGATGGCGCCGGCTGTGAGGAACAGCGTCATCTGGACGCGGAACGCCAGGCCCGGATGCGCCACCGCGCCCTGCAGCGACTCGGTGAACAGCGCGTAGCCCCACGCCTGCATGACCGCGATGCCGATCGTCATGTAGCGCGTCCACTGCTCGACTTTCTTCCGCCCCTGCTCCTCGCGCTGCAGCTTCTCGACGCTCGGCAGGACCGCGGCGAGAATCTGGAACACGATGCTCGCCGAGATGTACGGGATGATGCCTAACGCAAACAGCGTGGCGCGCGAGAGGCCGCCGCCCACGAACAGGTCGTAGAGGCCGAGGAGGCCGCCCGCCTGCTGGCTCTTGAAGAAGTCGATCAGCGCCTGCGTGTCGATGCCCGGCGCCGTGATGTGCGAGCCGACGCGATAGATGATCAACGCCAGCAGCGTGAAGCCAATACGCGACTTCAGTTCCGGCGTCTTGAAGATGTTG
>DASVAC010000236.1:0-5743 GCA_036376535.1 Gemmatimonadaceae bacterium | reverse complement strand
CCATGGTTCGCCCTGCGCGACCCAAGCGCTTGCATCCGTCGAATCGACACTGGAGCTGAGGCAACGCGGAACGATGCGGAAGAAGACGACACTGCGGCACCCATCGCGGCGGAACGTCCATCGCGCAGTTCAGACTATGGGCCTGATTGCCACGGCCAAAACGCCGCGACGATCAGTCTGGACGAAGTCCGCCGTTGACAATCGCTCTCATAGAACGACAAGGATACAAGAGATGGGGTCGTTCACATTCGACCGCAACGGCCCAGCGATGCCACAGGTGTGGTCGATGTACCGGCCACTTCATGCTGCGTGCATCGTTGAGGTCGGATGGGAACCGACCCCGTCCCCTGTATCCTTGTTGTTATCCTTTGATCCTCTGTCGTTAGGCTCTCCACATCGGGTTGGGTCGAACCGCCTGGAGATTCGTACCACGAAGGACAAGAAGATAATTACAGGGATCGCTCCTTCTCGTGCTCGTCGCGCTCTTTCTCGATGAGGGTACTCCGGACGAGTTGCACGACGAATGCGAGCACGAGCGCGAACACCACGATCGCGATCCCGTGGCGCGCGAGCGTCAGGAGCGCCATCGATAGCCAGTTCGCCCATTCAGCGTGGGCCTGCCCGATGCGCTCGACGTGCATCGCGATGAGTAGCGCGCTCACGATGGCCTCGCCCACGCACTCGAGCGCGGCGAAGACAGGCGCGCGCCACAGCCATTGATGTACTGGATGATTGCCGAGGTACAGCGCCGTCATGCCTAACAGAACGATGTACATGGCGGCGAAAATCGGCAGGATCTCCCACAGCGTGAGCGAGCGGTTCGATAGCGCGAGGAGTCGCAGCAAGCGCACCAGCGCGGCCGTTGTCGCGGCCATGCCGATGAGGGACAACGACACGCGCCGCGGGAGCTTGAGCTCGATGGCGCGGAACTCGATCGTGCGTCGCGGGAAGAATTCGGGCATGCCTAACCGAGAGTGATGGGCATCGCGATCCGCCTCGTGCTCACTCGGAACGCGTTCCGGCCGACGTGCCGGGATAGCGCCGGAGCAGACGCTCGCCCGGCGAGAGCGCGGCCTCTTCCGGCGGCTCGTTGTCCTGGCGCGCCTTGAGCTCCCTGGTCACCAGGTGCAGCTCGGCCAGCGTCGCCGCCGAGCGCATCGCCGCGTCGGCGCGCTGTGCCGACAACGTGCGCAACCGCGCCGCGATGAACACGGCGCAGCCCAGCGCACACAGCGCGAGAACGCTCACCAGCAGCGTGGTCCTGGTATCCATCCCGTGTCCTCGGGGTCGTGTTTCCGTTAGGCGGCAGCCGTCGGCGCCTCGCGCAACAACGACGCGACGGACACCTCCAGCCGCTCCAGGTCGAACGGCTTCGCCAGCACGGGCTGGCCCGCCGACTCGAGAAACGCCCGGCTGCTCGCGCTCACGAGATCGCCGGTGATGAAGAGCGTCCGCAGCGCCAACGACGGATATTCCCGGCGCAACACCTCGTAGAACGCTGGCCCATCGATGCCGCTCATGCGCAGGTCGCACACGACGACGTCGAATCGCGACCGCCGAGCGGCGTCCAACGCCGTCGCGCCGTCCGGTACCGTCACCACCCCGAATCCGCGGCGACGCGCGTAACTCCGGATGCCGCGATGCAACGCGAGCTCGTCGTCCACGAACAGCATCTGAATGCCGGACAAGGGCGACGCCGGCGTCTCCGCAACGGCCCGAGCCGGCTGTTCCCGGACTTCGACTTCTTCCATCGCCGGCAGCGTCACTCGAAACATTGTGCCACCCGCATCGGTGTGCGCAATGGATATCGCGCCGCCGTGCGCCGCCACAATGCCGTAGCTCACACTCAAGCCCAAACCGGTGCCATCTCGCTTGGTCGTGAAGAACGGCTCGAACACGTGCGCGCGCGCTTCGGCCGGGATGCCGCGGCCGGTGTCCGCCACTTCCAGCAGCACGCGGTCGTCATCGCGGCGCGTGATGATGCGCAGGGTACCGCCGCCCAACGGCTCCATGGCCTGGATCGCGTTCATCACGAGGTTGAGCAGCACCTGCTGCAGCTGCCGCGGGTCCCCCTGCACCGTCGGCAGTTCGGCCGCCAGCACCTGCTCGGACGCGATGCCTAACGACGACATCTCGTAGCTGCGCAGGCGCATCGTGCGCTCGATCAGCTCGTTGAGCTGGATCGTCGTCGAATCCGCCTCGCTTCGCCGCGCGAACGTGAGCAGGTCGCGCAGCACCTGGCTCGCGCGCATCGTTTCCGACGCGATGATGTCCACCGACTCGCGCTGATCCGCCGACATGCCGCCGTCGCGCTGCAGCAGTTGGGCGAACGCGCTGATGGTGCACAGCGGGTTGTTCACCTCGTGCGCCACGCCGGCCACGAGCTCGCCCACCGCCGCGAGGCGTTCCGTTTCCGCGAGGCGCATGCGCATCTCGCGCTCGGCCGTCATGTCGCGGCCGAGGATGAGGATCATGGGCGGATCCGTCTCGGGCAGCAGCCGCGCGGCTAACGCAACGACGCGCACGCCCGCCTCGTGTTTGAGGTGCAGCTCGAGTCGCGTCGGCCGTCCGCTCAACACGCTCTGGAATTCGGTGCGGAACCGGTCGAGCTCCTCGTCGGCAACGAACTCGTCGAGCGTTCGCCCAACGACCTGTGCGGGGAACAGGCCGAGGATGTCGCGCACGGCATCGTTCGCCTCGGCGATGCGGCCGCTGGCGAACAGCGTCAGCACGGCGTCGGGTGCGACGCGGAACAGCGTGCGGAAGCGCCACTCCGCCTTGCGCAGCGTCTCGAGCAGGTCGGCGTTGGCGAGGGCCACCGACAACAGGTCGGCCATCGCTTCGACGTGCGAGATCTCGCTGTCGGAGAACGCGCGCGACACGCGCGACACGAGCATGATCGCGCCGATGCACTCGCCGCGGCGCTGCAGCGGGATCACCACCGCGGCGCGGGCGCCATCGGCCACCGGCACGTCTTCTTCGCCGGCGGACGACGAGCGCTGCGCGTCGGCGGTCCACCACGCTTCGGCGGTGCGCACTACGCGGCCCATCGCCGAGGAGGACACGGGGAAGCTGCGCCCGGCGATGGACGGTGCGCCGTCGAGGCCCGCGGTGATCGCCACCTGGACGCGGTCGGCGGACACGAGGCCCACGGCGCCGCCGTCCACGCGGAGCACGTCCATGGCCGCCTCGATGAAGCGCCGCAGCACCCGCTCCGGGGTGAGCTCGAGCGCGATCTGCTGGCCTAACGTCCACATCCGCTGCATCACCCGGTGCGCCTCGGCGAGCTCGGCCGTGCGTGCGTCGACGCGCTGCTCGAGGAGCGACGCGATCTCGCGCTCGGCCAAGGCTGCGTGCTCGAGCACCATGGTGGTGCGGCGGTGCGTCCAGAGCGCGTGTCCGGCGCGCAGCGCCAGGAGGACGCCGAACGCCGTGAGGGCCATGCCTAACGCGAGGCTGTGCCCGCGCCGGAAGGCGAGCATGGACGCGCTCAACGTGGCGATGAGGATCGCGACGACGATCGAGAACGTGCGTACGCGCGCCGCGTCGCTCGCGTAGGTGGGCGACTCGACGGACTCCTCGAGGGTGCGCGGCCCGCGCCGCGGCTCGTGCAGGGTCGCCGCCATGCACAGGATGGCGAGCGACCACAAGAGCCCCGTCGAGCGCGGAACGGCCCCACCGCCCAGCAGCACGACCCTCCCATAAAAGAAATCGCCGAGGCCTAACGCAACGGCTCCGGCGGTGAGGCCGGCGGAGAGGCGCGTGCCCAACACCTCGCCGCGCCACACGAGCAGCAGCACGATGAGAATCAGGTTGGCGGCGCCGAGCACGTTCCAGCCGAGCGCCAGGTGGCGCATGATCGGATCTGCCGCCGCCGAGGCCGCGCCGGGATACGCCGAGACCTGCGCGATGACGATCATCGCCGCGGCGATCAGCAGTAAGGCATCGACCATCGCCTCGAACCGCATCCAGTTGCGGTGCCGATAGCGCGTGAGCGCCATCGCGAAGCCCACCATCGCGGTCAGTTGCAGTGCGACGCCGGCGAAGGCTTCGATGTACGGCGGCCGCGGCGGATGACCCGTGACCATCTCGACGAGCGTCCACGACACGCGCCCGATCAACCCGAACGCGATGGCTAACGCAAGCGCCGTGAAGAGCGCGCGCCGCGTGCCGCGCGAGGTGGTCCGCGCCCCGGCGAACATCGCCATGCAGGCCGCGAATTCGGCGGTCACCAACAGGTCGGAAACGATCGCGCCGGCGGCCGCGTGGCCCAATCCAAGCACTGCGATCGACACGATCGCCAGCGCACCGGCGACCACGACCGCAGCGGGCTGCGATGAAATTGATGAAAACCGACTCATGCCCAGCGGGGTATCACGAAGAAGCGCGTGGATGCTCGAGGATGTGCTGCGGAAGCGCGCGGGCGGCGGGCGTGTGTCGAAATGGAACCGCTCGAGGAAATGACGCCCGACCGGCTGTTTCGTTGCGTGTACGCCTGCCGGGCGTCGCTCACGTAATGTCGCCCGGCGATCCGATACCAGGACCGGCGCTGCGCGGCGACTCGAGCGGCAGGAGCAGGAGAGCGATCATGTCGAAGGCGTGGCGCGACCACGACGACTGGCAAGACGACGAATCAGAGGAGCCGCAGTGGTCGGAAGCGTTGTCATTCTGTGACCCGGATGCCTGGCGCGGCGGCGTGTACGACGCCGCACCGGACGCCTGGCTCCGCGACGACGACAGCGAGTGGCCCGAGTGGGACGCAGGCCCCGAGTACCAAATGTGGAAGCGCCTCGCGGATGATGAGCCCTGGGCGGAGTGACGCTCGCGCCTAACTCTTACCTGATGATCGTGCCGAAGCGACTCCAGCGAACACGAAGATCCTGGAAGTCGAAGGACATGTAGATGAACATCGGCTTGCCGCGAACGTTCGCACGCGGAACGAAGCCGTAGTATCGCGCGTCGACGGAGTTGTACCGGTTGTCGCCCAACGAGAAGTAGTGGCCCGCGGGCACGACGAACGGACCCCAGTTGTCGTGTGACGGATGCGCCGGCGCCTGCCCGAAGCGCGACCCCTTGATCTCGAACGGCACCTGCCAATTGAAGAGCGAGTCCGGCGTGTCGACGAAGTCATACGGCTTGTCGCCCACGCCGAATCCCTGCCGTTGGGCAATCCCGTTCACGTACAGCATGCCGTCGCGCATGTACAATGTGTCGCCGGCCACTCCCACCAATCGCTTCACGACGATCGGCGCGAGCTCATCCTTCACGCGCAAGTTCGCCGGCAGCCGATCCTGCGACGGCGACTGATACACCACGACTTCGCCGCGATGCGGATCGCGGAAGCCGGGCAGGTTGTAGTGCGTGAACGGGACGTGCGCGCCGAAGAGAATCTTGTTGGCGAAGAGAAAATCGCCGACGAGCAGCGTCGGCTCCATGCTCTCCGACGGAATGCGATACGCCTCGACGATGAACGTCGTGACGAAGAGAAAGATCACGGCGGCCGCGATGATCGTGCGGCTCCACTCGATGAGCGAGTCGCGCGCCGATTTGCGAGGACCGCGCGCTTCGGCGACGACGTTGCGTCGCTTCGACGGTGCCGGTGTGTTTTTCTTGTTCTTGTTCTTCGCGGCCACTGCCATGTGGTGTCGGTTGGAGCAGCACGATTGCGGACACACGAGACGCGTGCGCGCCGTACAATCGCCTGCGTATTCTGGACCGCGACCACCGGAAAACCAAGACCCCC
>DASVAC010000235.1:0-7076 GCA_036376535.1 Gemmatimonadaceae bacterium | reverse complement strand
CAAGGCGGACTCATTTGTCATTGCTCGCGATGTCCGCTTCCGACGCAACAACGACGTTCCTGTTTTGTCCGTCCGTGTCCGGCCTCGTCCGCGTTCACAGTCGTGAGGCTTTCAACATCGTCGGAGGCGGATTCGGGAGACACAGCAGGTCTCACACGTCCCGAGTCGCTCAACGGCCGCGCCCGAATCGCACGAAACTGAACCACTACTGTGGAGATTTCCGGCTGGCGTGCGGGCGCGGTCTCGGATAACTTGTGAAGAAATTCACAAGTTCAATCCAGACCACCCGTGAAACGGATCGCTGACTCTACGGTTCGTCGTTTGTCCATCTATCTGCGCTTCCTCGAGGACTTCGAGAAGCGAGGGATTGCGACAATCTCGAGCGACGAGTTGGCCGCCCGCGGCGGGACGACGTCAGCTCAAGTCCGGAAGGACCTCTCGTTTTTCGGATCGTTCGGCAAGCGCGGCCTCGGATATTCGGTGGCCGAGTTGTCGGCGCGACTCCGCCAGATCCTGGGACTGGAGCGGGAGTGGCAAGTGATCATCATCGGCGCCGGAAAGATCGGCGCCGCTTTGGCGCAGTACCATGGATTCGCGCAGCGCGGATTTCGTATCGTTGCCGTGTACGACTCCGATCCCGCGAAGGTCGGCCGCTCCGTCGACGGCCTGGTGATCCGGCCGCTCGCTTCCCTTCCCGAAGAGGCCAAGCGCCAACCGCCGGACATCGCCGTGCTCGCTGTGCCTGCGGTGGCCGCGCAGGAGGTGGCGGACATGGTGGTCAAGGCAGGCATCCGCGCGATCCTCAATTTCGCGCCGCACCAGCTGCAGGTGCCTGACACCGTGGCGGTGAAAGCCGTGAACATGGCCATGGAGCTCGAAGGCCTGTCGTTCGCGCTCACCAACGGATAAGACCCAGCATCTCCGTTAGGCGGCTCCGCCGCGCGTGGCAAACTTCCTCGCTCTGTTGAACGGACAAAACACGGGCACAGCCGGACAACACACGGATCGCTCGGCCCCGGCGGATGGCACGTCGCGGCCGGGCGGCATCCCTGAAGAGGACTCGAAGGATAACGAAAGGGATGCAAGAGATGGGGACGATTGCTTCGACATCAGAGACAGCGCGACTTGCGCGCTCGTCGCTGAGCCCGCTCTTCGTTAGGCGGTGACGGCTTGCCGCGCGCATCTCATGCGTGCGATCGGTTGCCTTGTTGTTGTTTTTCAAACCAACGACAACGAGCTCGATGGGTTGAAGGCGGCCTGATTCCCGCGCGCCGAATCAGCATTCACGACTTGTTGTATCAAGGGCGGCGATGCCAGCGACGAGCGCACGAGTCGCGCGATCTCTGATGCAGAAGCAATCTTCCCCATCTCTTGCATCCCTTTAGTTATCCTTTGAGCCTTCGTCAGAGGTGCGTCCAGCCACGATGCACCACCCGCCGCAGCCGAGCGATCCGCCGAATCCGCTGCATCCGCCCGATCCGTGTTCCCCAAGGCGAGGAAGCTCGACCAGCTCTCAGTTACTCGCGTTCGCGGACGGCCATCGCGAGTGCGGCGAACTGTTGGACGTCGAGCGTCTCCGGTCGCGACCCGGGGTCCACGCCGGCGCGGGCGAGCAGCGCGTCGACATCTTCCACGGATCGTCCCGTGATCGTGCGCAAGACGCGCCGCATCTGCTTGCGGCGGAGCGCGAACACGTCCTGCACGAACGGTCGAAACGCGGGCTCGAGCGACGCGGGCACCGCGGGCGTCGCGCGCGGCGTTAGGCGAATCACCGCGCTCTCGACGGACGGCGCCGGCTGGAATGCGCCGGCGTGCACGGCGAACAACATCTCGGCGTGCGCGAACGCGCGCACGTTCACCGACAGCGCGCCGTACGTCTTGGACCCGGGCGGTGCAACGATGCGCTCCGCCACCTCGCGCTGCACCAGGAACACGGCGCGCTTCGGGCGCGGCGCCTCCAGTGCGTGGAAGATGATGGGCGTCGTGATGTAGTACGGCACGTTGCCCACCAGGACGGTGCCGCCCGGCGCCGCCGCGCCTAACTCGCCCAACGACATCGCGAGCACGTCGCCTTCCACGATCGACACGCCATCGTCACCCGCGTAGCGCGCGCGCAACCGGGCGGCGAGGTCCCGGTCCACTTCGATCGCGACCACGCGGGACGCGCGCACCCGCAGCGCGTCCGTGAGCGCGCCGCGGCCCGGACCGATCTCGATCACCGTGTCCCCGACCTCGAGCAGCGCGGCATCGGCAATGCGCGCCAGGATGCGCGGGTCGGTGAGAAAGTGTTGGCCGAATCGCTTCCGCGGGCGGTGCGGTCGCGCCGGCGCGTCCGGCGGCGGCTCGCGGCGCCGGCGGTGCTGGCTCACACGCCGCTCTCAGCTGCGCACGAGCACGACCGCGAGGTCGTCGCGCTGGACGGCCGTGCCCGTGTGATCCAAGAGTTGGGCGAACACCTGCTGCAGAATCGTGAACGGCGGCTCCGCGTGCATCCGCCGAACGGTGTCGACGATGGGCTGTTCGCCGAACCGGCGGCCGAAGCGGTTGCGCGCGTCGCTCACCCCGTCGGTGAAGAGGAGCAGCAGATCGGTGCCGCTCACCCAAGGCCGGGTGCGCGCCGCGTGCGCCGCTTCCACCATGCCTAACGGAGGATCGAGCGCCGGCAGCCGCTCGCACGTGCCGTCGCCCGCGACGTGGTACGCGTGCGGGTGGCCGGCGTTCGCATAGCGCAGCATCCCGGCGCGACGGTCGATGACGCCGTAGAACGTCGACACGAACATCTCCGTGGTCGCCAGCTCCTCCCGCAGCGTGCCGAGGAGCGAATCCAGCATCCGGCCCGGGTCGTTCGAGCCCTGCGCGTGGATGGCCGACGCACTCATCACGAGCGCCATGATCAGCGCCGCGCGATAGCCGTGGCTCGACACGTCGCCGATCATCACCCCCGTCCGCTCTTCGCCTAACTGGAACAGGTTGTAGAAGTCGCCGCCCACGCTCTCGGCCGGCACCACCCGCGCCGCGACCTGCGCCACCGGATCCACGATCTCCGTGCGCGGCAGCAGCTTCATCTGCAGGTCGTGCGCGAGCTCGAGCTCCTGCACGAGCCGCTGCTGGCTGAGCGACGCGCGCACCAGCCGCGTGTTCTGGATCGCCGTGCCGATCTGCGTCGCGATGGCGGTGATGAGCTTCTGGTCGCCGGCGCTGAACGCCTGCCCGGACGACCGATCCGACAGATTCACCACGCCTAACGGCTCCGCCATCCCGCCGGGCGCGGTCCACATGATCGGCACCGAGAGCATCGTGCCTTGCCGGTACGATGCCTCCGCGGGACAGGGATCGGCGTCGCTGTCGGTCACCACCATCGCGCGCTGATCGCGGAACACCTGCGCCGACACGCTGCACTCGTCCGTGAGCGCGATGGGCGGCACGTCCAACGCCGGGACGCCGAGGACGGCCACCGTCTGCAGGGTGTCGGTGACGCGGTCGTGCACGAGGATCGAGCCGCGGCGCGCGCCCACGGTTTCCGAGACTTCCTTGAGGATGGTGGCCGCCGCTTCGCCTAACGCAACGGTGCGGCCCAGGATCTCGGTGATCGTGTAGAGAAGGTTGATCTCCTCGTAGCGCTCGGCCAGCTCGTTGGCGGCGTGCTCGACTTCCAGGGCCGATTGGAGGTATTGCGAAACGACGGGAAGGAGAAAGCGGAGGTAGTTCTCGAGCGGGGCAGCAGCATCCGACGACGGGCCGATCACGAGCCAACAGCGGCGCGGTCCGGGCAACGTGGTGACGAGTGCGGGACCGCCTGGCGACTGCACGGTTTGAGGCGGACCAATGTCCAACGGCGGCGTCCAGCCGAGTACGCCGACAGCCGGCGTGGACGCGGCGAGGCGCGACGGCAAGCGGCCGTCCTCCTCGGACCACACCGCGGCGGCGCACCCCGTCGCATCGCGAAACGCGGTCAACACCGTCTGGAGATCAGTCATGCCGGCGCATCGTGAGTCGCACCACGTTGCCGTGGTTCGCAAACCGCTCCACGTTGTCCATGAGCTGCGCCATCAAAAACAGACCGCGACCGTCTTCGCGCACGACGTTCTCGGGACTCGTCGCGTCGACCAGACACTCGGCCAGATCGAACCCGTTGCCCTCGTCCACTACCTCGAGCACCAGGCGCTCGCGATTCACATCGCACCGCACCTGCACGCGCTTGGAAAGGTGTTCGCGATTGCCGCGCAGAATGGCGTTCGACAGTGCTTCAGTGAGTGCGACGGGAACGTTCAGCGACACCTGACGCGTGCTGTACGCCAACTGCTCACACTGGCGCGTGACCATTTCGACCACGCGCTCGATGTATCGCACGTCGCTCGGGATCTCGAGCTCCAACGCCAGATGCAGACTGCCGATCGGCAGACCGCGAGAGCGATCCGGCGACGTCATGCGCACTTGGCGACGTATCGCGCGGCAGCCGCTAGAAGGACTCGAGCGCGCGCTCGCGCGTGTCCGCGATCTGGAACAACGTGTCGAGCTTCGTCAGCTCGAACAACGTCTTGAGATCGTCGTTCAGGTTGGCGAGTCTGAGCTCCCCGCCCTGCTCGCGAATCTTCTTGGACAACGACACGAGGACGCCCAACCCCGAGCTGTCGATGTATCCCGTCTGGCTGAAGTCGATCAAGAACTTTTTCTCGCCACGCTCGAGCTCGTCGAGGACTTTCTGCTTGAGCTCCTGGCGGTTGCCCACGATGAGCTGACCCTCCACATCCACCACGACAATGTCTCCCTGCTTCCTGAGTGCGAAGCTCATGTCTCGGTCTCCCGTCGGAATCCGCGCGCAGGCTTTGGGTGCGCGCCGGTTGCAAGCACCGTGTCGCCCGCATCGAGCGACTGGAGCGCGGTGATCGCAGCCACATTGATAATGTCATCGGTAGAGGCGCCGCGCGAGAGATCGGAGCACGGTCGCGCGAGACCTTGCACGATTGGCCCGATCGCCCGCGCATGCGCCAACCGCTCGACGAGCTTGTATGCGATGTTCCCGGCGTCGAGCGACGGGAACACGAGCACGTTCGCCCACCCGGCGACCGCACTGGCCGGTGCTTTCCGCGCGGCCACCGCGCTGACGAGCGCGGCGTCACCCTGCAATTCTCCGTCCACCGGGAACGGCACCCCCCGCGCGCGGAGCAGCGCGGTCGCCTCACGCACGGTTTCCACACTCGGACCGTTGCCACTGCCGAGGGTGCTGTACGAGAGGAGGGCTACGCGCGGTTCGTCGCCCACGATGCGATGCCGGTCGCGCGCGGCGGCGACCGCAATGTCGGCAAGCTGCTCGGCCGTTGGGCGAAGCACCACGGCGCAGTCGGTGAACGTGAGCACCTCTCTGGTGCCTGGCTCGCGGGCCGAATCATCGGGCGCGGCCCGAAACGACGGGACCACCATGTAGAACGCGCTCGATACGGTGGTGACGCCGGCCGCCGGCCCAACGGTAGACAGGGCGGCGCGCATCACGTCGGCCGTGGTGTGCACTGCGCCGGCCACACATCCGTCGGCTTCGCCGATCGCCACGAGTCCGTCGGCGAACACGAGGGGATCGAGCGCGAGTTTCACCGCGGCATCGTGCGTAAGGCCACGGCGTGACCGGCGCGACAGAATGTGGTCGACGACGCGGGTTCGTCGCTCATCGGTCGCGGAATCGACCACCGGCACGCCCAACGCGAGCGTTCGACGGCGCGCACCTGAGTCGCCGGCAAGCACGAGTGTCGGTTGCACGATGCGCTCGACGCGAAGGGCGCGGACGGCGTCGAGCGTCCGTTGGTCGTCGCTTTCGGGAAACACGATGCGGCGCTCGGCCAACCGCGCGCGAGCGCGGACGTCATCGATGAAGGTCACGCCGAGTCGAAACGCTCTCGCAGAGCGCGGTGCACGGTGGGATTGACGAGATCGGCAGTCTGGCCGTGGAAGCGCGCAATCTCGCGCACGAGGCTCGAGCTCACGTACGTGAGGTCGAGCCTCGGCATCATGAACACCGTTTCCATGTCGGCATTCAAGTGGCGGTTCATGAGCGCCATCTGGAACTCGTATTCGAAGTCGGCCACCGCGCGCAGGCCGCGAATGGAGAGCGTGGCGCCAACCGAGCGCGCGAGATCCACGAGGAGTCCGTCGAACTGCCGCACGTCGACGCGCGGATCGTCGGCCACGGCGCTCCGGATGAATCGAATGCGCTCGTCCACCGAGAACAGCGGCTGTTTGGAGATGTTGGTCGCCACTGCAACCACGAGACGGTCCACGAACGAGAGGCTGCGCGTGATGAGGTCTTCGTGTCCGTACGTGATCGGGTCGAAGCTGCCCGCGTAAATGCCGATGCGCATGGGGTGGTCGAGGTGACGGGGGGGGAGACCGGCGGTTAGGCTACACGGTTTGCGGCGCATCGTCTGCGCCGCCACGGTAGATGGTGATCACGGTGTCGCCATAGGTGCGACGCGTCGCGCCCTCGGGCAGCGACTCGCGCACGTCGTGCTCCACGGCCAGCACGCCCGCGAACGGTACGTCGAGCCATCGCGCCGCGACCTGCGCGGCGAGGCCGACGCGATACGGCGGGTCCGCGAACGCCACATCGTATGCGCCGGCGTCCAACCTTTCAATGAACCGCAGCGCGTCGCCGCGATGCACGCGCGTTTCACCCGCCGCCTCGAGCGTGTCGACGTTGCGGCGGAGCGCCTCGAGACTGCGAGCCGAGATCTCGACGAAATCGACGAAGATCGCGCCGCGGGACAGCGCTTCCAGCCCGAGCGCGCCCGAGCCGGCAAAGAGGTCGAGGACCCGCGCGTCGGGGATGTCGCGCTGGAGGATGCTCATCCACGCTTCGCGCACCTTGTCGGCCGTTGGGCGTACGCGCGGGTCGGCGGGGCGCACGATGGTGCGGCCACGCCACCGTCCACTCACGATGCGCAACGTTAGACCCGGATGTCCGCGAGGTGCGCCTGCAGCCGCACTTCGCCGTTCCACTCGTCGCGCTCGAGGCGGAACGCGACGTCCAGCGGCACGCCCGGCGTGAGCTCGGCCGCGCGCGACGCCATGCCCCAACCAATCGCATC
>DASVAC010000234.1:0-36983 GCA_036376535.1 Gemmatimonadaceae bacterium | reverse complement strand
ACGGCGCGTCCCATCCATCTCGATGAAGCGGTGCGTCTCGCGCAGAAAGCATCGCCGCTCGCCGTCGCGGCGCGCGGGTCGCTCGAGACGAGTCGGGCGCAGGTGCGAGCGGGATATGCGGCATTCATTCCGAGCCTGTCGCTCAGCGCATCGGCCTCACGGCAGGGCGGCGACCGATTCGATCCGCAAGGCGCGCTCGTGCCGTTCACCGGCAACGCCTGGCAACAGTCGCACGGCGTGGCGCTCAACCTCAATCTGTTCGATGGCGGCTCGCGGATTTACAACCTGCACACGTTCAAGGCGAACGTGACCGCGGCCAACGCGAACGAGGTGCTGCAGCAATTCGCCGTGGCGCTCTCGGTGAAGCAGCAGTTCTACGCGGTGCTCGCGGCACGCGAGGCGGAGTCGGCGGCCGAGTCGCAGCTGCACGAGTCGAACGAAAATCTCAAGCAGGCGCTGGCCAAGGTGCACGCGCGCGAAGCCACCAAGTCGGACTCGCTGCGCGCGGTGATCCAGGTGGCTAACGCACAGTTAGCCATCGTTACGGCCAAATACGATCTCAACACCGCGAACGCGGCGCTCACGCGCCTCGTCGGCACCACGTTCACCGTCACGGCGAGCCCCGACGACTCGACGCAGGAGTTCGCGTTCGCATCGGTGGACAGCGCGGCACTCCGCGCGCTGGCCGACGCGGGACCAGCGGTCAAGCAGGCGCAGGCGTCGGACGTCGCGTCGGCGGCTGGGGCAAGGGCGGCGCGCGCCCCGTACCTGCCCACGTTGAGCGCGAGCTGGAACATCAGCGGCAACGGCAGCACGAGCAACTTGGACTTCGTCGCCGATCAATACGCCTACCAGAACCAGTTCCGGATCTCGCTCAGCTATCCGATCTTCGACCAACTCCAACGCGAGCAAAGCATCGCCGTCGCCGATGTGGCGCAGCGAAACGCCGACGCGCAGTTACGCGACGCGAAGCTCGCCGCCCAACAGAATTTCGTGCAGTACTTTGGCGCGCTGCGCACGAATCAGAAGCAGGTCGAGATCGACGAGACGTCGGTGGCGGCGGCCGAGGAGGACCTGCGCGTCCAACGGCAGCGCTACGACTTCGGCGCGTCCACACAATTGGATGTGTTGACGTCCGAGGCCGCGCTCATCCAGGCGCGCGCCGCCCTCATTCAGGCTCGGTACAATTATCGCGTTGCCAAGGCGCAACTCGAAGCGCTCGTGGGCCGAGATCTGTAGACCCCCGTGAGCGTGACGATCAGGAGACGATTCGTGAGACCCTATATCCCGCTTGCCGCCGCGCTGATCGTGGTGGCAGGCTGCACCAAGAAGAGCGCCAATCCGGCGAGCGCGATCCAGACGGCGTCGGTGTCGAAGCAAGATCTCGTCGTCGACGTGGAAGCGACCGGTGTCATTCAGCCGATCAACGCGGTGCAGGTTCGTTCCAAGGCATCGGGCCAGATCATGAAGATGCCGGTGGAGCTCGGCTCGCGCGTGAAGCCCGGCGACCTGTTGGTGCAGGTGGACCCGCGGCAGGTGACGAACAACTACAATCAAGCGAAGGCGGCGCTGCTCGCGTCCGAGGCGAACCTCACCGTCACCAAGACGCAGCTCGACCGCGCCAACTCGCTGGCCAGTGCGGGCGTGCTCACGGCGCCCGACTTGGAAACGGCGCAGCTCAACTACGCGAACGCGCAGTCGTCCGTCGCCGCGGCGAAGACGAATCTCGACAACGCGCAGATCGCGCTCGAGGACGCGCACATTGTCGCGCCGATCAACGGCGTGGTGATCGAGAAGGACGTATCGTTAGGCCAGGTCATCAGCTCGGCGACGAACAACGCCGGCGGCGGTACGCTGCTGTTGCAGATGGCCGACCTCGGGCAGGTGATGGACAGCACGCTGGTGAGCGAGAGCGACATCGGCAACGTGAAGCCGGGCCAGAAGGCGACGGTCAAAGTGGACGCGTATCCCAATCGCGCGTTCATCGGCACGGTGGAGAAGATCGCGCCGGAAGCGACGGTCCAGCAGAGCGTGACGATGTTCCCGGTGCTGATCCGCCTGGACAACAAGGACGGCGCGCTCATGCCCGGCATGAACAGCGACGTGTCGGTGCTGGTGCAGCAGCGGAGCAACGTGCTCACGGTGCCGAACGACGCGCTGCGCACGCCACGCGAGGGTGCCCAGGTGGCCGAAGCGTTAGGCCTCGACCCGACGAAAGTGACGGACGAGGTGAAGTCACAGCTGGCGAGCCTGCATCCCGGCGCGGGCCGCACCGCGCCTAACGCGACCGGCGACACCGCGGCCTCGGCCGGCATGATCGACCCGGCGGACTCGGCGTCGGGGGCGCGTGGTGCGCGCGGCGGACGGGGCGCAGGGGCCGCGGGCGGCGCCAACGGGCGGCGGTTTGCCCGCGGCGGGGCCGCCGGCAACGGCGGCACGAATGGCGGTGGCTTCGGCGCGCAGGCCGGCGGCGTGTCGACCGGGGCGGAGTTCGGCGCCGGATCGAACCGGCACACCGGGCTCGTGTTCCTGGCGCAGAACGGCACGTTCGTGCCGCGCGTCATTTCGTTAGGCGTGGCCAACTACGATGTGACCGAGGTGACGAGCGGCCTCGCCGAAGGCGATCAGGTCGCGCTCGTGACCACGGCGATGTTGCTGCAGGCGCAGAACGCGCGGCAGCAGCGGATCAAGAGCTTCACGTCGCTCCCCGGCATGAACTCGCAGCAAAGCAAACCGCGCGGCGGTGGCGGGAGACCGTAGACATGCTCATCGGCGAGATCCTCCGCGTTGCGTTGGGCGCGCTGCGCGCCAACAAGCTCCGCTCCCTGCTCACGATGCTCGGCATCGTCATCGGCGTGGCGGCCGTGATCGCGATGGTGGCGTTGGGCCGCGGCGCGCAGATGGCGGTGAACGACCGGATCTCGGCGCTCGGCACGACCATGCTGACGGTGGTGCCGGGCCAGGTGTTTCAGGGCGGCGTGGCCTCGTCCACCGACCGCGCGCGGCTGCAGGTGAGCGACTACGACGCCCTCGTGAGCAAGGGCCCGCCGCCGCCTAACGGATTCGCCGGCGTCGAGCCGGAGATGACCCGCCAGCTGCAGGTCCAGTGGCGCAATACGAACACGTCGACCCAGATCATCGGGACCACGCCCAACTATCTGGACGTGCGCAAGTACACCGTCGCGACCGGCCGCATGTTCGAGCACGGCGATGACGATGGCCGCAAACGCGTGGCCGTGCTCGGCGCCACCACCGCCGACAACCTGGATCCGGGCAACGGCAATTCGCTCGTTGGGCAGAACATCCGGATCAGCGGCATCGAGTTCCAAGTGATCGCCGTGCTCGCGCCCAAAGGCGGCGCCAGCGGATTCAACGATCCCGACGACCAGGTGATCATCCCGCTCAGCACGGCGCGCTTCCGCGTGATGGACACGCAGTATCTCCGCTCGATCAACGTCCTGGCGCCGAACGAGTCGCAAATCACCGCGACGATGGCGGACATCCAACGGATTCTGCGGCGCGAGCACCGGCTGCCTGCGGGACGCCCCGACGATTTCGAGATTCGCAATCAGTCCGACTTCCTGAGCGCGTTCCAGGACACGACGAAGGTCTTTGGCCTCCTGCTCGCCGGCATCGCCACCGTGTCGCTGCTGGTCGGCGGCATCGGCATCATGAACATCATGCTGGTATCCGTGACCGAGCGCACGCGCGAGGTCGGCATCCGCAAAGCGCTCGGCGCCACGCGACTCAACATCCTGTTGCAGTTCCTGATCGAGGCGGTGGTGCTCTGCTTGTTGGGCGGGTTGATCGGCGTGATTCTCGGAGCTGGCGGCGCTTCGGTGCTGCATCGCGTGATGCACTGGAACACGGACGTGTCGAGCGGATCCGTGATGCTCGCGTTCCTCTTCTCGGCGCTGGTCGGCGTCGTGTTCGGCGTGTGGCCGGCGCGGCGTGCGGCCACGTTGGACCCGATCGTCGCGCTGCGATACGAGTAAGGCGGCCCGTTTCGCTCGACCGACGTCGATGGCCCGCGCCAATCACATGGCGCGGGCCATTTCGTTTGCGCGCGTCGAATCGGTTGAAGCTCGAAGGGGTTGGCGTTGCGTCACTTGCGTGACGCGCCGTGCAGCGCGCATCCTGAAAGTATCGGCCGCCGCGACGTACGAGGCGGCCGCTTCGCTACTACACAACACACCGTGTCGAATCCGATTTCCATCGAACCACCCGCGCGCGCCAGCGTGCACGCGAGCTTTGTCGTGAACGGTGAAACGCACGAGGCCGCGATCGCACCGCACAAGACGCTGCTCGAGGTGTTGCGCGAAGATCTCGCGCTCACCGGCACGAAGCACGGCTGCGAGTTAGGCGAATGCGGTATGTGCACCGTGCTGCTCGATGGTGAACCGGTGCTCTCGTGTCTCGTGCTCGCCATTGCGTCCATGGACCGCGCGATCACCACGGTGGAAGGCTTGGCCGCCGGGCCCGCGCTCAATCCGTTGCAGCGCGCGTTCGCCGAGCTCGGCGCGGCGCAGTGCGGGTATTGCACGCCGGCCATGCTGCTCACGGCGCAGGCGCTGCTGCACCGCACGCCGCATCCGACGCGCGACGACATCCGCGAGGCCCTGAGCGGCACGCTGTGCCGGTGCACGGGCTACCTCAAGATTTTCGAGGCGATCGAGCTGGCGGCGAGCCGCGGGACGGGCGCCAATGCCTAACGAACGCCGGCCCGCCGCGGACGCGCGCCCGGCGGCGGCGTATCGCGTGATCGGCACGCCGCGGCAGAAAGTCGATGCCGTCGCCAAGGTGACCGGTGCGCTGCGCTTCGCCGATGACCTCGTCCTGCCGCGCATGCTGCACTGCGTGTTGCTGCGCTCGTCGCTCCCGCACGCGCGGATCGTGCGCATCGAGACGTCCCGTGCGGCCGCGCTGCCCGGCGTCGCCGCGGTGCTCACCGGCGAGGCGCTCCCGATTTCATTCGGCATCCTGCCGATCACACAAGACGAACACGCGTTGTGTATCGACCGCGTGCGCTTCGTGGGCGACCCCGTGGCCGCGGTCGCGGCGATCGATGAAGACACGGCGCGCGCGGCGTGCGATCTCATCGACGTCGAATACGAAGAGCTGCCGGCGATCGGATCGATCGAGGATGCGCTCGCGACGCCGGAGCCGCAGATCCACGACTACGCGGACGCGGGTAACGTGCACAAGCACGTGGCGCTCGACTTCGGCGGCGTGGACGACGCAATGCGGTCGGCCGACGTGATTCGGGAGGACGTGTTCTTCTACGAGGGCAACACGCACCTGCCCATGGAGCAGCACGCCGCGTTAGCCGAGTGGTCGGCCGACGGGCGGCTCACGCTGTGGTCGAGCACCCAGACGCCGCACTACGTGCACCGCGCGGTGAGCAAGGTGCTCGAGATGCATCCGGCGCACGTCCGCGTGATCGCGACGCCTAACGGTGGCGGATTCGGCGGCAAGTCCGACCCGTTCAACCACGAGATCGTAGTGGCCGCCCTCGCCCGGCGCACGGGCCGGCCGGTGAAGATCTGTCTGACGCGCGAGGAAGTGTTCTACTGCCACCGCGGGCGGCATCCCACGCTCATGCGCATCAAGACCGGCGTGACGCGCGACGGCCGCATCGCGGCGATGGATTTCGCGTCGATTCTCGATGGCGGCGCCTACGGGTCGTACGGCGTGGCGAGCATGTATTACACCGGCGCGCTGCAGACCGTGACGTACCACGTGCCGGCGTACCGGTTCCGCGGCGCGCGCGTGTTCACGAACAAGCCGCCGTGCGGGCCCAAGCGCGGACACGGCACGCCGCAGCCGCGCTTTGCCCTCGAGTGCCATCTCGACAAGCTCGCCGAACAGTTAGGCGAAGATCCGGCCGCGTGGCGCCTCCGGATGCTGCAGCCGCCGAACAGCGTCACCGCGAACTGGCTGCGCATCGGATCGATGGGCCTCGGCCCGTGCATCGAGACCGCGGTGCGCGCGAGCGGATGGGCCGAGAAGTTTCGCCGATTGCCGTTCGGCCGCGGCGTGGGGATCGCGTGCTCGTCCTACATTTCCGGCGCGGGTCTGCCGATCTACTGGAACAGCATGCCGCATTCGTCGGTGCAGCTCAAGCTGGACCGCTCGGGCGGCGTGGCGGCGTTCTGCGGCAGCACCGACATCGGCCAGGGCTCCGATTCGGTGCTCGCGTACTGCGTGGCCGAAGTGTTAGGCATCGAGCCCCTGGACATCCGCGTCGTGACCGGCGACACCGATCTGGCGCCCGTGGACCTCGGCTCGTATTCCTCGCGCGTCACGATGATGACCGGGCACGCCGCCATCCAGGCGGCCGAGCGTGCCCGCGCGATACTCGCGGCCGGGGTGGGCGAGCGGTTAGGCATCCCCGCCGACCGGCTCGTGTTCGCCGAGCGCCGCGTGTTCGATGTCCAGGACCCGGCTCGCGGCGTGTCGTTCGCCGAAGCCGTGCAGCTCGCGGAAACGAAACAGGGCGCGGTCGGTTCCACGGGATCGTACACGCCGCCGCGATCGCCGGGACGCTACAAGGGCGCCGGCGTCGGACCATCGCCTGCGTACTCGTACTCCTGTGCGGTGGCCGAAGTGGAAGTGGCACCCGACACGGGCATCGTCCGGGTGCCGAAGGTCTGGATCGCACACGACATCGGACAAGCGATCAATCCCCTGCTGGCGATCGGCCAGGTCGAGGGATCGGTCTACATGGGGTTAGGCGAAGCCCTCATGGAAGAGATGACGTACCGCGATGCCGAGCGACGGCTCGTGCACCATCACCCGAGCATGCTCGAGTACAAATCGCCGACGACCTTCGAGATGTGCGACGTGGAATCGTACCTCATCGAGGAGGCCGAGCCGGGCGGACCGTTCGGCGCGAAAGAAGTCGGCCAGGGACCACTCCTGCCGATTCCTCCGGCCGTTGCGAACGCAGTGTACGATGCAGTCGGCGTACGCGTGGACGAAGTGCCGTGCGCCCCGCACGCCGTGTTGCGCGCACTGCGCGACAAGACCCGCGGCAAGGAGCCGCGCCACGGCCCGTCATCGTTCCCCGACTACGCGTTTCCCGACGCGACGCTCATCGCCACGCCGGCGCAGGGCGGCGACGGACGCGAAGCCGATCACCGTTCGCACAGCGAAGTCGGCGGGCCAGGACGGGCGGGCTGAATGCTGCGGCTTCCCCGATTCCGATTCGTCTCGCCGCCCACGGTGATGGACGCGCTCGGCGCACGGTTCGAGTTAGGCAACGACTCCATGTACGTGGCCGGCGGGACCGACCTGTACCCGAACATGAAGCGGCGGCAGCAGACGCCGGCGAACGTGATCTCGCTCGCGGGCATTGCATCGCTACGCGAGATCCACAGCAGTCCCGAGCTCGGCCTGCGCATCGGTGCCGGCGTCACGCTGTCGCAGCTGGCCGCGGACGACACGGTTCGCCGACACTATCCGGCCGTCGCGACGGCCGCCGGGCTCGTGTCGACGCCTCCGCTGCGAAACATGGGCACGATCGGCGGCAACCTGCTCCTCGACACACGCTGCAACTACTACGACCAGACCTACGAATGGCGCAAAGCGATCGACTTCTGCATGAAGAAGGACGGCCGCATTTGCTGGGTGGCGCCGTCGAGCCCGCGGTGCTGGGCGGTGCAGTCGTCGGACGGCGCGCCGGTGGCCGTTGCGTTAGGCGCGTCGGTGATGCTGGCGAGCGGCGGCGGCGTGCGGCGCGTTCCGGCCGAGGAGTTGTATCACAACGACGGAATGCGCTTTCTCAACAAGCGCCCGGATGAGCTGCTGGTGTGGTACGTGCTGCCGCCGATCGGCGCGTGGCGGGCGTCATACGTGAAGCTCCGCCGGCGCGGCTCGTTCGACTTTCCGGTGTTAGGCGTGGCGGCGCGCGTCGACTTCCAGCCCGATGGCACGGTGCGCAACGCGCGCATCGTGCTCGGCGCCGTCGCGTCGTATCCGATGCGGATCGACGCGGCCAAGGACGCGCTCGTTGGGCGGCGGCTGGATGCGGCGTCGATCGCCGACGCGGCCGACGCGTCGTTCAAGCCGGCGAAGCCAATGGACAACACCGACTTCACACTCTCGTGGCGCAAAGAGATGGTCCGCGTCTACGTGACCAAGGCGCTCGAGGAGATCGCGTCGCGTCCCTGAATTCCGCGCCGCTTCGCCAACGCGCGTCTTTTGTCCGCCAGCGTCCTGTTGTGTCCGCTCGCACGTGTCCTGCTGTGCCCGCTCGTAGGTATTGCGAAGATATATCGGGCGACATATCTTGGTCTACCGATATATCTAAGACATATCTTTTGCTGGGGGTTTGCATGTGCCACGAACACTGGGGCGCACGGGGATGGGCGGGAGCGGGACGCGGATTCGATCCCGGCGTCATGGGTTGGTTCTGGGGCGGCGGCGGGCCGCGCGGCCGGCGCGGCGGATTCCGCGGAGGTCGCATGTTCGAGCAGGGCGACCTCAAGTACGTGATTCTCAAGCTGCTCGAGGAGAAGCCTCGACACGGCTACGAGATCATCAAGGAGCTGGAGGACCGCTTCCGCGGCGCATATGCGCCGAGCCCGGGCACCGTCTATCCCACGCTGACGATGCTCGAGGACATGGGCTACGCCAAAGCGACCCAGGAGGAAGGCGGCAAGCGCATCTACGAAATCACGCCAGAGGGTCGCGCCTACCTGGCCGAGAACAAGTCCACGGTCGAGGACATCTTCGAGAGGATCTCGGAGTTCGGCGCCAGCTTCTTCGGCCCGGCCATGACCGAGGTCAACCGGTCGTTCAAGGACCTGGCTCGTGTCACGTACACGCTCGCGTGGCGCCAGACGGCTGACGCCGAGAAGTTGCACAAGATCCGCGAGGCTCTGGACCGGGCGCGTCGTGAAATCGAGGGCATCACCGGGTCCGGCGGGGAGTCGGGATCGACCGGGTCGACGGGGACTGCCGGCTAGTAGCCTGCAACGCTGGACTGCGCGGTCGTTTGCGCTATGTTCCAAGGCGGGCTCTGGGTCGCGGATTTGGTCCGCGACCCGCTTTTTTCGTGTAATCCGAACGGGCGACTGGTCGCCGCGGGTTTTCGCGACCGCAGGGTGTATGTCCAGGCTACGAATTCCACATGGCTGCTGAACCAGCCCGCTCGGGCGCGCGCGCGCCTGCTGAAGCGGGTGGGGGAAGCGCTTCTCCCACGACAAGCGGATCGTTCACCGGGGCCTTTGTCAGCCGCCCCGATCGCGAGCGAATCGAAGAGCGCCCGACGGGTCGCAAGCTGGCGGTCCTGTCGCTAACGGCGCTCGGCGTCGTGTTCGGCGACATCGGAACGAGTCCGCTGTACGCGATCAAGGAGTGCTTCAGTCCGTCGAGCGGGATCGCGCCCACTGCGCCCAACGTGTACGGTGCGCTGTCGCTCGTCGTGTGGGCGCTCACGCTCGTGGTGAGCGTGAAGTATCTGTCGTTCATCATGCGCGCGGACAATCGCGGCGAAGGCGGCATTCTCGCACTGCTCGCGCTGATTCAGCGCGGCCTGCGCGGACGCGTGGGCATCGTCCCGGTGGCGGTGCTCATCACGCTCGGACTCTTCGGTGCGGCGCTGCTCTACGGCGACGGTGTCATCACGCCGGCGATCACGGTGCTCGGCGCCATCGAAGGTTTGCAGGTCGCGACGCCGGTGTTCGGCCGGATGGTGGTGCCGCTCAGCGTGCTGGTGCTGTTCGTGTTGTTCCTGTTCCAGCGCCACGGGACGGACCGCATCGGGAAGGTGTTCGGGCCGGTGATGCTGGTGTGGTTCGCCAGCATCGCTGCGTTAGGCGTCGCCGAGATCATGAAGGAGCCGTCGATCCTGCTGGCGGTCGATCCGATCTACGCCATCCGGTTCTTCGCCGAGAACGGCTGGCAGGGGTTCTTTCTGTTAGGCGCGGTGGTCCTGGTACTCACGGGCGCCGAGGCGCTGTACGCCGACATGGGACACTTCGGGCGGCGGCCGATTCGCGCCGCGTGGTTCATCCTCGTGTTCCCCGCCCTGCTCCTCAACTATTTCGGCCAGGGCGCGCTGTTGCTGCGCGACGCGAGCGCGGCGAGCAATCCGTTCTTCCGCCTGGTGCCGGCGCCGCTGCTCTATCCGATGGTGGTGCTCGCGACGGCCGCCGCCGTGATCGCGTCACAGGCCCTCATCTCCGGCGCGTTCTCGCTCACGCAGCAGGCGATGCAGCTCGGGTATTCGCCGCGCGTGACGATCACGCACACGTCGAAGCACGAAGCCGGCCAGATCTACATCTCGGAAGTGAACAAGGCCTTGATGGTCGGGTGTATCGGCCTCGTGCTGGGATTCCGATCGTCGAGCGCGCTCGCCGCGGCGTACGGCATCGCGGTGACGGGCACGATGGCGATCACCACGCTGCTCTTCTTCTTCATCTCACACGATGAGTGGAAGTGGTCGCTGCCGCGCGCCGGCGCGTTCCTGGCTGTGTTCCTCATCATCGACCTCGCGTTCCTCGTCGCGAACGCCGTCAAGGTGGAGCACGGCGGATGGTTCCCGCTGGTGGTCGCGGTCGCGCTGTACATCATGATGTCGACGTGGAAGCGCGGGCGGACGCTGCTCCAGGATCTGCTGCGCAGCGCGAGTCTGCCCATCGACCTGTTCCTGGAGGATGTGCGGCGCCGCAAGCCGCCGCGCGTTCCGGGCACGGCCGTGTTCATGACGTCCGATACCAACGGCGCGCCGGTGGTCCTGCTGCACCACCTCAAGCACAACAAGGTGCTGCATGAGCAGGTGATCCTGTTGTCCGTGCTCACGGCCGACGTGCCGGAAGTGCCGGCCGCCGAGCGCCTGCGGCTCGATCCGTTAGGCGAAGGGTTCTATCGGGCGATCGCGCACTTCGGGTTCATGCAGACGCCGAGCGTGAAGGAGATTCTGTCGCGCTGCGAGCCGCTGGGCCTGCGCGCGCGGCAGAGCGACACGTCGTTCTACCTCGGGCGCGAGGAGCTCATCCCCACCGGGAACACGCAGATGGCCCGGTGGCGGAAGAAGCTGTTCGTGTTCATGGGGCGCAACGCGCGGGCGGCCACGCAGTTCTTCGGGCTTCCGCCTAACCGAGTCGTCGAGCTGGGCGCGCAGATCGAGTTCTGAATGCGCCGCGCGCTCCTGCTGTGGGCGGCCGTCGCGCTCGGCGCGGCGCGCGCAGGGGCGCAGGAAGCCACCGACCCGCACGACGCCCAACCGGAACGGCCCACCGTCGCCACCCACGCGTACACGGTGTGGCCAGGCTGGGTGGAGCTCGAAGCGGGCATCGAGCTCGATCGATTCGACGCGGGCGTGCACGCGTTCAGCACGCCGGCCGCGCTCAAAATCGGACTCGTCCCGCGCGTGCAGCTCGAGCTCTCCGACGCGTGGATGCGCAACACCAGCGTCGGGCCCGCGCGCGATGGCGGGGGCGATCTCACCATGGCGCTCAAGTGGCGCATCGCCGACAGCCTGCCCGTGCTCGGCTCCTTCGCAGTGCTGCCCGCGGTGAAATTCCCCACGGGCAGCGTGCGCGACGGCCTCGGCACCGGATCGACCGATGCGAAGATCACACTGATCTCCAGCCACCAGGTTGGGCCGGTGGAGGTCGACATCAATGCGGGCTATACGTGGCGCGCGAGCACCGCACACGCGCCGCGCGATGCGACGCTCTGGACGGTGTCCGCCGGCACGCCGGTCCGCGGGATCCTCGGCTGGACCGCGGAAGTCTACGGCTTTCCGGGCACCGGCGGACCATTCGGCTCCGCCCCGATCGTGGCGCTGCTCGCCGGCCCCGTGTTCACCGTTAGGCGATGGGCCGAGGTCGACGCGGGCGTGATCGTGCCGCTGGACGGACCGCAGGCGCACGCCCTCTACGCCGGCGGCACGTGGAACATCGGGCGCCTCTGGTGAGGCGCCCGCGCCATCGTCAGTGCGCTTTCACGTGCACGGTCACGCGCGAACCCTTGCGCAGCACCACGAACGAGTTGTCCTGATCGCTGTCGAGCGAGAGCTCCGTGTGGTCGCCGTCGCGGACGGACTTGCCGTTGAGCGAGAGGATCACGTCGCCGGCCTGCAGCGGATGCCAGTCATCGTTCGCGTCGAGCACGAGCAGGCCATCCTCGCTGCCCTTGCCGAAGTAGCTGCTCAGCGCGCCGCTCACCACGGACACGCGCAGCCCGCCTAACGTGAGCATGCTGCCCGGGCCGCCGCTGATCCAGCCGCTGCTGCGGCGCGAACCGCCATCATTCCAATCATCGGCGACGCGCGAGCGCTCCAGCGCCATGCGCGACTGCATGCGCGCCATGTCGGCTTGCTGCCGCGCCATGACCTGCGCGTCGAGCGCGGCGCGCTTTGCATTGTCGATCTCGATCCGCAGCGGGCGCATCGACTCCTCGAGGCCATCCATCCCGTCGAGGCGAACGACCGGCGCCACCGGTGCGGCCCAGCTCATGCCGTCGAAGCCCTTGATGCGAATCCGGCGGCCGCGCGTTTCTTTGTACACGTCGGCGGTCCGCCCCGCCGTCACCTTCACGGTCTTCATAGAGCCATTCGCGTACACCTGCAGCGTGATCTCGTCGCCGGCCTTCTTCTGTTGCAGCTCGCGGGTGAACCGCCGCTGCTTGGCGCCTAACAGCTGGCCGCCGACGGCTTCGTCCGCCGGCACGCGCAGGTCGACCCCGTCGATCGATGCGATGCGATTCCCTTCCTCGATCCCCGCCTTGTCGGCCGGTCCATCGTTCTCGACCGCCGTGACGAGCAGGCCCAACGTGTCGCGCTTGCTGCCGCCGCCATCGAGGCTCAGGCCGAGCGCCGGCCGGCTATCGTAGTCGTCGTCGGACATGCGCATGGGACGCATGGCGATGTCTTCGAGCGCCACCGTCTTCACTTTCATCGTTTTGTACGCGCCGTCGGCGTACACCTGCAGCGTCACGTCGTCGCCTGCCTTCACCTTGCCTAACTCTCGGCTCAGCCGGCGCGTCATGATGCCGTCCATGTCCGGCTCGCCGGCGTCGCCCGGCGCGAGCTTCAGGTTCTCGCCGTTGATCGAGGCGATGCGGTAGCCCTCGAGCAAGCCGGCCTTGTCCGCCGGACTGTTGGGCGTCACGCTCTCGATCAACAGACCGAGTGTGTCGCGCTTGCCGCTGGCGCCGGTGCTCAGGCCTAACGCAGCGCGGTCCTCCATGTCGTTGCCCAGGAGGCTGACGACGGTGGTCGGACCGGACGTCCGATCCTGCGCGGCGATCGGGGCGACACTGCCCAGCACCATGGCGGCGCCGAGCACGAGATGGGTTGGACGCATACTGAAACGCTCCTGGTGCCGGTAGAAGGGAACCTGCACCGGATGAGTCACCACGGCCGCCGCGACGGTTGCCCGGACCGCATTCCCTCGGACGCCGGCGATTGCGATATTTCGAGCCATGTCTACCGCGGTCGGCCAGACGCCTCCCAGCCCTTCCACGCCGCCGCCGGCGGGCGCTCCGCAGTCCAAAGACCTGGACGCGTTCGAGCATCACTGGCAGGACGAAGCGGACGCGGCCTTTCTGTATCGCGCCCTCGCCAACGCGGAGCACGACCCGGCGAAGCAGGACCTCTACCGGCGCCTCGCGGCGGTCGAGGACCGGCACGTCACGATCTGGTCCGAGCTGCTGACGCGCGCCGGCCGCCCACCCAAGCCGTTCGTCCCGTCTGCCCGCGCGCGCCTGCTCGCGATGCTGGGCCGCACGTTCGGTCCGCGTTTTCTGCTACCGATGCTGCTGGCTGAAGAGGGTCGCGAGGTGCGCGGCTACCTATCCATGCACCGCTCGCTTCCCTCAGGCGGCGCCGGCAAGGGCGAAGCGCTGCTTCTCGCGCGCGAGTCCGCCGAGCACGCAAGCACGTTGGGCGAAATGGCTGGACGTGCCGGCGAGCCGTGGCATCGCGCCGAGTCGGGCGGGTTTCTCCGGAACGTGGTCTACGGCTTCAACGACGGCCTGACGGCCAATTTCGGCCTCGTCGCGGGCATGATCGGCGCAACGGCGAGCCAGGCGCACCAGACCGTGGTACTCGCCGGCATCGCCGGGCTCATCGCGGACGCGCTATCGATGGGCTCGAGCGGATACCTGGCCGCGAAGAGCGAACAGGAAGTGTACGAGCACGAGATCGCCATGGAGCGCACCGAAGTCGAGCTCATGCCGGAAGTGGAGCGCGATGAGCTCGCGCTCATGTACGAGGCAAAGGGCATGGAGCGGACGGCGGCGCAAGAATTGGCCACCACAGTGATGAGCGACCCCAAGCGCATGCTCGAGGAGCAAGTGCAGGAGGAGCTCAAGATCGGGGACCAGGCCGCATCGCCGCTGCGCGAAGGATGGGTGACGGGTCTCGCGACGGCAGTCGGCGCATTCATTCCCGTGTTCCCGTTTCTCATCATGCGCGGACTGGATGCGATGGTTGCGTCGTTCATCATCGCGATGCTGTCGCACTTCTTGGTGGGCGCGGCCCGCTCGGTATTCACGGGGCGCAGCGTGTTGCGATCCGGACTCGATATGTTCGTCGTCGGACTTGGCGTTGCCGTCGCGGGATTCTACGTGGGCGAATGGGTGGCACACGCGATGCGTTGAGCTCTCGCAAAGCAACAGCACCATCACGAGTCATTCGCTGGTCTTTCAGTCGTCACGCGTGCGCTTCATATTGACACGTCCTCCACATGTTCCGTCGCGTCCGTGGATTCATCACAGGCCCAACTGCAACAGGCCCTCGGTGACGCGTTCGTCATAGAGCGCGAGCTCGGTGGCGGAGGCATGAGCCGGGTTTTCCTCGCCACGGAACAGCGCTTGAAGCGCCGTGTGGTGGTGAAGTTGCTGCCGCCGGAACAGGCGAGCGCGGTGAGCGCGGCGCGGTTCAAGCAAGAAATCGAATTGGCGGCGCATCTGAGGCACCCGCACATCCTGCCGTTGCTCACCGCGGGTGCGCACGACGATCTGCTCTACTACGTGATGCCGTACGCGGAGAGCGAGTCGCTGCGTCACCGGTTGGCGCGCGAGCGCCCGCTGCCGGTGGCGGAGGCCGTGCGGATCCTGCAGGAGATTGCCGACGCGCTCGAGTACGCGAACAATCGCGGCGTGGTGCACCGCGACGTCAAACCCGAGAACATCCTGCTCGAGGGCGATCACGCGGCGCTGACCGATTTCGGCGTGGCGCGCGCGATCGTCACGGCGCAGGGCGCTACGCGCCTAACGGGCACCGGGTTGGGCGTGGGTACACCGGGCTACATGGCGCCCGAGCAGGCGTCCGGCGAGACGCACGTCGACGCACGCGCCGACATCTACGCGCTCGCGGTGGTCGGCTACGAGATGCTGGCGGGCGTGCCCCCGTTCACGGGTCCCAACGCGCAGGCGGTGCTGGCGGCGCATCTGCGCGACGCGCCGCCGGACCTGCACCAGGTGCGCTCCGAGGTGCCGGAAGGGCTCGCGCGCGCGATCACCAAGGCGTTGGCAAAGAATCCGGCCGACCGGTTCTCGACCGCGGCCGAGTTCCGTGATGCGGTGATGGCCGGGGCCGGCCCGCTCCCCCGGCGGCCGCGCGCCCTCACGCCGATCGTGTTGGGCATCACGGCGGGCGTCATCGTTGCGTTAGGCAGCGCGATCACCTGGTACTGGCGCACGCACCACCTCGCCCGCGTGGACCCCGACGTGGTCGCCGTCGCGCCCTTCGACGTCCTCGACGATGGGCTCAAGCTCTGGCACGAGGGCATGGTGGACGTGCTGTCGCGCAACCTCGATGGGGCCGGCCCCCTGAGCAGCGTCGCCCCATCCATCGTGATACGGCACTGGAGCGGGCGCGCGGACCGCCGCTCGGCCGTCGCTCTGGGGCGCAAGACCGGCGCCGGGCTGGCGGTCTACGGTTCGATCCAGGAGTCGGGGACGGACTCGGTGCACGCCAGCGCCACGCTCGTCAACGTCGCGACCGGCCGGTCGATCGGCGACGTCGAGGCGCAGGATGCGCAGTCGCACATCGACCGCCTGTGCGACTCGCTCAGCGTGCGGCTGTTGCGCGAGCTGAGTCGCGTTAGGCGGATCGCCGTGTCGTTGGGCGGTTCGATCGGCTCCTCGTCCCTACCGGCGATCAAGGCGTACTTGCAGGGTGAGCAATGGTACCGGTCCTCCAACTGGGACTCGGCGGCGGCGGCGTACGACCGGGCCATTGCGGCCGACAGCACCTTCGCGCTTGCCTGGCTGCGAGCCAGCTTCGTGCATGGATGGAAGGGCGGGGTCGACGATCAGCAATCGCTGGCCGATCGTGTACGCGCCGGGCGCCTCAATCACGGATTGTCGCCGCGCGACAGTCTCATCGTCGCGTTCGTGGGCCTGTCCGGGACGGGGGCGAGCCCCACGCAGTTAGTCGCGTTGGACAACGCGCTGCTGCGCCGATATCCGAACGATCCCGAGGTCTGGTATCTCACCGGCGAATTGCGCGAGCATCTGGGACACGTGCCCGGACACTATTTCACGAGCGAGGAGATCATCGATGCCTTCGATCACTCGATCGCCGACGACTCGCAGCTCGCTCCCGCCTACATCCATCCCATCGAGGAGTCGTTAGCACTCGACGACTCCGCGCGCGCGCTGCGCTACGCGCAGGCGTATCTGGCGCTGGACTCGACCGGCGCCCAGGCCAACGCCATCCGGATGATTCGGTTGCTCGTCGCGCCGGGAGTCCGTCCGGCCGCGCGCGACAGCGCGTTGCGTGCGTCGTCGTTCGACGAGCTGTTTCTCGCGCACGCTCTCCTGTACAAGTGGCCGGACTCGGCCGAGCGAGACATCGACGCGCTCACGCTCATGAGCGCCCCAGGCCGTGATCTCCCCGGATCGCCGATCGATTCGGTGTCCGTGCGACGCCAGCTGGTCCTGGAACTCGCGATGCGCGGGCACGTACATCGCGCGTTCGCGGAAGGCGCGGCGGCGTGGCGGCCGCCCGTCGTGTTCAACGCCGCGCTCGCGGGTCTCGTCTCGAACGACAGCGTCGTTGCCGAGGCGACGGAGCTGCTCGAGCGCCCATCGCCGCAGCTCGCGTACGCGATCCCCTGGTGGGGCGCCGTGCACGATTCGAGCAAGCTGCTGCGAGCCGACGCGGCGCTCAAGTCGATCGCACACGCCCGCCTCACGGCGTTCGACAGCGCCCTGCTTTCGTTAGGCGAGCGCGAAGTGCCCGCCTATCTCGCGCTGGCGCGGCGCGACTCGCTCGCCGCCCTGCGGTTGTTGGCGGCGATTCCGGACTCGCTCTGCGCGGAGGTCGACTGCACGCCGGCACACGTCGCGCAGGCGGAGCTGCTCGCGGACAGCGGCCGGCGCGCCGAGGCATTGGGTCTGTTGCCGTCGCGCAGCATTGCCTTCGGCTCGCCGCTCACCGTGCCGACCGAGCTGCTCCGTGCTCACCTGCTGGAAGGGTTAGGCAAACGCGCGGAAGCGCTCGATGCCTATACCTGGGTGACGAAGGTGTGGCGGTCGCCGGACTCGATCCTGGTGCCGATGGTGAGCGAGGCGCGCAACGGGATCCGGCGCCTCACCACGGAGCTCGGCACCCGCCGGTCGATGCTCGATTCGACGAAGTGACCCGCGCCGCCTTCCGTTCGGCGGCGCGCGCGAGCGGCGTCAGACGACCAGGTTGAGCAGCCGCCCGGGGACGAAGATCACTTTGCGCGGCGTTCCCGTCACGAACTTCGCGATCGACGGAACCGCCAGCGCCGCGGCCAGCGCCTGATCCTGCGCGATGTCGCGCGCCACGCGCACCGTCCCGCGCAGCTTGCCGTTCACCTGCACGGCGAGCTCGACTTCGTCCTCCGTGGCCAGCGCCGGATCGAACGCGGGCCACCGCGAGGAGAAGACCGTTCCCGCGTGGCCTAACCGCTCCCACAGCTCCTCGGCGATGTGCGGCGCGAACGGCGCGACGAGCAGCACCAGCGGCTCGACCTCCGCGCGGTGCGGCACGCGCTCGCCCGCGCGCAGCGTGTTCATGTACTCCATCATCGCCGCGATCGCGGTGTTGTAGCCTAACCGGCCGATGTCGTCCCCAACTTTCCGGATCGTGCGGTGCAGTTTGCGCATCACCGCCTCATCCGGGGAACCGTCGGCGCGCATCTCGTGCGCCGATGCCCACAGCCGGTCGAGGAAACGCTTCATGCCCGAGATGCCCGAGTCGCGGAAGTCGCCGCCTTCCTCGAACGGCCCCGTGTACATGAGGTACAACCGGATCGTGTCCGCGCCCCAGCGCTCGATGTACTCGTCCGGGTTCACCACGTTGCCCTTGGTCTTGGACATCTTCGCGCCGTCGCGGATGATGAGTCCGTGCGCGCGGAACCGCTTGAACGGTTCCTCGAAGTCCAGGTACCCCATGTCGTGCAGCACCATCGTGACGAACCGCGCGTACAGCAGGTGCAGCACCGCGTGCTCGTTGCCGCCGATGTAGATGTTCACCGGCAGCCATCGCGTCGTGCGCTCGGCGTCCAACGGACGGTCGGCGAACTCCGTGCTCGGATAGCGCAGGAAATACCACGCGCTGTCGAGGAACGTGTCCGACACGTCGGTCTCGCGGCGTGCCATCTTGCCGCACTCGGGGCACGGCACGCGATACCACTCTTCGTGCCGTGCTAACGGAGAGATGCCGCTGTCGTCGGGGCGAAAGTCCGCGATCGGCGGCAGCAGCACCGGCAGGTCCTTCTCGGGCACGGCCTGCATGCCGCACGAGTCGCAGTAGATGATCGGGATCGGCGGACCCCAATACCGCTGCCGCGAGATGGTCCAGTCGTGCAGGCGATACGTCACCGTGGCCTTCGCGTGGCCGCGCTCGCCTAACCAAGCGACGACGCGCGCCTTGGCCTCACCCGTGGTCAACCCGTCGAACGGCGGCGAGTTCACCACCCGGCCGCCTTCGTTGTCGGTGTACGCCTCGGCCAGCGGCGTGGACGCGTCGTCGCCGGGGCCCGCCACCACGCGCACGATCGGGAGACCAAACGCCCGCGCGAACGCGAAGTCGCGCTCGTCGTGGCCTGGCACCGCCATGATCGCGCCCGTGCCGTACTCCATGAGCACGTAGTCCGCCACCCAGATCGGCACGCGCTGCCCGGTTGCCGGGTTCACCGCGGAGCCGCCCGTGAACACACCGGTCTTTTCGCGGTCACCCACCTTGCGTGCCACGAGATCGCGCTTCGTCGCGCGCTCGACGTACGCGCGCACCGCGTCGCGCTGCGACACCGACGTGACGGCGTCGACTAACGGATGCTCGGGCGCCAGCACGACGTACGTCGCGCCAAAGATGGTGTCCGGCCGCGTCGTGAAGACGCGAATCGATGCATCCGATCCCGCGACCGCGAACTCGATGTCCGCGCCCTCGGACCGGCCAATCCAGTTCCGTTGGGCGGTCTTCGTGGTGTCCGACCAGTCGATCCAGTCGAGATTGGCCAGCAGCCGCGGCGCGTACTCGGTGATCCGGAAGAACCACTGCTCGAGGAAGCGCTGTTCCACGGTCGTACCGCACCGCTCGCACGCGCCGTTCACCACCTGCTCGTTCGCCAGCACCGTCTTGCACGACGGACACCAGTTCACCGCCGCCTTACCGCGGTAGGCGAGACCTCGGTCGAGGAGCTGCAGGAAGATCCACTGCGTCCACTTGTAGTAGGCCGGATCGGTGGTCGACAGCTCGTGCGACCAATCGACCATGAGCCCAACACGGCGCAGCTGGCGCCTGAAGTTCTCGATGTTGCGCGGGATCAGCTCCATGGGATGGATGCCGACCTTCAGCGCGTAGTTCTCCGAGTGGATGCCGAACGCGTCGAAGCCGATCGGCTCGAACACGGTGTGTCCCTGGAGACGCTGGAATCGTCCATAGATGTCGTTGCCCGTGAACGCGAACACGTTGCCGATGTGCAGGCCTTCGGCAGACGGGTACGGGAACATCATCAGCTGGTAGAACGGACGCTCCGCGTGGTCCAGATCCGGCGAGTTGGTCCGGTCGGCGCGCCACCGCTCCTGCCACTTGTGCTCGACGGCGCTCGGATCGTAACTCGCGTGGCTCGCCGCCGTGGAGTTGGGCGTGGACGAAGTCATAGTGAAAATCTAGCCCCATGGACATCGCACACAAGCGCGCGACACTCGACGCCGACACGATCGCACTCGGACGCAGCGTGCGCTCGGTGCAGCGTCGCATCGTCGCCGGTGGCGGCACGTTCGCGCTGCTGGTCGTCGCGGCATTCGCGCTCGTGACCGACCACTGGATCAGGGAGACGCTCGTCGGGCAGCCGCTCGACCGCATCCGCGACGCCGAGACGTCCATCCTGATCGGTGCCGCGATGATGCTGGGCATCGTCGAGCTCGCGCTCATCTACCTCAGCCGCTATGTGTCGCGCCGCGTGACGGAGCCCGCTGGCCTCCTGGCCGAAGCGGCCGAGCGCGTGACCTCCGGCGATCTCGCGGTCGACATCGCGCCGATCGGCGAGGACGACGAGCTTGGTCGGTTGGGCAGGGCGACAGGCGGGATGATCGCGGAGCTCAGACGCCTCGTGCGTATTCTGCGCGAGTCCGCCCAACAGAGCGCCGCGCAGTCCGCGGAGATTACCGCCGGCACCGAGCAGATGTCGACGGCCGCCGGCGAGATGGCACACACGTCGAGCGAGCTGAGCGCTCAGGCGGCAGAGATGGCGCAGTCGATCGCGCGCACGGCGACCGATGCGACGATGTTGTCCAGTATCGCCGACCAGCTCTCGGCCGGCGCGCACGAGGGCGTGGAGCGCAACGACGCGCTCCGTGCTCTCGCGCGCGCCAACCGCTTAGGGCTGGACGCGAGCGAGACTGCGTTAGGCACCCTCGCCGCCGACGCCGAATCGTCCGCGGCTGCCGCCGCCGACCTCGTGGACGCGTTCGAGCAAATCCGCTCGTTCGTCACCCTCGTCCGGCGCATGGCGCGGCAGTCGAAGCTGCTCGCGCTCAACGCATCCATGGAAGCGGCACGCGCGGGCGAACAGGGCGAAGGCTTCGCCGTCGTCGCCAGCGAGATTCGCAAGCTCTCGGCGAACTCCAATACCGCGGCCGAGCGCACCGAAGAGATGGTGATGTCGCTGCTCGACAAAGTCGAAGCCTCGCGCGAGTCGAGCCGAAAAACAGCGGCGACCGTGGCGACCGTGCGGCAGGCCACCGAACAGGCGCTCGCATCGTTCGCCGAAGTCGAGCGCGCGGTCGCGGAAGCAGAAGGTTGGACCCACTCCATCGAGCAAGCCGCCAACCACTCGCGCGAGCTGGTCGCTGAGTCCACCATTCGACTCGAGCACCTCGCGCGCGGCACGGAATCGTTCGCCGCGGCGATGGAACAGGTCGCCGCATCCACCGAACAACAGAGCGCTGGCGCCCAGGAAATCGCCGCCGCGTCGGCTGCGTTGGCCGAGGCCTCACGCAAGCTCCTGGCGCAGATTTCGGCGTTCCGTCTCGACGAGATCACGCTGCCGCCCGAGCCGGTTCGCCGCCGCAGCAGCGGCGTGGTCGCACAGCCCGCCCTCGGCGTCGCGCCGTTCCCGGCATAACCCGCCGCGGCTGTTGGCCGCGCGCGGCGATGCGTAACTTCCTCGCGGTTCTTCCACCCGCGAGCCTACATGCGCGCCACTTCCGTCGTTGGTCTACTCGTGATCGGACTTGCGCCCGCCCTCGCGGCGCAGTCGCGTCCGCACTTTCATCACCTTGCAGCGACGCCCGAAACCGTCGCATGGGGCTATTACAGCGCCGCGGCGAAGCCGGTGCTGCGGGTGCAGTCGGGCGACACCGTCGAAGTGGAGACCCTGATCACCAACTCGCCGCAGGGGTTGGAGCGCGCGGGCCTTCCGCCTAACGAAGTGCAGCAGTCCTTGCGCGACATCACGACGAAGGTGACCGACAAGGGCCCCGGCGGACACATCCTGACCGGACCCATTTACATCGAGGGCGCCGAGCCCGGCGACGTACTCGAGGTGCGCATCCTCGGCATCTCGTTCCCGATCGCGTACGCGTACAATGGGTGCAGCGGTTTTCTGCCCGAGAACTGCGGGCAGCCGCGCCACTCGCAGATCATCCCGCTCGATACAGCGCGCATGATCGCGACGATCGATTCGACGATTCAGATTCCGATGCACCCGTTCTTCGGCAGCATTGGCGATGCGCCGCCGCCCGACTCGGGGCGCCTCTCGAGCAACCCGCCCGGCACGCACGCCGGGAACATGGACAACCGGTCGCTCACGGTGGGCACCACGCTCTATATCCCGGTGCACGTCGCGGGCGCGCTGCTCGAGATCGGCGACGGGCATGCGGGCCAGGGCGATGGCGAGGTCGATCAAACCGCGATCGAGACGTCGCTCACCGGCCGGCTGCAGGTGATCGTGCGCAAGGATCTGCACTTCGCGTGGCCGCGCGCCGAGACGGCAACCGATCTCATGACGATGGGGATGGACAAGGATCTCACGCAAGCGACGCGTGTCGCGGTCCAGCAGATGGTCGACTTGTTGGGCGAACAGTTAGGCTTGCCACGCGACAAGGCGTACGCGCTGGCGAGTGTGGCCGCGGATCTCAAGATCGCCGAGCTCGTGGACGGCAACATGTGCGTGTACATGACCATCCCCAAGAAGATCGCCGGTCAGACGTTCAAGCCCGGCGGGCCGGGTACCTGACGCGCGCCTGGCCGGCATCTACGCTCATGTTGGACACGGACACAGCAGCGACACGGCGTAGGAGCAATCCTCCCCATCTCTTGCACCTTGTAGTTATCCTTGGCCGGTTCAACCGGTTAGTGCAACGGGTGCGGCCTCCCCGTGGTCCGTCATTCGTCGTTCGTTTCGTGTTTTCCTACCCGTCGTCCGTGCGTCGTTGTTCGTGACCAGTGCCTCGCACACCATGAGGCGACTGAGAAGCCGGCCACGGCCGTCGCCGGATGACGCACCCCGAACGACGGACGACGGGTAGGAAAGCACGAAACGGACAACGAAGGGCGGACCACGGGAAGTTGCCCGCGCGAGATGGAGCCTCGTCGTCAGGTCAGTCGATGGCAACCGTTGCAAACCGTTGCACGCACCGATTGAATCCGCCTTCAAGTCTTCTTCAGAAACGCCCGGCTGCCCGCGCCTAACCGGCCGCCGCAGCCGAGCGATCCGTGCAGTGTCCGTCCTGTCTGTGCAGTGTCCGCGTCCAACATGAGCGTAGATGCCGCCCACTGGCGGACGAGCTCAGGGACCGACGGTGCCGGTCAGCCAGCCGTGCCTAACGCGAAGCTGATCGGGCGTCGCGTTCGGATCTTCGACCACCGTGTACTCCGTGCCGCGCGGCGCCGGCGCTGACTCCAGCCGCAACCCGGCCCCCGCGAGCGCGGCGGCGAAAGGTGGGTCGTCCACGCCGCCCACGTACCGATCGAACCACGACGTCAGGTCCGTGCCGGCCGCTTCGCTCGCGGCACGCACGACGTCCTCCTCGGTGTAGCCGCGCCCTTGCAGGTAGTAGCTCGCGTTAGGCGCGTCCCACGTCATGCGCTTCAGCGCCCGCAGCGCGTCGTCCAGCGATTTGGCGTTGTGTGTCCGCGCCCGAATGTCGAGATCGAGCACCAGCGCGAGGCCTTCGCCCTTCGTGTAGTACGAGAAGAAGCTCGAACGGTCCACGCGCATCGGCGTCGCGGCGCCATCCCAGAACGGCGCGAGGAACGACGCCATCCGCGCCGACACGACTTTGCGTCCAGGTGACTCCAGGTTCGCCTCGATCACGTGCGCGAGCGTCTCGTAGTAATCGTCTTTGCTCACGATTCCCGCGCGCAGCAATCCGATCTCGCCATAGTACTGCGTCCATCCTTCCGCCACCCACAAACTCGGCTGATAGCGCTCGGCGGAGTAGTCGAACGGACCGAGCAGCGCCGGACGGATGCGCTTGACGTTCCACGTGTGGAAGTACTCGTGCGCGGCATCCCCGACCGTCGCCATCACCGACGCCGAGTCGGTCCACGGCGCACGCGTTTGGATCTGAGTCGAGTAGAGGTGCTCCATCCCGTCGCTGCCGTCGTAGCCCACGTTGAACAGGAACGTGTACATCGTGAGCGGCGGCGGCGCGATCACCGTGTTCTCGTACCGTACGATTTGCTCGACGGCGTGCACGAATCCCTGGTGATAGCCGTTCTGCGATCCGTTGTGGTGCACCACCACACGATAGAGGCGGTTGTCCACCGTGAAGCTGTCGACGTCGAAATGTTTGGCCACTTCGGTCGGCGTGTCGATCATCTCGTCGTAGTTGGCGAAGCGAAACTGGCGTTGGTCGGGCGACGTGCTCGCGCCGTTGATGATGTGCCATCCGTTAGGCGGCGTGATGGCGAGCGACACCGAGTCCGGCTTGTGCCCCACCACGTACATGAAGAGCGATGCGCCGTTCCAGTTCGCGTGCGCCGTGTCGAGGACGCTGAAGGTGCCCGACAAGTTGTCGGCGAACACGCGGTAGCGCACAATGACGTGGCCGGCGCCCGCGGGATAGATGCGCCACAGCGAGCCGTTTTGGCGGTCGAAGCGCACGGCGTGGCCGTTCGCATCCTGCACCGATTCGTCGCGCACGTTGCGGGCGAAGTCCATCCGCGCGTAGCGGCCGGGCGACCACACAGGCATCTGGAGGCGGAGGGTGTCGCCTAACGCACCACCGATGTCGATGCGGACCTCGTACAGGTGGCCGATGGTATCCGGCATCGCGATCGCATACGCGATCTCGAGGCGCGGGCCCGCCGCGCGTCCCGCGCCGGGTGCCGGGTGGGCGGTGGCGCAGCCCGCGGCGAGCGCCGCCAGCACGAGCGCGACGCGCCGCCGGCGCACCGGCGTCGCGAGAACAACGTTAGGCATCGACCCTCAGTGGCTGAGCGTGTGCATCGGCACCGGGCCGCGCGGACGCTCGGCCTCCTTGAACAGGTACGCGCACGACTCCAGGCGCGCGCCGCGCGCGTCCGCCACCGCGAACTGCAGTCCGTCATAGATGTTCGCGCTTCCATAGCGGCCGTCCTTCGCGATCGCGTAATACGTGAGGTCATACCGCGGCCGCTTGCGCTCGTCGAGCAGCCGCGCCTCCGTCATCTGGATCGCGCGTTGCAACGCGCGCAGGCACGCCTCTTCCGGCGAGGCGCCGCCCCGCATCTGCTCGACCACGAAGAACGCACCGGCGATCTTGATGTTGGCTTCGCCGCGGCCCGTGCTCCCCGCGGCGCCGACGTCATTGTCGCAGTACTGGCCGGCGCCCACGATGGCGCTGTCGCCCACACGTCCCGGGATCTTGTACGACATGCCGCTCGTCGTCGTCACACTGCCGATATCGCCCGCGGCGGTGACCGCGTTCATGTTGATGGTGCCGTGGGTGAATGCAATCTTGACGTCGTCGTCGTGGTCGAGCCACGCGTCGTTGGGGTCGTGGTTCGCTTTCCACTTGAGCCAGATCTGCCGGGCCTCGTCGGTGAGCAGGTTCTGCTCCTTGAATCCCATCTCGAGCGCGAATTTCTTCGCGCCCGCGCCGACGAGAAAGATGTGGTCGGTGTAGTCCATCACGGCTTTGGCGACAAGCGACGGCGTGGCGATGTCCTCGATCGCGCCCACCGCGCCCGCGCGCCGCGTGGGGCCGTGCATGCACGACGCGTCGAGCTGCACCACACCGTCTTCGTTAGGCAGGCCGCCCAACCCGACCGAGTGGTCCTTCGGATCGAGCTCGGTGATGTTGACGCCGGCGATGACCGCGTCCAACGGATCCGCGCTCTGGAGCATCATCTCGCGCGCCTTGGCCACGCCGCGAATGCCGTTCGCGCTCGAGACGACGGCGGGCCGGGCATCGGCCGCCGTTAGGCCGCGACCCACGGCGCCGGCGGCCGCTCCGGATTGTGCGGCGAGCGGTTGGGCCAGCGCCAGTCCGACCGCCGCGGTCGCGCCGGTCCCGATGAACTCACGCCGTGATATCGTCATGTCGTCTCCAGACGGAGGTGGAGTGCTGCCCCGGCGAATGTGAAGGGCCGCACCATCGGAGGCAACCCGACGCCCCGCGCCATCTCGCGCCGAGCTCGTGAACGGAGCGACCGGACGGACTTCCGCTTTTCCTATCGGCCGCGCAACATGCTCTGGGATCGAGCAGGCGGCCACACCCACGTGCCCCGAATCGGCGGAATCGGCGTATGGGCAATCCGGTTAGGACAAATGCGGGCCAGACGATGACGGTGCGACAGCAGATTCTGAGCGTCGCCAAGCAACTGGCCGACGAAGGCGCGCACTATCTGTGGGGCGGCAACGGCGAAATTCCGAACTCGCAGAACATTCACCTGTTCGCGCCGCCAATCCTGACGAACGACATCAACCAGGAAATCGCCTTCTGCGCGGCGCGGAAGTCAGTGGAGGGCCAACCGTTCGTCTGCAGCGGGCGCTGCCTTGCGGTGAACAACGGACGCGACCCGACCGTCCCCAACCCCGGGAGCGACCAGCGATTTATCGCGTTTCTCGCCAAGTATGTCGACGCATCGGGTAAAATCGCGCCGCAAACCAATTGGGGCACCGAGCTCACGCCCAGAAAGGTTCTCGGATCGGGAGCGGGAGAACCGATGCAGTACACCGGTACGGGGCCGGTCAGCTACGCCGGCAAAATCGTATTTGGTGAAGGATGCGACGACACCAAGCACTTCGATTGCTACGGCTTCGTCAACTGGGTCGTGGAACGCGTGTGCGGGGTCAAGATCACGCGCGGCACGTCCATTCCACTCCTGAGGAATCCAGCCGGCGACGCCATCGGGACCGTTCTCGGGCCCGATGAGCCCACGCTCCCGGCTGACATTTGGGTGTTCCCCGGACATATCGCGTTCGCGATCGGTTCACCCGTCAAAGACGACAGCAACGGGAAACTCAAGTACCATATAGCGCAAGCCGAGGCCAGCCTGTACGGCGTCAACTACGGGAAGGCTCGTACGGATGCACCAACCCAACGCATCCGATTGTCGGACTCCACCCTGCTGAACAAGCATTGACCGTCATCATGGTCCACGTCCTCGGGATCGCATGATCGACCTTCGCGACTTCGCGTTCTTCCACGGCTTTTCCGCCGAAGACCTCGAGCCCCTCGCCGAGGCCGCCGGCGCCGCATCGTTCGACGCCGACCGCTTCATCTTCCACGAGGGCGACCCGCGCCGCGTGTTCGCGCTGATCGAGAGCGGCAGCGTCGCCATCGAGAAAGGCGCCGACGGACGCCCCGTGCGGCTCGCAACGTTAGGCGCGGGCGAAGCCCTCGGCGAGGGCGTGCTGCTCGAGGAGGACGCGCCGCACGGCACCAGCGCGCGCACCCTCGAGGCCTGCACCATGGTGTTCTGGAACACGCTCGACGTGCGCGCCATTCTGCAGGAGCGACCCGCGCTGTACGCGCGGCTCGTCGCCCGCGCCGCGCGATCCATCTCGCAGCGCCTGCGCTCGGCCGACGCGACCCTCGCCGGCCACGGACGCATGTTGGGCTTTACCGACGGGCGCCGCCGACGCGAGCACGATTTGTTAGGCGAGCGCGACGTGCCCGACGACGCCATGTACGGCGTCCAAACGCTGCGCGCACTCGAGAATTTCCCCATCACCGGCGTCCCGATCCGCGAGTTTCCGCTCCTCATCGCCGCGCTCGGCGCCGTGAAGGAAGCGGCGGCGCTCGCCAACGCCGATCTCGGACTGCTGGCCGCGCCGCTCCGCGATGCGATCGTCGCCGCGGCGCGCGAGATCCGCGCGGGCCGCCACCACGAGCACTTCCTGGTCGACATGATTCAAGGCGGCGCCGGCACGTCGACCAACATGAACGCGAACGAAGTCATCGCCAACCGCGCGCTCGAGCTGCTCGGCCGCCGCCGCGGCGACTACGAGACGGTACACCCCAATACGCACGTCAACCTCTCGCAGTCGACCAACGACGTCTATCCCACGGCCATCAAGCTCGCGCTGCACGCGAGCATCGAGGAGCTGCGCGACGCGATGCGCGCGCTCGCGAGCGCGTTCCTCGAGAAGGGCGCCGAGTTCGCCGGTCTCCTCAAGATGGGGCGCACGCAGCTGCAGGACGCGGTTCCCATGACGTTGGGCCAGGAGTTCGCGGCATTCGGCCACACGATTCTCGAGGACGTCGACCGGTTGGCGGAGACGCAGGGTCTCCTGCGCGAGATCAACATGGGAGCGACGGCGATCGGCACCGGCATCACCGCGCCCGCGGGGTACGCCGAGCGCGTGCGTGCGCATCTGGCGTCGATCACCGGGCTGCCGCTCATCACCGCGCCCGATCTCGTCGAAGCCACCGCCGACACCGGTGTGTTCGTGCAGCTCTCCGGCGTGCTCAAGCGCTGCGCGGTCAAGCTCTCCAAGATCTGCAACGATCTGCGGCTGCTCAGCTCGGGACCGCGCGCCGGGTTGGGCGAGATCAATTTGCCTCCCATGCAACCGGGCTCGTCGATCATGCCGGGCAAAGTGAATCCGGTCATCCCCGAAGTCGTGAACCAGGTGTGCTTCGACGTGATCGGCGGCGACGTCACCGTGACCGTCGCCGCCGAGGCCGGACAACTCCAGCTCAACGTGTTCGAGCCGGTGATCGCGTACCGCCTGTTGAGCGCGCTGGCCGAAATGCGGAACGCGTGCCAGGTGCTGCGCGAGCGCTGCGTGACCGGCATCACGCCTAACGAGCAGCGGCTCCGGTGGTTCGTCGACCACTCGATCGGCGTCGTGACCGCGCTCCTGCCGGCCATCGGCTACGAGGCCGCCACGCAGGTCGCGCGCGCCGCCCTCGAGAGCGGTCGCAGCGTGAAAGACGTGGTGCTCGAGTCCAAGCTGCTCACGCAGGACCAGCTCGACGAGATCCTCGATCCCGCGCGCATGGCCGGCGCCGAGCGCGTCCGTTAGGCAACGATCCGCCGGACGACGTGACGCGCCAGCGACTCGACCCCGCGGTGTTCCATCTGCCGGTGGAGCGCATGCGCGACGGGTATTACTCGGACAAATACTTCGTCCGCGCGCGCGACATCCTCAAAGCGGACCACCACGCCCCGCGCGTCACCATGCAGGTGTTCGGTAAGGCGCACGCCTACCTGGGCGGCATGGATGAAGCCATCGCCATCCTCAAGTTGTGCGCGGACGATTGGTCCGCGCTCGACGTGCGTGCGCTCTACGATGGCGACGCCATATCACCGTGGGAAACGGTGATGACCATCGAGGGACCGTACGATGGATTTGCGCATCTCGAGACGCTGTATCTCGGCGCGCTCGCGCGCCGCACACGCGTCGGAACGAACACGCGACGCGTCGTCGATGCGGCGAAACCGAAATCGGTATTGTTCTTCCCGGCTCGGCACGACCACTGGCTCGTGCAGACAGGCGATGGCTACGCCGCGCACGTTGCTGGTGCGATCGGTGTGTCGACCGATGCGCAAGCGAGTTGGTGGGGCTCGAGTGGAATCGGCACCGTGCCGCACGCCCTCATCGCGGCGTACGACGGCGACACCGTGCTCGCGACGGAGAAATTCGCGAGCGTCATGGATCCCGAGGTGCAAATCATCACACTCGTCGACTACGACAATGATTGCGTCGGCACGTCGCTCGACGTCGCGCGCGCGCTTGGGCGTAGGCTCTGGGGCGTGCGGCTCGACACGTCGGAAAACATGGTAGACCAATCGATTTTGCCAGAGATGGGAAGTTTTTCGCCCACCGGCGTAAATCCGCAGCTCGTGTGGAACGTGCGGCGCGCGCTCGACCGCGAGGGATTCGAGCGCGTTCGCATCGTCGTGTCCGGTGGATTTACCGTCGAAAAGATTCGCGCGTTCGAGGAGGCCGGCGTGCCCGTCGACTCGTACGGCGTCGGTTCGTCGCTCTTCAATGGTCAATACGACTTCACGGCGGACATCGTGCGCGTGAATGGTCAGCCACAGCACAAGGCGGGACGTGAAGAACGACCGAACCTGCGGCTCGCTGAAGTCAAATGAGACGCGCTGCACGCACGTAGGGAATTCTCCGACATGCTGCACTCGCGGCGCGCGATGTGCGGCACGCCCTGGCGTTCGCCTTGATTTACCCTGTGTGAGCCGATACCTTCCGCGCCAAACGCACAGCCTCGGGCGCGCCCCTTCCACGCGTCCGCTCATCGAACGTCTATCAGGATTCGGGATGACTGGTTTTCACCGCGCGCGCCGCACCGTTTACGCCGCGCTGACTCCGGTGCTCGTCCTCGGCCTTGCCGCGTGCGCCGGATTCCCAGATACCATCTTCGGCGCTCACTCGGAAATCGGACGCACCGAAGATCGGCTCACGTACCTTCTGCTCATTCTGGGCGGACTCGTCTTCGTGCTCGTCGAGGGCGCGCTCATCTGGGCCATCATCAGGTTCCGCAGTCGGCCCAACGCAACGACGCCGCAGCAGACGCACGGCAATACGACACTCGAGGTCACATGGACCCTCATTCCAGCGGTGATCCTCGCGGTCATCGCGGTGCCGAGCGTCCGCGCGATCTTCGAGACGCAAGCCGCCGCCGCTGCGGGCTCGTTGCAGGTCGAGGTGATCGGACACCAGTGGTGGTGGGAGTTCCGCTACCCGCAGTACAAGATCACCACCGCGAACGAGCTCTATCTGCCCGTGGGGCGGACGGCGAGCTTCACGCTGCGCACCGAAGACGTGATCCACTCGTTCTGGATTCCGCAGTTGGCGGGCAAGCGCGACGTGGTGCACAAAGAGCGGCCGAATTACTTGTGGTTCACACCTGACTCCGCCGGCGCATGGAACGGCTTCTGCGCCGAGTACTGCGGCACGTCGCACTCGAACATGCGGTTCCGCGTGTTTACGGTGAGCCCCGAGCAGTTTGCGGCGTGGGTCAAGCATCAGCAGAGCGGCCCTGCGTTCCCGGCTGCAGCCGCGGCGCCTGCACAGCCTGACACGAGCAAAAAGGCTGCGCCCGCGACGCCCGCAACACCGGCGACAACCGCATCGCTCGCCAGCGCCGACACGAGCAGCGCGACGTATCCGGTCGATCAGTTGCCCAAGTGGACGGTGCCGGAAACGCCGCTGCCCACCGACGAGCACTTCGACGAGAGCACGATCGCCAAGGCTGATCCGGCGCGCGGCGCACAGATCTTCAAGACGGCCGCATGTATCGGATGCCATACGATTCAGGGCGTCTCGCCCGGCATCATCGGGCCTAACTTGACGCACGTCGGCAGCCGGACCACCATCGGCGCCGGGTTGTACCCGAACGACATGAAGCACCTGACCATGTGGATCAAGGACGCGCGGCTCATGAAGCCCGGCAGCATCATGCCGCCCATGGGCAAAGGCCTGCCCGAAGCGATGGGCGCCTTCGACGATCAGCAGATCGCCGACCTGGCCGCGTATCTCTCGTCCCTGAAGTAACGGAGACCCGGAATGGCAACCACCGTCGCGGCGCCGTCTGTCACGGGCAAAGCGCACAAATACGAGAGCGGCATCTGGAGCTGGCTCGCGACCACGGACCACAAGAAGATCGGCCAGCTGTACATGTACACGGCCATCGCGTGGTTCGTGATCGGCGGCATCGAAGCGCTGTTCATTCGCTCGCAGCTCTTCGGGCCTAACGGACGCCTGGTCTCCGCCGATACGTACAACCAGCTGTTCACGATGCACGGCACGACCATGATCTTCATGGCGATCATGCCGTTGTCGGCCGCGTTCTTCAATCTCCTCATTCCACTCCAGATCGGCGCGCGCGACGTCGCGTTCCCACGGTTGAACGCGTTCAGCTACTGGGTGTTCCTCGCGGGCAGTGTGTTCATGAACGTGTCGTGGTTCATGCACGCGGCGCCCGATGGCGGATGGTTCGCGTACGCTCCGCTCAACACGCGCCAGTTCAATCCCGGCATCAACATGGACTTCTGGGTGATCGGTCTGCAGATCCTCGGAATATCCTCGCTCGCCGCCGGATTCAACTTCATCACCACGATCATCAACATGCGCGCGCCGGGCATGCACTTCATGCGCATGCCGGTGTTCACGTGGGCGGCGTTCGTCACGCAATTCCTGATCGTGCTCGCGTTCCCGATCATCACGGTCGCGGTCACGTTCCTGCTGTTCGATCGCTTCTTCGGGACCACGTTCTACGAGATCGCCGCGGGAGCCGATCCGCTCTTGTGGCAACACCTCTTCTGGCTGTTCGGACATCCCGAGGTCTACATCCTGATCTTGCCGGCGTTCGGCCTCGTGTCCGAGGTGCTCCCGACGTTCTCGCGCAAGCCGTTGTTCGGTTATCCGGTGATGGTGTACTCGCTCATCCTGATCGCCTTCCTCGGATTCGGCGTATGGGCGCACCATATGTTCGCCGTCGGCATGGGACCCGTGGCCGACTCGATCTTCAGCATCACCACGATGCTCATCGCCATTCCCACCGGCGTGAAGATCTTCAATTGGTTAGGCACGATGTGGGGCGGCAACATCAGCTTCAGAACCTCCACGCTGTTCGCGATCGGCCTGGTGGGGTTGTTCACCATCGGCGGTATCTCGGGCGTCATGCACTCGTCGCCGCCGTCGGATCTCATGCAGACCGACAGCTACTTCATCGTCGCGCACTTCCATTACGTGTTGTTCGGTGGTTCGATGATGGGTCTGTTCGCGGGCATCTATTACTACTTCCCGAAGATGACCGGGCGCGTCATGAACGAGCGGCTCGGCAAGTGGCACTTCTGGTTGACGTTCATCGGAATGAACCTCGCATTCTTCCCGATGCACTTCGCCGGATTGAACGGCATGCCGCGCCGCATCTGGTCGTACGATACGAACCAGGGCTGGGACCTGGACAACCACTTGTCCACGATCGGCGCGTTCATCATCGCGTTCGCGACCGCGATCTTCCTCTACAACTTCCTTCGCAGCCGCGGTCACGGCGCGCTGGCCGGCAACAATCCGTGGGATGCGCCGACCATCGAGTGGTCGATCCCCTCGCCGCCGCCCGACTACAACTACGCGAAGATCCCGACGGTGACGTCGCGGTATCCGATGTGGTCGCAACTCGGTCCCGCGCCAGTTGCCCCCCCGGTGCCAACGGCAGGCGCCGATCAGCCGCTGCCCACGCATCCGTCGGCCGATCAGTTAGGCATCCCGATGCCGACACCGACGATCAAGCCGCTCATCGCCACGCTCGGAATGGTGGTGGCGTTCGTCGGGCTCATCTGGCACCGCCAGATCCCGATCATTCTGTTGGGCGGACTCATTTTCGTGATATCGCTCTACGCGTGGGTGCTCACGCCGCTCGAGCCCGAGCACTGATGCTCGCCCCAGTAGCGAGCACCTGACCGCTATCGTTCCGGAGAAACGCCTTGGCTACCGCCGTCGCAGAACACCACGCCGAGCACCACTACACCAGTACCGGTCTTCCGCACACGAAGATCGCGATCTGGGCGTTCATCGGCTCGGAGTGCTTCTTCTTCGCATCGCTCATCTCGACGTACCTGATCTACAAGGGACGGTCCATCGTTGGGCCGTTCCCGCACACAGCATGGACGGATCCGAGCACGGGTCAGCACTTCCATCCGATCCTCAACATCCCGGTCACGTCGACGTCCACGTTCGTACTGCTCATGTCCTCGCTGGCCATGGTGCTGGCGCATGCAGCGGTGGAGCGCAACGACCACAAGTGGTCGCGCATCTGGTTGCTGTGCACCGCGGCGTTGGGCGCGACCTTTCTCGGGTTCCAGGCATACGAGTTTACCTCGTTCGTCCACGAGGGACTCAAGATCACGACCAATCTGTTCGGCTCGACGTTCTTCATCACGACGGGATTTCACGGCGCACACGTGACAGCCGGCGTGCTATGGCTCGTCACGATGTACTTCATCGACAAAAAGCGGGGCCTCGGTCCGCGCGACGCGGTGAACGTCGACGTGATGGCGCTGTACTGGCACTTCGTCGACGTCGTGTGGGTCGCGATCTTCACCTTCTTGTACCTGCTCCAGTAGCGAGGCTTCGATGACTTCCGATCATTCGCACGCCGCAGCGTCGGACGCTCACGAGCCGCACGCGCCGCCGCACCCCGAGATTCACTTCCCCACGTGGAAGACGTACAGGTGGGTCGCACTCATCTTGTTCGTGCTCACGGTGGCGGAAGTCTGGATCTACTACACGCCGATCAAGCAGACCCGGCTCTTCGCCCCTGCGCTCATCACGCTCTCCATCATCAAGTTCACGATCGTCGTGATGTTCTATATGCACCTCAAGTACGATGCGAAGATCTTCCGCGGTCTGTTCCTGGGACCGCTGACGATCGCGATCATCGTCATCATTTCCCTCCTCTTCCTCTTCGGGCACCTGTCGCTGCACGCGACCTGATGCACCCCTAGGACACCGCCGATGATGGTCTCGCTGCTGCACCCGACGACGACATTCTCCTGGTCGTCGTTCAGCGTGCACCCGAGCACCGTCATCGGCATTGCTGCGTTAGGCGCGCTCTACGCGTGGCGGGCGCGCGCCGGCGAAGTGGATCCCGCTCCACCGGACGGCGCGACGCCGGCGCATAGGCCCGATCCCGTGCGGCGGCCGACGCCCGCTCAGGTCCTCGCGTTCATCGCCGGTCTCGCCGCGATGTTCTTCTCGCTCAACGGACCGCTCCACGACCTGAGCGACGACTACCTCTTCAGCGCGCACATGGTCCAGCACCTGGTGCTGACGATGGTCGTCACACCATTGCTCATCGCCGGCACGCCGGGATGGATGCTGCGGCCGGCGCTCAGGAACCACGTGGTGGCCGCCGTCGCCCGCCGCATCACGACCGGACCCGCCGCGTTCGCGATCTTCAACGTCACGATCGTCGTGTGGCATCTGCCGCCGCTCTACAACTACGCCCTGGCGCACCACCCGGTGCACATCGTGATGCACCTCTGCTTCCTCGTCGCGTCCACCATCATGTGGTGGCCCGTGATGAGCACCATGCCCGAGCTGCCGCGGCTCTCGTATCCGAAGCAGATGCTGTACCTGTTCCTCATGTCGCTGCCGATGACCGCGGTCGCGATGGTCATCACCTACTCGAGCACCACGCTCTTCCCGTCGTATGCCGCTGCGCCGCGCGTGTGGGCGCTGTCGCCCCTGGAAGACCAGCGCCTGGGCGGTCTCATCATGTGGATCCCGGGCGGCTTCGTGTTCATCGGCGTGCTTTCCGTCGCGTTTTTCCGCTGGGTGCGCGAGTTCGAGCGCCAAGAGCACGACGCCGTTCGGGCGTGACCGCCTCGTAGCGTTGGTGCCGAGCATCTACGCTCATGAGGAAACGGACAAAGCTCGGTCAAGACGGACAACGCCCGGACAAGAGCGCGTAGAGGCGTCAGACAGACATCAATTTGGGAAATTGATTGCCTAACTGATGTTTTTGATCTGTGCTTGGTCGTTCTGTCCGTGCTTTGTCCGTTTCCTCGTGAGCGTAGATGCTCGTCTACCCGGGTCCCGCGTCCAATTGCCCAGCATCGGCAGGCACCTTGCGGCTCCACGCATTGAGACAGAGCACGCGCTTGAAGGACGGCTTCGGGCCAAAGTTGAATAGCAGCCCAATTTCAAGATTAGTCGCTCGCAAATAGTTGAACAGTTGCGCACTCCCGATGTCCAGCGGCTCCTGCCTGGACTTCACCTCGATCACCAGACGCTCGTCGACAAGCATGTCGAGCCGTTGGTGCGCCAACTCCTCTCCTTTATAGAGGACGGTCACACCCACTTCGCGTGCCACGCGGCGTAATGCGCTCGAAGTTCGCGCTCGAGTGCCGCCTTGTAGATATGCTCGAGGAAGCCGTGACCGAGCGCGTCGTACACAGCGAAGAACGCGCTTATCGCAGACCCGGTGAGTTCCTCGTCGATGAGTCCGACCGCCGTCATGGCGTGAACACAAACACCGAACGCAAATTAGTGCGCCAGCATTTGATTGCGGACCGGGCTCTTTTTCTGCGCAGGACGAGACCGCGCGAGGGATCTGCCCCATCGCAGGTCGACTCGAGTCTCGCATCGACGCTCATGACGTAACGAGCAAGCACGGTCAGAACGGGCAAAGCACGGACAAAAAGACGACAATGGCGTCCGTTAGACATCGACTGCAGCACGCGGCCAGACACGCCTAACTGACGACTCCATGTGTCTTGTTGTATCCGTGCTTTGTCCGTTCTGTCCGTGCTTTGTCCGTTTCCTCATGAGCGTAGATGCCGGCCCCCTCACTCGCCTTCCATCGCGTGAGCAAACTCCTGCCGTAAGGCGGGATGCGTCCGATACAGATACACGCCCATGAGCAGCGCCGCCAGCACATTCCCGGCCGCGATCTGATACCACGCGAGCGCGTGCATCCGTGTCTCGGCCATCGTCGCCGCCACGCCGTAGAAGCCGAGCTCGAAGATGATGAACAAGAGCGTGAACGTCACCAACACCGACGGTTCCTCCTCGGCGCGGTGCACGACGCGCGATGCGATCAATCCCGAGGCGACGAACGCAGCATAGTGGAACACCGTGTACACGGCGACGTGCAGCACCGGACTGTCGCCCGCTGTGTTGCCGAACACGCTGAACAATGCCGCGCCTAACAACTCGGGCGTGTAGAACACCCCGTGGCCGCTCACCACGTCGACGACAAGAAACCAGACCGCCACGCCCGTGGCGGCGATGACGCCGGCCACCAGTCCTTCGCGAAACGTGTTGTGCGCTGCTGGCATGCCAAACCTCCGCGTGTTCACGTGACGGACTCAGCTTCGCCAGATGTCCCACCTCGCACCAATGTGCGGTCTGATTCGCGCCATGCCTAGTGGACCGCGTCTGAGGTTCGGATAGCAGTCAGGGAATGGGGAAGCGCTCGCTGGCGCTCGCTTGGGGAAGCGCTGCGCTGAGGGAAGCGGCGGCGACGCCCGCCTGAGGGGTGGAACAACATCAATGGTCTGCACGACGTGAGTGCCATGCGCGCGAGCCTCGGCGATTCGAGACTCTCCACCCAGGGACAACTGATGTCCTTCCACCCCT
>DASVAC010000233.1:0-2826 GCA_036376535.1 Gemmatimonadaceae bacterium | reverse complement strand
GTGTTTCGCACGGTCGACGTGATGGCGGTACCCGACGCGCGAAATCCCGCGCCCACCTACCCGTCGATGCTGCGAGAGGCCGGCATCGAAGGCAGTATTTCGGCGCAGTTCGTGGTCGACTCGACGGGCCGCGTTGCCGCGCCGAGCATCACCTTCCTGGGCGGCGGCAACGCGCTCTTCCAGCAGTCCGTTAGGCGGGCGCTCGAGGCCGCCCGATTCTCGCCGGCGCTCGTGGACGGCCACGCCGTGCGGGTCCTCATGGCGCAGACGTTCGAGTTCCGCCTGCGCCACTGACCGCCGACGCGATCACGCCGTGGTCAGGCAATCACGACGCGCGGAGCACCTCGAGGGGCTCCGCGCCCGCTGCGCGTTGCGCCGGAGCAAGACACGCCAGGAGAGTAAGGCCTAACAGGAGCACCTCGGCGACGACCAGCGACACGGCATCGATGTGCGGAACATCATACAGCGCGCTGTCGAGGAGCTGGCCGGTCCACAGCGCGATCAACGCGCCCGATGCGATGCCCGAGAGCGCCATGATCACCGCTTCGCGCACGACCATGCGACGCAGGTCGGACGGCCGTGCGCCCAGCGCCAGGCGCACGCCGAACTCGTGACGGCGCTGGCCCACCGAGTACGCGAGAACGGTGTACAAGCCGACGGTCGACAATATCAGCGCCGTCATGCCATAGAGAGCGAACACGAGTGCGATGAACCGATCGGCCGAGGTGATCCGGTCGTATTGCTCGAGCCAGGGCGTCGGCGACTGAAAATGGCGAAGACCCGGCGTGCTCTCGATGACTCGAGTCACCGCCGTGGCCACAGACCCGCTGTTCGCGGCGGTCCGGATCACGATCTGCCGATAGGCGCTCGCGTTGTGTGCGCGGACGACGTACACGATAGGCTGTGGCTCGAGGTCCGGGTCGGGTTGGAAGAATAGAGAGACCTTGTGCGCCACGCCGACGACTGGAATCCACGGAGCACCCGAACCCAGACTGCCGAGCTTGATCTGGTGTCCAACGGCGCGCTCGTTCGGCCACAGGGCAGCTGCGGCTCGTTCGTCGACGATCGCGACGCCGGTCGAGGCGGCGTCACCGTCCTGGAAGTCGCGGCCGGCAACAATCGAAATGCCTAACGTCCGCAGCAGATTCGGGCTCGCCTCGATGTAGTACCGCACCATCATGTTGCGCGTGGCCTCGGCCCTGGCCTCGCCGAGGAGTTGTGCGTGGGCAGGTTCGGCGATGGACAGCTGCGCGGCGGCGCGCACGCCGGACACGCGCGACGACCGATCGACCAGCGCACGGTAGACGTCACCGATGGTCATCGAGTTAGGCAGCGCCTCCGGCGCGAGACCGACCGACATGTCGAGCAGGCCGCGCGCATCGTAACCGAAATCGTAATGGCCGATCATCGATGCCGTGCGCCACATGAGACCAGCCCCGAACAGAACCACGAGCGCGAGCGCGATCTGGGCCGCCACGAGGCCGCCCAGCCTGCCGCGCCGACCCACGGTCACAAGCGACGCGTCACCCTTGAGCGGTTCGGCCGGATCGACCCGTGACGCGCGGAGCGCCGGGAGCACGCCGAACGTCGCGAGCACCGCTGACGTCGCGATCAGCACGAACGCATACACCTGCCATGTCATGTGCGGAGGAAGGAACACGCCGTCGGTGATGGACGCGGGCATGGCAGCGCCGACGACCTCCGTGCACCACCGTCCGCCGACCAGGCCGACCACGCCGCCACCCGCCGCGATGGCGGCGCACTCGGCGAGCTGATGGATCACCAGCACGCGCCGCGATGCGCCTAACGCAGCGCGCAACGACAGCTCGCGCCGGCGTGCGATCCCCCGGACGGCCACGAGCGTGCCGGCGTTCGCGCAGGCGATGAGCAGGACGATGAGTGCGGACGCCGCCAGCATGTGATGGTAGTCGAGCTGCAGGGCATCGCGGCGCAGGTCCCAGGTCGTGTACCAATAGGGAAGGTCCTTCTGCCCAACGGAAGCCGTGAGCTGCCGCGCCAGGGCCGCGAGCTCGCCCCGCGCCTGCTGGAGCGTCGCGCCGTCGCGCAGACGCGCCACGAACCACGGGTACGGAAGAGCGGATGTTCCAGGAGCCGACATGGATGCGGGCATCCAGACGTCGACGCCGTACGGATAGCGCACGCCCGGTGGCATGACGCCGATCACAGGGTATGTGGTTCCGTTCAACGCGATGGTGGCGTCGCGCAGCGACCGCGGCTCGTGCAGCAGTGCGTGCCAGATGCCATCGCTCACGATGACGCCGGCCTCGCCCACGTCGGAGTGGCCCTCGAAGTCGCGGCCGAGCCGTGGTCGGACGCCGAGTACCGAAAACAAGTTAGGCGTGGCGCTCGCGGCGTACACGGTTCGAGCAGTGCCACCGGCATCGGCTGTGGTATTGAACTGCACGCCCACCGCGGCGACCGAGAACGTGCGCGCGGAGCGCAGCGCGTCGTATTCTGTTGCGCGGAGGTTCGGCGGCATCGCGCTTCTTGGTCCCCCGTGCAGCATCACCGTGAACCCGCGCTCGGGCTCAGGATACGGGACGAAGGGATGCTGCGCCGCATCGAGCACCGCGAACATCGTCGTCGCCAGTGCGAGCGCCAACCCGAGCGTGCCCGCGGCAAGGGCGAAGAATCCGGGACTCCGGCGAACCAGCCGGATGAGACTCGAAACCGAAGCCATGTCGTGACGGGGCAGGGGATGCCCCGATCACGAGTCACCCGCCCAAACGCAACCTGCCTAACGCGAGCCCGGGATCGCCGCCGGCTCCGCCTGGTAGCCCATCGCCTTGAGGCGCGCGATGCGCA
>DASVAC010000232.1:0-7547 GCA_036376535.1 Gemmatimonadaceae bacterium | reverse complement strand
CCCCGTCAAGCGAGCTCGGCGGACCTTCTTCAACATGTTGCGATAGCTACGGTTCCGCAAATTCTGCACTTCGCGGTTGAGGGGGTTCTTGCGCCGGATTCGCGGATGCCGAATTATCAGCCGTTCCCGCGGCAGTCCAGTTCGGCGGATGCACGTTCGGCGATAGACACGCCGAGTCCGCCCTCTCCCACTACGGTTCCGGCGAGGGATACTCACATGGGCCTCATTGACAGGGCGAAAAACATCATCACGAAGCCGAAGCAGGAATGGCAGGTGATCGACGCCGAGCCGGCAACAATCGGTGGACTGTACACGGGATACATTATTCCGCTGTCGCTGGTCCCCGTGATCGCCGGCGCGCTCGGGATGCTTCTCTTCGGCTATTCCTTACCGTTCATCGGCAAGGTAACGATCCCGACGAGTACTGTGTTAGGCAGCGCCGCCGTGCAGTTCGTGGGGGGCCTCATCGGGATCTACGTCATCGCCTTGGTGATCGATGCGCTGGCACCGAGTTTCGGCGGCACGAAGAGTCCGATTCAGGCGATGAAAGTCGCGGCATATTCGTACACCGCGTCCTGGGTTTTCGGGATCCTCGCCATCGTCCCAGGCCTCAGACTCATCGCGGCTCTCCTCGGCCTGTACTCTTTGTATCTGCTCTTCACCGGGCTGCCGGCCCTCATGAAGTCGCCGCCGGAGAAGGCACTGGGGTATACCGCTGTCACGGTGATCGTCGCCATCATCGTCTACATCTGCATCGGCCTCCTCATCGGCGCGTTGGGCTTCGGAATATCGGCCGGCATGCCGCACCCGACGACGTGATGCTCCGTTAGGCGCGTGGGGCGGGAGACAACCAGGCGTCTCCCGCCTCAGGTGTGCATCAGCCTGTCAGAATCCGAATCGCAACCCAGCCGACAACGCCCAATTCTGGGTGATCGGCGCGTCAATCGGTTCGCCCGACACATCCTGAAGATTGAACCGGCCAATGTAGTCCTTGGCCATGAACCGGATGCCGATCGATCGCGCGATTCTCGCATCGATGCCGACGCCGGCGTTCCACGCGAAATTGGTCGCCGTCGTGGACGGCACCCCGTTGCCGCCGTCGCCGAAGTTGTAGTGCATGGCACCCGCGCCGATCTGGAAGAACGGCCTAACGCTCCCGCGGCCGAACGGGCCCGTCGGCACGCTGAACTGCAAGCCGCCGTCGTACAGCCAGATGTTCGAATTGCCCGCCGCGCCCGTCGCGGCGAGCGGCACCTCGACGTCGACGTTCGACTTCGCGTAGCCGAGGTTGCCGTAGAAAGAAATGTTAGGCGCGAGCTTGAGCGCCAGCTGCGCCCCCACCACCGCGGCGTCATCGGTCGTCAGCGACGAACCCGTGCGCCGGCTGAAGAAATTGCCAAAGGTCAGATACCCCACGTACGGCGTGAACTGCACCACTTCATCGCTCGACTCATCGATCACGCGCAACCCACGCTGCGCGCTCAGCGGCGCGGCAGCCGCGACCAGCGCGACGAGACCTAAGGCAACGCCGGTTCCTTTTCGCATCGGATCCTCCAGTACGAGATGTCATGCGCCCACATCTCGCACCGAAGGCACGCGTCATGCCCGACATCCGCGCGCACATGCTAGGCCCTTGATACCGCGATACTTGCACGTGAAACAGTTCGACATCGCCGACCGCGCCGTTGTCCTCGGCCTGGGACGGAATTGTCCACTCACTGCCTCGTGTGAGCCGGCTCCACGTTCCAGTTGATGATCGCGTTCCAGACCATCGGGAACTCGTGATGGTTGAGATAGCGATGCAGCGGATCGAACGTGAACGCCACCACGTGACCGTGTCGGACCGGCACGTCGAAGATCGCGCCCTGCCCAACGATCTCGTCCTGTCCGCGCACCATACCCGACACGACATAGGGTTCTTCAGTCCCCTGCTTCTTCGACTTTGCGGTTGTGTCGTGCGGCGCCGGCGTCATGCCCGGCTTGCCCATGATCTCTCCGCTCTCGGCGGTCTCGGGCAGCTTGGTACCGTACTGCAGAATGAGCATCGCGCTGTCGCGCGGCAGCACTTCGTACAACGGCGAGTTCCCGCGGAACACCGTCGTCGTGTCGGGGAATCCATAGAGGATCGGCGACGCGTGGCGCATGCGCACGCGAACCACCGAGCCCGGATGGAACAGCGTGCGCGTCGGGTGCGGCGCGAGCTCGGCCGCGATCCCCGACTCGGCGACGAGCCGCGTGGCCGTCTCGAGCGTGATCAGCTCGCCGCCATCATCCGCGAATGCACGCAGCGACTCGAGCCCGGCGAAACCCGGACCGCCGGTGATGTCCGGACTCGAGACGGGCGTGCCCAGGTTAGGCGTCGCGGCCGTCTTCTCGAACGGCAGCGGCCCGAAGTCGCGATTCACGCCGTTGATCATCCGGTCCAGGGACCCGCCCATGTTGGGCACGAGGATCACATCGAAGCGCGTGCGCAGCGCGCCGCGCCGCAGGTCGTCCTTGTCGATCGACACGTACGGGATGCCTAACTGATCGAACGTGTAGCGCGACCAGCCGGCGTCCTGCGTGTCGTACCACGAGTGGTAGATCGCGATGCGCGGGAGCGCGATGGCATGCAGCGACACCTGCGGCGCACGATCCGTACTCGCGAGCGGCAATCCCCAGCGTGTCGCGATCTCGCGAGCGGCATCGGCGCCGGCGTGCTCGATCACCACCGAGCCCGCGGGGAAACTGTCCTGACCCACCACGAATGCGTGCTCGGCCACGGATGCGGTCGCGGCGCGGTCGCGTTCCTTCAGATGATAGAGAGCCGGCAGCACTTCACTCTGCGCGCGGTAGGCCAGCAGATACACCAGACCGGTACCGCGCACGGCGCCCGTGAACGCCACCGTGTCGTGCAACGCCTGGAGTCCCGTCCAGTGGAACACCGCGGTGTCGTTCACCGCGTGCACCTCCACGCCGTAGAGCGCGCCTAACGTCCAGGCGATGTCGTCGTAGGGCGGATACTGCGCGGTGCTCGGGTAGTTCTGCGTGCTGAGGAGATTCACCGCCAGGTCGCGGTACGGCTGGTCGAGCCGGACCACGAAATCGCCTGCCGAGTCGCGCGTGGTCCTAAGGGCGATCTCGATGTGTTGGCGCTCGAGCTGGTTGACGAGGTACGCCGTGCGGCGCGGATCGCGCTGCCTGGCGAAGCCGGGAATGACGTACGCATGCGGCGACTCGGTGCGGCCGCGCGCGAGGCTGTTCACGCCGACCTGGTAGAAGTCGTGCAGCATCTTGGGCGCGTTAGTCGCCGCGTACGTGAGCGACGCGAGCACGCCCGTTTCCTGGTAGTTGACGTTGTCGCGCGAGCTCCAGTACACCTGCTTCGTGGGCGGCCACGAGCGATACCACTCGCGCGACGTCACCGGCGCACCGGCGTAGCGCTCGTCCGAGAGATCGCGCAGATACGTGTCGCCGCCCGCGTTGCCGAACGTCTCGAAGAACCGCCCGACAGCGTTGTGGTTGTTGGCGACCCACATCCCGTAGCCCGGCCACCACCCGTCGAAGAACGCCCACGTCCACACGCCAGGCAGGCCGGCGGCGCTCAGCGTGGTGATGTCGTTGTTCGCCAACACCTGCCACTGGCCGATGATGATCGGATCGTTGTTCACGTTGTACGGGCCGGTGCCCGTCGACACATAGAGCAACGGCACCGACTCGTGCAGGTCGTGCATGACTAACGGATGCCAGTCGTAGTAGATGTCGAAGATCGCTTTCGTCAGGGCTTGCGAGATCTGCAGACCATCGCGGTTGTTGTCGTGCAGCGCGTACCGGCCCCAGTACGGCGACGAGCGCGGAAAGCCGTCGTCGAACCTCGGGCGACCCTTCGTGTAGTGCAGATACCAATCGACCTGCTTGTCGCGGCCATCCGGCTCGCTCACCGGATTGATGATCGTGATCACGTGGTTGCGGATCATCGCATCGGTCGAGTCGTCGCCCACCGCCAGCCGGTAGGCGAGCTCCGTTAGCATTTCCGGCGAGCCCATCTCCGGTGAATGCAGGCCGCCGTTCAGGTAGTAAATCGGCTTCGCGTCGCCGAGCACCGTCGCCGCGGAATCGGGCGGCAGCGTGCGCGGATCGGCGATGCGCCGCATGAGCGCCTTGTAGTGATCGAGGTTGCGCATCGTCTGCTCGTCGGCGATCACGACGAGGATGATCTCGCGCCCCTCTTCGGTGGTGGCGATGCTGTCGACGCGCACACGCGGCGTCGCACGCGCGAGCGCACGGAAATACGCGTAGAGATCTTTCGTGTGGTGCATTACGCCGGGGGCGCCGGCGATGCTCCCGAAATACTTGAGCGGACTGGGGACGATCTCGCTCGCCGGCAGCGTGGCCACCGCCTGCGGCAAAAACCGCGGATCGGTCGTTGCCTCACGGACTAACCGGGCGTACCCGGTGTCCAACGCGGCGTGCGCGCGCGACGCCGACGGCGCCGACTGAACGTGACGAGGCTGCTGATAGGCCGGCTGCTGAAACGCCGCCGCCGCAGTGAGAAGGAGCGCGAGAGAGAGCACGGGGATGTGGGCTGGGCTGGAGGTACGCGTTCGAGGTAGTTCTGAGTATCACCAAACGCACGGTCCATCAACCCCTTCCGCGGTTCGCCCGCGTTCCCCTGCCGGGTCCGAATCGTCAATTAACGAGGCTTCATCGATCGGACACGAGAGGAGACGCAGGCCATGCGAGTATTTCTCACGGGAGCGGCCGGACCGCTCGGACGCGCACTCACCGAGGTGTTCCGCGAGCGCGGCGATGCAGTGGTGGGACAGGTTCGCCGCCGGAGCGGCGTCGGTGTGTTGCGGAAGTTGGGCGCGGAGCCGGTGATGAGCGATCTCATGCGCGCGCGACTGCTGGCCGATGCCATGCAGGGCTGCGACCTCGTCGTACACGTCGCGCAGTTCTTCGACTTCTGGGCGCCGCAGGTCTCGACGTTCCATGCGGTGAACGTGTACGGCGCAGAGAACACGCTCGCTGCCGCGCTCGAGGCGCGCGTTCCGCGCGTGGTGTATGTGTCGTCGTCGCTCACGATCGGCGAGCAGCCGGGATTCTGGGGCACCGAGCGCACCGTGCACCGCGGCTATACACATACCGCGTACGAGCGCTCGAAGCTCACCGCCGAACATGCCGTGCTGCGCTATCGCGCGAAGGGCGTCGAAGTGATCGTCGTCAATCCGAGTCTCATCGTGGCCGCCGGCGACTCCGGGTGGCTCGGCCGGCTCGTCGCCGATTTCGTGACCGGAAAACGTCGCCGCACGGGTGACGCGCCGATGGGATGGATCTGGGCGCGCGACGCCGCAGCCGGCATCGCGCTCGCCGCGGAGAAAGGACACAGCGGCTCGCGCTACATCTTGAACGGCGAGACGATGTCGACACGCGAATTCATGACGCGCGTGGCAAAGGTTGCCGGGAAGTCTGCGCCCGGTATGACGCCCAACTGGATCACGACGGCGTCGGCGACATTCTCCACTGCGGCCGCATCGTTGTTCGGCGGTCGTCCGCGCGTGTCGCTCGACGAAGCGCGCTTCGCCACGTCGGGCTTCCGCGTGGATGGTTCGCACGCGTGCGCCGCGCTCGGCCTCGAGTACACGCCGATGTCGCGCTACTTGCCCAACATCATCAGCAGCTACCGCGCGGGCGCGAAACTCCTCGCTGCGTGACGCTCGGAAATCCGATGCGCGCCGACTCGTTGCGGCGCGCACGGATGTCACACTCGCGTGACGCTCGCCGCGAGTCACTGCATCACTCGTTCGACACCTCGTGCAACACCGCGTTGCAGTACGCGACGCGCGCGTGCGGCAGCATCCGCTGCGTGTCGTTTCATGCGAGCGACAACGTCACACGCGCTGTTACTCGATGTCTCGTAAATCTTCCATGATTGAGCTCGCGTGAGTCGATCGCGAGCGAGCGTGATGATCGCACTTCGTCGAGGCCGCAACGTGCAGCTGACACAATCGGAGAACCGACCGCTGTCGCTGGTACTGCCGTCATTGCCGGCGGTGCGCGCGCTGATTCTGGCCGGACACGCCGACACTGCTGCGCTGCTCGACGACTTCGTGGTTCGCTCCGGACTCACGCCAGTGCATCCGCACGACGACGAACCTGTCGACCAGGCTGTCGCGCGTACGCGTCCGCGCGTCGCGATCGTCGACTTTGATCATCCGTGCGCGATGTCGCAGCGATTGCCGGAATGGTTGGGCGCCATCGGTGCGCGGTTGCTGTTGTGCGCGGCGCTGCACCGCAACGCGGAAGCACGCGACCGGGCGCTGCGCACGGGGTCGCTGTATTTCCCGCTGCCGATCACGTACCGCGATTTCGATCTGGTCCTGCGCACCGCGCTCTTGCTGTAGCTGGTGCGGGCGCCGCCACGCGGCGCCGTAAGGCAGTGTGAAACTCCGTCGTGGGTCGACCGTACGTCAGGGCGACTCGACCCATCGCCCTCCCATGCGATTTTCCTTTGTCAGCAGACGGCACCGCGCCGCGTGCGCGACCGTCCTCGTGCTCGCGCTCAGCGCGCCTGTCGCGCCGGCCACGGCCCAGACGCAGACCGCCAAAGACACGTCGCACATCGTCGCGGACACCACACGCGACGGCGCGCTGCACCTCACGGTGCACGATGTCGGGATCGCGATCGGCAATGCGCGTTACGTCGACGGCATCCGCCTCAACTATCGAGACAGCGGCCACTACCTCGTCCACGGATTGAACGCGACGATCTGGTCGCCGTACGAGCATAGCGACGGTCTCGTCCAGGGCGTCGCGCTCGGCGTACCGGTCACGGGAGCACGTCGAATCGAGGGGCTCGGCTTGGGTTTGGGTGTCGGCGCCGACGATGACATGACGGGTGTAGCCCTGGGCGTGCTGGGCGTTGGCGCCGGGAAATCGGTGAGCGGAATCATCCTCGGCGGGCTCGGCGCGGGTTCCGGAAATGACGTGAAGGGCCTCGCGTTGGGTGGTCTGGGCGTCGGCGCCGGTCAAGACGTGAAGGGCATCATCGCGGGCGGCCTCGGTGTGGGGGCCGGGCACGATCTGACCGGGGTGAGCCTGGCCGGCCTGGGCACGGGCGCAGGGAATCGCGTGCGGGGACTCAGTGTCGCGGGGCTGGGCGTTGGCGCTGGTGAGAGCCTCGAAGGCGTATCGGTGGCCGGCCTCGGCGTGGGCGCCGGCCAGAGCGTGCATGGCCTCACGCTGGCGGGCATCGGCGTCGGTGCCGGCGACAACGTGGTTGGAATCACCTTCGCCGGTCTCGGTGTGGGCGCCGGTAACCGAGTCCGGGGGCTTACGGTAGCGGGTATCGCCGTGGGTGCCGGCGGATCGATCGAGGGGATTACGATCGCCGGGCTGGCGGCCGGAGCGCCTCGCGTGCGCGGCTTTGTCGCCAGTCCTGTCGCGGGCGGTGAGCACGTGAAGGGCGTGTTGCTCGCGCCGGCGTGGGTGCGCATTGCGCGAGAGGGGTCGTTCACCGGATTCGCCGCGAGTGCGTTCAACCAGGTGAAGGGCACGCAGCACGGGCT
>DASVAC010000231.1:0-7817 GCA_036376535.1 Gemmatimonadaceae bacterium | reverse complement strand
CGCTGAAGCGATAACGCAAGTTCCCACGCCGCAGGAAATCAAAGAAGTTCTCGACCAGTACGTGATCGGGCAGGAGCGGGCCAAGAAAGCGCTCGCCGTCGCCGTCTACAACCACTACAAGCGCATCAATTCCGCGAGCGGCAGAGAGGACGACGTCGAGCTCGACAAGTCCAACATCCTGCTCATCGGCCCAACGGGCGTCGGCAAGACGCTCCTGGCGCAAACCCTCGCGCGCATCCTCGACGTCCCCTTCACCATCGCCGACGCCACGACGCTCACCGAAGCGGGCTACGTGGGTGAAGACGTCGAGAACATTCTCGTTAGGCTGCTGCAAGCCGGCGAATTCAACGTCGCCGAGTGCGAGCGCGGCATCGTGTATATCGACGAGATCGACAAGATCGCGCGCAAGAGCGAGAACCCGAGCATCACACGCGACGTGTCGGGCGAAGGCGTCCAGCAGGCACTGCTCAAGATTCTCGAGGGCACGGTGGCGTCGGTTCCACCGCAGGGCGGCCGCAAGCATCCGCAGCAGGAATACATCCAGATCAACACCAAGGACATCCTGTTCATCTGCGGCGGCGCGTTCGACGGCCTCGAGAAGATCATCGAGTCGCGCATCGGACGGCGGCAAATCGGGTTCACGAAGGAAGAGGTGCAGAGCGGGAAGGTGCAGGACCTCGCCAAGAATCCCTTCGCCGAGGTCGAGCCCGACGACCTGCTCCGCTACGGTCTCATTCCAGAGCTCGTTGGGCGTCTGCCCGTGTGCGTTGCACTCGAGGCGCTGGACGACGAGTCCTTGGTTCGCATCCTCAAGGAGCCGAAGAACGCGCTCACCAAGCAGTACACCAAGCTCTTCGAGCTCGAGGAAGTGAAGATCACGTTCGACGAGAGTGCGCTGCGCGCCATCGCCGGCAAGGCGCTCAAGCGCGGCACTGGTGCACGCGGCCTGCGCGCCATTCTCGAGGAGATCATGACGGACGTGATGTTCGACCTGCCCAGCCGCGACGACATCACGGAAGTGAAGATCACCGAGTCGTGCGTGTTGAACGGCACGCCGCCCTTGCTCGAGATCTCGGCCAAGCGCCAGAAGAAAGAAGCGTAAACACAATGAAAGCGCGCCGGCAGCGGCGCGCTTTTCGTATATTCCAGCCATGCCCACGATAACCCGCGGCGAGGAATCGTTCGAGGTATTCGAGCGCCTCCCGGTGCTCCCGTTGCGCGACGTCGTCGTGTTTCCGTACATGGTGATTCCCCTGCTCGTTGGACGGCAGGGATCGCTCGCCGCCGTCGAGAAGGCGGTAGCCGGCGACCGATGGATCTTCCTCGTCGCCCAACGCGACGGCGAGGTGCAGGAGCCGCACGCGTCCACCCTCTATCGTACCGGCGTGGTTGGGCGCGTCCTCCAAGTCTCGCGGCTCTCCAACGGCACGACGAAGGTGCTGCTCGAGGGCGTTGGGCGTGCGCGCGCCACCCGCTACACGCCGGGCGGTGCCCTGCTCCGCGCCACGATCACCGCCCAGCCGCTCAAGGCCGATCCCACGACGACCGACGACGCGATGACGCGCCGGGTGGCGACGCTGTTCGAGGAATACGTCGGGCTGCACCGCCGGCTTCCGCCCGAGGTGTTGTCGCTCGTCCAGGGGAGCGAATCGCGGGAGCGGCTCGCGTACGCCGTGGCCGCGCACCTCCAGGTGCGGCACACCGTTAGGCAGAATCTGCTCGAGTCGCCGTCGTTCGCGTCGCTCACCGAGCGGCTCGCCGCCGTGTTGACGTCGGAGATCGAGATCCTGCGCCTCGAGCGCAAGATCGAGAACGACGTGCGCGGGTCGCTGTTCCAGAACCAGCGCGAGTTCTACCTGCAGGAGCAGCTCAAGGCCATTCACCGCGAGTTAGGCCAGGAAGAGAGCGACGACTTCGACGAGCTGCAGTCGGCGATCTCGGCCAAGGGGCTGCCGGACCACGCGCGCGAGCGGGCGGAGCGCGAGCTGCGGAAGCTGCGCCGCACGCCGCCGCTCTCGCCCGAGTCCACGGTGGGACGCAACTACCTCGATTGGCTCCTCGGGTTGCCGTGGACGGAGCGCACCGACGACATGCTCGACGTCACCCGCGCGCAGTCGGTGCTCGACGAGGACCACTTCGGGCTGCAGGACGTGAAAGACCGGATCCTCGACTACATCGCGGTCTTGGCACTCGTGGGCAAGCTCGAGGGACCGATCCTGTGCCTGGTGGGTCCGCCGGGCGTGGGCAAGACGTCGTTAGGCAGGTCGATCGCCCGCGCGTTGGGCCGGCGCTTCGCCCGCATGTCGCTGGGCGGCGTGCGCGACGAAGCCGAGATCCGCGGACACCGCCGCACGTACATCGGCGCCCTGCCCGGCCGCGTGATCCAGGCGATGCGGCGCGCCGGCGTGGTGAATCCGGTGATCCTGCTCGACGAAGTCGACAAGATGGGCCAGGACTGGCGCGGCGACCCGGCGGCGGCCTTGCTCGAGGTGCTCGACCCCGAGCAGAACCGCGCGTTCAGCGATCACTATCTGGAAGTCGAGTACGATCTGTCGCAGGTGCTGTTCATCACCACGGCCAACTCGTTAGGCCAGGTGCCCGAGCCGCTGCGCGACCGGATGGAGACCATCCGCCTGCCCGGTTATGTGGATCACGAGAAGCACGCGATCGCGCGGCAGTATCTCGTGCCGCGGCAGCTGCGCACGCACGGACTCGATCCCGCGACGGTCACCATTCAACGCGAGGCGCTCACCGAGATCGCGCGCGGGTACACGCGCGAAGCGGGCGTGCGCGAGCTCGAGCGGCGGATCGCGCGCATCGCGCGCAAGCTCGCGCGACGGGTCGCGGCGGACCCCGCCGCCGGCGGAACGTCCATCAACGTGGCGCCCGAGGATCTGGTCGCCCTGTTAGGCGTGCGGCCCTACGACGACGATCCGACGCAGCTCGAGGATCGAGTGGGCGTGGCCACGGGCCTCGCGTTCACGTCGGTGGGCGGCGACCTGCTCGAGATCGAGGTCGCGGTGGTGCGCGGCCGCGGGCGCCTGCAGCTCACCGGTACGTTAGGCGACGTGCTCAAGGAGTCGGCGGGCGCGGCGCTCAGCTACGCGCGCTCGCGGGCCACCATGTTAGGCATCGATGCCGACTTCACGCGGTCGCGCGACATCCACGTCCACATGCCGGCGGGTGCGACGCCCAAGGACGGGCCGTCGGCAGGTATCGCGATCGCCACGGCCCTCGTCAGCGCCCTCACCGGCGCGGCCGTCCGCGGTGACACGGCAATGACGGGCGAGGTGACGCTCCGCGGACGCGTCCTGCCCATCGGCGGCCTCAAGGAAAAGCTCGTCGCCGCCCGGCGCGCCGGCGTGACGCACGTCATCATTCCAGCGCCCAACGCCCGCGAGCTCGACGAAATCGCGATCGACATCCGCGAAGGCCTCGTGTTCCATCCCGTGTCTACAATGGACGAGGTGCTCGCCCTCGCGCTCCGCGCCGAGCGACACGCCGACACCGGCATTGCGGTGTCCGATGTCGCGCACTGAGAAGCCGGGCACCGAACCGCTCGTCATCCGCCGCCTCGCTTTTCTGGGCGGACAGGCATCACCGGGCGGGTGGCGCCCCGAGTCGGCGCTGCCGGAAATCGCGTTCAGCGGCCGCTCGAACGTCGGCAAGTCATCACTGCTCAACGCGTTGGTGCGGCACAAGTCGTTGGCCCGCGTGAGCCAGCAACCGGGGAAGACGCGCGAGATCAATTTCTTCGCCGTGAACGACGCGCTCATGCTCGTCGACCTTCCCGGCTACGGTTACGCGCGTGCGTCGCACGAGGAACGCGCGAAATGGCGGCCGCTCATCGAGTCGTACCTCGAGTCGAGCATGCAGCTGCGCGGCATCGTCCAACTGCTCGACGTCCGGCGCGACCCGTCGCCCGAGGACCGGCAGATGCTCGAGTTCCTCGCCGAGCTTGGCGCGCCCACGATCGTGACTGTCACCAAAGTGGACAAGCTGTCGGCCACACGCGCCGCGGCGCGCGTTGCGGACATCACGGCGTCACTCGGCTTGGAACCCGAGCAGGTGATTCCGTTCAGTGCCGTGACGAGACTCGGACGCGACGACTTGGCGAGCGCGATCGAGGACCTCGTAGCCGCGCCATCGTGGCGGCAGGTGTGAAAGGCGCCCATAGCCAGCTGCTTCGCTCTGCGGTAACGGACGAAGCACGGACAAAACGGACCGGATCGGAGACGTGAACCCTGAGGGAACGATTTTTCAGCTTGGGATCTCCGGGGAATTTCGTGAAAATGGGGCGACAGGTCGGAACACCTCGGCGGCTATATCCGGTGGGAGCGCGACGCGAGAGCTAACGGGAGTCGCGCATGGAAGGCTTCCTCGCTCTGTTGTGAAGGATAACTACAAGGATAACGACAGAGATCACTACAGGCATTGCTCTGCTGCGCGAGGAAGAACGATCACAATGGCGAGAGCAGTTTTTTGCTTTTGAAAAACAAAACAACACATCTATCCAGTAGCAGCAGTGCTGCCCTCGCAGCGGAGCAATGCCTGTAGTTATCCCTGCAGTTTCCTTGCCGTTATCCTTCACAACAGAGCGAGGAAGCCCTCCACGCGCGCCCGCGGTCAGCCACTAGTGCGAGCTCGAGCGGAGCCAGAGCCGTCACTTCATGTTTCACGAAATTCCCGGAAGACCCAGACTTTGTTTGCTGTTCCTTTAGCAGTGCTCTGCCCGGTCCGTCCGTGCGTTGTCCGTTTCTGCATGAGCGTAGATGCCCGTACGAGATCCTGTTCCAATTCGAACTGACGCAGTCTTCAGCGCTGAAGTCTGTTCCCCAGACGACACTTTTGTGTTACGGTACGACCATGGCCCTTCTGCCGCTCAAGAAACTGGCTCCGTCTCCCGGCACGAAAATCGTCGACGCGTGGCTCGAGCAGTTGGCGGACCAGCTCGCGCACGACGATACCGACCACAGCACGATGTGCCGCAAGGCGCTGTGCGAGATCGTGTATCCTGCGTATGCGCGCGAATGGGAGACGGCGGTCAACGACGAGTCGCTGCCGTTGGGCACGCGCGCGGCGCTCATGGCGCTCGATCCGCGCAACGTCACGCTCGAGCCCGAGTATTACGCCGATTGCGATCAGGCGCGCTTCCAGCACGTGAAGCCGCTGCTCTGGCTGTGGTACAGCTTCGACCGCACGCCGCTCGGCGGACAGAACGTGGACATCGGCGTGCGGCTGCGCCGGATGCTCGCACCGCGCATCTTCAAGCACTGCGGCGAGAACTTCAAGGCGTTCCAACACGTCGAGTTCTCGTTCGGCTACAACCTGGATGTGGGTGATGACGTGGTGATCCACCGGCACGTGCTGTTGGACGACCGCGGCGGCATCGTGTTGGGCAACAAGGTGTCGATCTCCGACTACGCCAACATCTACAGCCACACGCACAGCATCGTCGACCAGCGCGACGTGACCAACGCGCTGACGCGCATCGACGAGGGCGTGCGGATCACGTATCACGCGACGGTGCTCGCCGGCGTGCACGTGGGGTGCGATGCGATGGTGGGCGCTCTTGCGGTGGCCACCAAGGACGTCCGTCCGCACCACGTGAACGTCGGGATCCCGGCGAAGAGCGTGCGCGTCAAGCCGAACGCGCCGCCGGAGCTCAACGAGTGTCTGCCGACGGCGCGGCAACGGTCCACCGGAGGAGGCGGACGCGCGTGACGGATCGATCGAGGTTCCCGGGGCTCGCCCGCGGCGTGGTGTGCGGCCTAACTGTGTTGGGCATCGCGACGGCCTGCGCCACGTACTGGCCGACGCTGAGCGGCACCAGCACCCATACCCGCGGCGACGCGTTCCAGTGTTCGATGGACCAGCTCAAGGAGCTCGGCTACACGCCGCGCACGTGGAACGAGGGCGAGGGGTCGATCGACGCCCAACGCATCAATCGCGACGCGTCGGCCGACCTCCCTCAGGAGCAGCAGCAGGTGGACAAGCTGCTCGTACAAACGAAACGGAACGGCGACAAGGGCTCGACGATCGAGGTGCGCACGGAGACGGTGCTGCGCCGCTTCACGCGGACCGGCTGGACGGAAGATGGCCGGCCGGCATCGCCCGCCGTGCAGCAATCAGGAAAAGCGCTGCTCGATCGGTGCTCCGGTACGACGACGCCCGGTTGATCCGCTGATCAGACCGGGACGCTGCTCGTAATCAGTCCGGCGCGTCCCGGCAATTCCGTGCGAATGATGCGTCGTACCGGCACGCGGTCCGGCGTCGCGAGCCATTCCTTCGCGATCTCCTCGAGCGTCACGAACGTGATGCCGTCCTCGAGCCACGCATCCAACTGCCGCTCGAACAGCGGGAGCAGCGCGGTGCCTTCGACTTCGGTGTGGATCGAGTGGATCTCTGTGCCGGTGATCGCGCGCCGATAGTATGCGATGAAGGACGCATCGTCCGGGAGCTCGGGAGAGTTGTACGTCTCATCCCACGTGGGCAGCGTGGTCGGCAGCTGGATGGTGCGATAGCGCGTGCCTAAGGCCTCGGGATAGAACGGCGTCCCGCCGCGCGTGTCCGACGCGTACAGCAAGTCGAAGCGCTCCTGCACGGCGAGCGAGCCGCCCGTGGCGTGCCATCCCGGCGCTGCCGACGCGCGGGCGCGGCGCCCGAAGATCCGCTCGAAGGTGTCGTGCGCGCGGCCGTAGTCGGCGGCGATCTGCGCTTCCGTTAGGCGATCGAGCGCGTCGTGCCACCGGACGTGGTCCCATGCGTGCACGCCCACCTCATGGCCGTCCCCGCCCACCGCGGCGATCGAGGCCGAGAGCCGCCCGCCGATCATCGGCGCCGGAAGCAGGGTGCCGTACAGCGCGGTGCGCGGCCCGTACAGCGACAGCGCGCGCGACCGCAGCATCTTCCGCACGAACCCCTTGCGGGTGAACACGCGCATGATGGCGCGCCCCGATCGGTCCGGGCCTAACGTGAAGAAAAACGTCGCGCGGATGCCGCGCGTGCCCAGCACGTGGAGCAGGTTTGGCAGCCCCGCGCGTGTGCCGAGGAACGTGTCGCAGTCCACTTTCAGCGCGACGCGCCGGACGACCGGCCCGCCGGGCGCGGGACCGGTCACGGCGCCAGCGGCCGCTTCCGCGATGACAGGTAGAAGTCCAGCGTTAGGCGGATAGCCTCGTCGAACCCGATGCGCGGCGCCCAACCCAGCTTCTCGGCGGCGTGGCGGATGGACGGCACGCGCGTCGGGATGTCCTGGTAGCCGTCGCCGTAGTACGACTCCGACTTCACGTCGACGATCGGCGTGTCACGCCCAACCTGCTCGTAGCCCGGATACCGCGCCACCGCCGCGAGCAGGCGCTCGGCGAGCTCGCGGATGGAGAGGTCGTTCGCCGGGTTCCCGATGTTGAAGATCCCGCCGTTCGCCACGCCGTTCTCATTCACCAGAATTCGCATCAGGCAATCGATGCCATCCCTGATGTGCGTGAACGACCGCCGCTGGCGTCCGCCGTCGACCAGCTTGATCGGTTCGCCGTAGAGAATGTTGTGCAGGAACTGCGTGAGAACGCGCGACGACCCTTCCTTGGGCGAGTCCACGTTGTCCAGGTGTGGTCCGATCCAGTTGAACGGACGGAACAGCGTGAACTCGAGGCCCTCTTGCTGGCCGTAGGCGAAAATCACGCGGTCGAGCAACTGCTTGCTCGTGGAGTAAATCCACCGCTGCTTGTGAATCGGCCCGTACACGAGCGTCGATCGATATTCATCGAACTCGGCGTCGGGACACATGCCGTACACTTCCGACGTCGACGGGAACACGA
>DASVAC010000230.1:0-2751 GCA_036376535.1 Gemmatimonadaceae bacterium | reverse complement strand
GCGCCGTCATGGCCACGTCTTAAGCGTCAGCGCATCGTCAGCGGCTCTGTCAGAGTTCAGTCAGAGCTCCCCTTCCCGCACCCCCGCGCGCCGTACATCCTGCAATTGGTTCGCGTCGCGTCGCATGGTCCGACGCCCTCGAGGAGCCCCGATGCCGTTTTCCTTTGGTAGGCGACAGTCCGGACTCGAGCGCCAGCCTGCCGTCTGGCGGTCGCGCGCGTCTCTGCTCGTCGCGCTACTCGGCCTCACGTTCGTGCTGGCAGCCGTGCTCGCCTACGAGGCGCACGATGCGGCGCGCTCGCACCGCGTGACCGCCGAACGCGCGCTGCGGGATTACGCGACGTTCGCGGCGTGGGAGCTGCTCGCCAACGCGACCGACACGGTCGGCCCAACGCTATCGGCGGCGCTGTCGCCCGTGACAGCGGGTGTCGCTGCCACGCCGTACGATGCGCTGCCGGGTCCGTCGGTTCTCGCGGCATCGGCCGGTACCGCGTTGCGCTGCGCCGACACGCAGGACGACGCCTCGCGCTGGTACTTCCGCCTCGATTTTCGGGACGGCTCGTTCACCACGGCGGGCGCCGCCCCCTCGGCGCAGGAGCGCGCGTTAGTCCGCACCACGGTGGACCAGCAGGCGCGCACGGTGTACCGCCCGGACTGGTCGTACGCCACGGTGCTCGTTGGGCGCGGACACGCCGAGCGTGCCGTGGCGTATGCGGTCAAGTACGCGGTGCACGGCGCGCCGATCGCCGCGTTCGGCTTCTCGACGTGCGCGAGCGCTCTCGGTGCACCCGTGTTCGCGGGTGTGATGGGACGGCATCCCCTCTTGCCGCGGACGCTCGCGATGCGCGAGCCCAACGATTCGTTGGTCTCGGTCACGGTCTTCGGTCCGGCGGGCGACACCATCTGGCAATCGGGGCGGCGCAGCCTCACGCCGTTCACGGCGGATGCATCGCAGGAGGCCTTCGGCGGGCTGACGGCCCGCGCCACGCTGCGCCCGCTCGCCGTCGAGCGTCTTGCGTTAGGCGCGATTCCGCAATCCAAGGTCTCGCTGCTGCTCGGCCTCCTCGGCCTCACGGCCGGGATGATGGTGCTGGCGGTGCTGCAGCTCCGCCGTGAGCAGGAGCTGGCGCGGCTGCGGTCCGATTTCATCTCGAGCGTGTCGCACGAGTTGCGCACGCCGCTCGCGCAGATTCTCCTCTTCGCCGAAACTCTTCGGTTAGGCCGAGTGCGCAGCGCGGCCGAGCGGATCGGCGCGACCGACGTGATCGTGCAGGAGGCGCGGCGGTTGATGCAGCTCGTCGAGAACGTGCTGCTGTTCTCCCGCAGCGAGCGCCGCATGACGCGCCTCAATCCCGTGACCATGGCGCTCGCGCCGTGCGTCCGCGAAACCGTCGACGCGTGGCGGCCCCTCGCCGCGGCGAGCGACGCGACATTGTGCACGAACCTCGACGAACACGTGGTCGCGCACGTCGACCGGAGTGCGGTGCGCCAGATGCTGCTCAACCTGCTCGACAACGCCATCAAATACGGACCCGCGGGCCAGACCGTCACCGTCGCCGTGGACCGGCTTGGTGGACGCGCCCGGCTGACGGTCTGCGACCAGGGCCCCGGCGTTCCGTTAGGCGAACGGCACCGCGTCTGGCAGCCGTTCCAGCGCCTCGAGCGCGATGTGCATTCCGCCGCCGCCGGGAGCGGCATCGGGCTCTACGTGGTGCGCGAGCTGGCCGCGATGCAGCGCGGCGAAGTGTGGATCGAGAGCGCGCCCCAGGGCGGCGGCGCGTGCTTCGGCGTCGCGTTCCCGCTCGTCGACGATGCGGGCCTCGACGAGCCCATGGACCACGCCGTCGCGGCGGTGCGCCGGTGACGCGCATCCTCGTCATCGAGGACAATCGCAACCTCGCGATGGGGCTGCGCAACAACCTCGAGATCGAAGGCTATCAGGTGGAGCTGGCCGCCGACGGCACCGCCGGCCTCGACCGCGCGCGGACCGGTTCGCCCGACGTGATCATCCTCGACCTCATGCTGCCCGGGCTCGACGGATACCGCGTGCTGCGCGCGCTCCGCGCCGACGGATCGGAGACGCCCGTGCTGATTCTCAGCGCGCGCGGCGAGGAAAGCGACAAGGTGTTGGGCTTTCGGTTAGGCGCGGACGACTACGTCACCAAGCCGTTCGGGTTGCTCGAGCTGTTGGCTCGTGTGGACGCGCTGCTGCGCCGCGCCGCCAACGGTGCCCGCGCCGCCCGCAGCGCGCTTGGGCCGCGCGAACACGTAGGCGACATCGAGATCGACACCGCCACGCGCACGGTGTACCGCGGCGGCGAGCCGGTATCGCTCAGGCCCAAGGAATATGAGCTGCTCATCGCGCTCTTGCGCCGCCGCGGCAAACTGGCCTCGCGCGACGAGCTGCTGCAGGAGGTGTGGGGCTATGCGTCCGAGGTCGTGAGCCGCACCGTGGACACACACATCGCCGAGCTCCGGCGCAAACTCGAGCGCAACGCGGCGGCACCCGACCACATCCTCACCGTCCGCAAGGCCGGCTACCGCATCCGCGCGTGACAGCTGCCTAACGATACCTCAACGCCACCACAGGACGACGACGACCGTCGCGATCGCGATCGCCTGCCCCGCGAGGACGTCGCCCGGATAGTGCACGCGCAGTCGCACGCGCGAAAATCCGATCATCCACGCGAATGCAAGCAGCGGTGCGGCGAAATGCGGAAACGCCGCCGCGTACGCCGCACCAACCGTCAT
>DASVAC010000229.1:0-18540 GCA_036376535.1 Gemmatimonadaceae bacterium | reverse complement strand
GTCCGTGTCCGGCCTCGTCCGCGTTCACAGGCGTGAGGCTTTCAACATCGTCGGAGGCGGATTCGGGAGACGCAGCAGGTCTCACGCGTCCCGAGTCGCTCAACGGCCGCGCCCGAATCGCACGAAACTGAACCACTACTGTCCGCTCTCGTGAATTGACAACCTCGTTGCCGCGCCGTAACTTACATGATTATCCATGATACGCAGCATGACCGGGTTCGGAGCCGCGACGGGTCCCTTCGGCGCGCAACGGGTGACCGTCGAGCTTCGCACGGTGAACCACCGATTCTTCAACTCCAACATCAAGCTCTCCGGCGCCATGTCGCGCTGGGAAGGCGAGGTGCGCGAGGTCCTGCGGAAGGCCATCGCGCGCGGACACGTCTCGCTCTCCGCTCGCTCGGAACGGAATGCGCCGAGCGACAATGTTTCGATGGTGGATGAGCGGCGCTTCGCCGACTATGTGGACGTCATGCGCGCGCTGCAGCAGAAGCACGGGTTGTCCAACGAGCTCGACGTGTCGGCCATTCTGCGCATGCCCGATGTGTTAGGCAGCGAGACGCACGATGATACGGGAACCGCGGAGGAGCTCACGGCCATCGTACAGGATGCGGTGATCGCCCTCACGCGGATGCGCGAAGCGGAAGGGGCGCGCATCGAGACCGTGCTCGAGGATCGCATCACCGTCGTCGAGACGGCAGTGGATCGCATCGCCGCGCGGGCGCCGGAACGGCTGGTGTCGGAGCGCGAACGATTGCGCGAATCGGTCAAGGAGCTGGCGGGCGGCGTCGACGTCGACCCGCAGCGGTTGGCGCAGGAAATCGCGATCCTTGCCGATCGCCTCGACGTCGCGGAAGAAGTGGACCGGTTTCGTTCGCACGTGCAGGCGTTCCGGTCGGCCTTGCACGGAAACACGGAAGCCCAGGTCGGCAAGCGGCTCGGATTCCTGCTGCAGGAAATGCTGCGCGAAGCGAACACCACGGGGAGCAAAGCGCGCGACGCCGTCATGACGCACGACGTGGTCGCGGTCAAAGAGGAGCTGGAGCGAATCGCCGAACAGGTGGAGAACATCGAGTGAACGTCTTTCCGGTGATCCTCTCGGCACCGTCGGGAGGCGGCAAGACGACCATCACCCACCAGTTGCTCGCCCAGCGGTCGGATGTGGGCTACTCGGTGTCGTGCACCACGCGGCCGCCGCGGCCGCACGAAGTAGATGGCAAGGATTATTATTTTTTGTCGACCGCCGAGTTTCTCGAGCGGCAGCAGCACGGCGAGTTCGCAGAGTCGGCGGCAGTGCATGGCCACCTCTACGGCACACTGCGCAGCGAGGTGGCCCGAGTGTTGGGCGAAGGGCGGCACGTGATCATGGACATCGACGTGCAGGGCGCGGCGCAGTTCCGCGCCGTGTTTCCGGAATCGGTGTTGATCTACGTGCTCCCGCCGTCGGGTGAAGTGTTGCTGGAACGACTGCGTCGCCGTCAAACGGAGACGCCCGAAACGTTGAAGAAGCGGCTCGTCAGCGCGTTGGGCGAGCTCAGAGCGGTACCGATGTTTCAGTACGTCGTGCTGAACGACGAGCTCGAGCAGGCCGTGTCCAACGTGTCGCGCATCATCGATGCGGAAGGCCTTCGCCGCGAGCGCTTGCAGAATGTGGAACGCGACGTGCGACGCATCATCGAGCGGTTGGAGAAAGAAATGGACGACATGAAGTAGATTCTGTTCTTGTCCGGCCTTGTCCGGTCTTGCCCGCCTTCAAGGAGAGTCATCGCATGCAGGTGTACACCCCGGCCGACGTCGCCAAGCGCGCGGCCAACAAGTATCTCGGCGTCCTCATCGCGGCCAAGTACGCGCGGCTGCTCAACGAGTTTCCGCGCACGATGAGCGAGGCGCGCGAGAAGAAGCTCACCACGCAGGCCCTCGAGGAGCTCACGACCGAGGAAGGTCTCGAGTACCGCGTGACGCCGCGCCGCAACCGTTAGGCACTGATCCGCGGTGCGCCCGTTCGGTGGTGCGCGGATCGTCCTCGGCGTGAGCGGAGGCATCGCGGCCTACAAGTCGGGTTGGGTCGCGCGGCTGCTCGCGGCCGCCGGCGCGGAGGTCGATGTGGTGATGACGCGCGCCGCGACGGAGTTCATAGCACCGCTCACGTTCGAAGCGCTCACCGGCCGCGCCGTCCACACGGATATTTTCTCTCCAGGACGCGCGCTCGACCACATCCATCTGGCGCGCGACGCGGACGCGCTCGTGGTCGCACCGGCCACCGCGGACTTTCTTGCCCGCGCCGCACACGGACGCGCCGATGATCTCCTCGCCGCGTGTCTACTCGCCACGACGGCGCCCGTCATTCTGTTTCCGGCAATGAACGACGCGATGTGGGCCCATCCGCAAACGCAGCGCAACGCGATCCACCTGCGCGACCTCGGCTACACCGTGGTCGATCCGGATATTGGCGCGCTCGCGGCGGGCGAGGGAAGCGGACCGGGTCGCATGCCCGAACCCGAGACCATCGTCGCACACGTGGGCCGAGTGCTCGACGATGCATCGTTCCGCGGACGCACCGTGGTGGTGACCGCAGGGCCCACGCGCGAGCCCGTCGATCCCGTGCGGTTTCTGTCCAATCGCAGCAGCGGGAAGATGGGCGTGGCGATCGCGTCGGCCGCGTGGCGGCGCGGTGCGCACGTCGTGCTCATCGCGGGACCACTCGAGGTGCCGGATCCCGTCGGCCCCTCCCTCGTGCGCGTCGAGACCACGGAGGAGATGGCGGAGGCCGTTAGGCAGGCGCTGCCCGGGGCGCACGCGCTCATCATGGCGGCGGCGCCGGCCGACTTTCGCGCCGCCGACCCGGCGGCAAGCAAGATCAAGAAGGCAAACGGACCGGCATCCATCGCGCTCGCGACCACCACCGACATCCTGGCGTGTACCGTTAGGCATCGCCCGCCGGGCCTCGTCACCGTGGGCTTCGCGCTCGAGACGGACCACCTGCTCGAGAGCGCGCGCACCAAGCTCGCCGACAAACAGCTCGACCTCATCGTCGCCAACAGCGCGCGCGAAGCCGACGCGGGCTTCGGCGCCGACACCAATCGCGTCACTATTCTCGCGCCCGATGGCTCGGCGGACGCGATTCCCGTCATGTCCAAGACGTCGCTCGCCGACGTGATCCTCGACCGCGTCGAGACCCTCCTGCGTGCACGCTGAGGATCTGCTCCGCCGCTACCTGGAGCAGCGGCGCGATCAAGGCGAAGTCGAGCTCGTGCTCGACACGCTGTCGGTAGAAGACGTGATGCGGATCATCGGTGCAGCGCGTCTCGCGCGAGGCGATGCGCCAGCGACGACGGCGTCCGCCGCGCCCGGCGACTGGCGGCAAGCACTCCGTACCGCGGGCGCACACGTGCCGGCTGCAACTACAACTCCGGCGCTACCTGTCGAACTGGCGCCGCCAGAAGCGCAGAGCGCTCCGGTTGCGCCGGCCGCGCGTCCGCCCGACGGTCTCGTCGTAGGCAGCGAGGGGAACGAGCTCTTCGGCGGCGAGATGGCGCAGTGCCACACGGTGGACGATGTGGCCGCGCTCATCAAGTCATGTCAGAAGTGCGATCTCTATCGCACGGCCAGACACCCGGTTCCGGGCGAAGGCAGCGCGACCGCGCGACTCGTCTGCGTCGGCGAAGCGCCCGGCGCAAGTGAAGACGAAACCGGTCGTCCATTCGTGGGACAAGCGGGCCAGCTTCTTACCAAGATTCTGGAGGCGATTAAGTTGAGCCGTGACGAAGTCTTCATCGTCAACGTGCTCAAACATCGGCCGCCCGGCAATCGCAACCCGCTTCCCACCGAAGTGGACGCGTGCCGTCCGTATCTGATCCGTCAGCTGGAGATCATCCGACCCACGGTCATCGTCGCATTCGGTACGTTCGCCGCGCAGACGCTGCTCGATACGAAGCTCTCAATCAGCAAGCTGCGCGGCGCGATCCACCGCTACCACGGGATTCCCGTCGTCGTCACCTATCACCCGGCCGCGCTCCTCCGCAATCCCGCTTGGAAGCGACCAACCTGGGAAGATGTCCAGCTCGCTCGTCGACTCCTCGATGGCGTTCGAAAATGACCGGCAAGGCGAACGCCGTCCCCCATACTCGGAAGAGGCGGAAACCGCCGTGCTGGGCGCCATGCTCATGGACCAGGACGCGATCCTGCGCGCCACCGAGCACGTCGACGACACGATGTTCTATCGCGAACGCAATCGGCGGATCTTCCGCGCGATGGTCGCGGTCGTCGAGCGGGGCGATGTAGTCGATCCACTCCTGCTCGCCGACGAGCTGGCGCGTCGCGGCGACCTCGAGATCGCAGGCGGCAAGGATTACATCGCGTACCTCGTCGACGCGGTTCCGACGTCGGCGAACGTCGAGTATCACTCGCGCATCGTCAAAGAGAAGGCGCTGCAGCGTCGACTCATCGAGACGTGCACCGCGCTCATCACCGAGGCATACGAAGGTCGCTCGACCGCCGCCGATCTCCTCGACGACGCCGAGCAACGCGTGTTCCAGGTGAGCCAGCAGCGCGGCATGCAGGGGTTCACGCGCATCAAAGAATTGATGTGGCCGACGATGGAGCGCATCGAAGCACTGCAGCGCGGCGGCAAAACCATCACCGGCGTGCCGAGCGGGTTCACCGATCTCGACGAGATGACGTCGGGATTCCAGAACGCCGATCTCGTCATCGTCGCCGCGCGCCCATCGATGGGCAAGACGTCGTTAGTCTTGAACATCGCGCAGCACGCCGCGATCGAGAAGCACACGCCGGTGGCGTTGTTCTCGCTCGAGATGAGCAAGGAAGCGCTCGTCCAACGCATGCTCACGTCGGAGGCGCGCGTCGATGCCCAACGATTGCGCAAGGGCATGCTGCGCGATGACGACTTCACGCGCATGGCGCGCGCGGCCGGCACGTTGAGCGCGGCGCCCATCTGGATCGACGATACAGCGGGCATCTCGCTGCTCGAGATCCGCTCCAAGGCGCGTCGCCTGCGCGCGGACGCCAAGATCGAGCTCGTGATCGTCGACTATCTGCAGCTCATCGCGGGGCCGACGTCCGAGAGCCGCCAGCAGGAGATCAGCTCGATCTCGCGCTCCCTCAAGGCGCTGGCGAAAGAGCTCAACGTCCCCGTGATCGCCTTGTCGCAGTTGTCGCGCGCGCCCGAACAGCGCGCGGGCGATCACCGGCCGCAGCTCTCGGACCTGCGCGAGTCCGGCGCCATCGAGCAGGATGCGGATCTCGTCATGTTCATCTATCGGCAGGAAGTGTACGACGGCCCAACGGACAAGGACGGCAACTCGCTCGAGGGCCGCGCCGAAGTGATCGTGGGTAAGCAGCGCAACGGGCCGATCGGATTCGTGAATCTGTTCTTCCACAAGTCGTACACGCGCTTCGAGAACTACAGCGCGCGACGGGAAGGATAGTGGACGCGGGATCGACCGCCGATGTCGGCGTGATCATCGTCGCGGCCGGCACCGGCAGCCGCACCGGCAGCACGGAGCTGAAGCAGTTTCGATGGGTGGCCGGCAAGCCGATGCTGTTGCACAGCGTCCAACGGTGCATGGAGCGCAGCGACGTCGCGGTGGTGATCGCGGTGTTGCCGCGCTCGCACGCCGGCGACCCGCCGCCGTGGATCTTTCAGTGCGATGTCGACCGGCTGCTCGTGTCCGCGGGCGGGCGCGAGCGCGGCGATTCCGTGTACGCCGGCCTAACGGACCTGCCGCCCGAAGTGCGCATCGTGGTGATCCACGACGCCGCGCGTCCGCTCATGGATGCGGAGACGCTCGATCGCGTGATCGCCGTGGCGCGCACGGGCTCGGGAGCCGTGGCCGGCGTGCCGGTGACCGATACGCTCAAGCGCGTGGGTGATGCGAACCACGTGGTGGAAACCATCGACCGAGCGCATCTCTGGCGCGCGCAAACGCCGCAGGCCTTTCCGCGCGACATGATCGAGCGCGCCTACGCCGACGCCCAGGCGCACGGCATCCGTGCGACCGATGACGCCGCGCTGTGCGAGCGGTTAGGCATGCCGGTCGCCATGGTGCGCGGCAGTGAGCGCGCGATGAAGATCACCGAAGAAGCCGACTTCGCGCGCGTCGAGGCGTTGGCCCTCAGCTCCGAATGACCGCGCCGCCGCTCGCCGTCCCGTTCTGGTCGCCGGCGGAAATCGAACAGTCCTTGTCCGCGACCATCGCACACCTGCACGCGCGCGGCGTGATCGCGTACCCCACGGAAACCGTGTACGGCTTCGGGGGCGCCGTCGACGCGGAGTCGGTGAGTGCACTCGTGCGCCTCAAGTCGCGTCCGCCGGGCAAACCATTTCTGATTCTCGTCGCGTCGAGCGACATGGTCGCGCGCTACGACATTCGGATCACGGGTTACGCGTCTCGGCTCGCGGCGCGTCACTGGCCCGGCCCACTCACCCTGGTGCTGCCCGGCGGCGAGCGCCGTTTGCCATCACGCTTGCGCGGACCCGAGGGCGGCATCGCCGTGCGGTGGACGTCCCACCCCGCGCTCCAGCGCTTGATCCTCACCTACGGCGACCCCATCACCTCGACGAGCGCGAACCGACCCGGCGTGCCGCCGGCGATGACGTCGCGCGAGATCGAGCAGCAATGGTCCGATGCGATCGGACGCGGCGTGCTCCGCGTTCTCGATGGCGGGCGTCTCGTGCCCTCGGCGCCTTCGACAGTTGTAGATTGCATGGGACGACGCCCGCGTGTGATCCGGCCGGGTGCAATCTCCTCGGCGACCCTGCGTGAATCCGTGTCCGATTTGATCGGAGATTTGTGACGCCTCTGCGAGTGCTCTTCGTGTGCACGGGCAATACCTGTCGCAGTGCAATGGCGGAAGCCATTGCGCGCCGCATCGCGCAGGAACGAGCGCTCATCGACATCGAGTTCGGGAGCGCCGGCACCGCGGCGTGGGAAGGCGCGCCCGCATCCGATGGTGCGCTCCTCGTGTGCCTCGAGCGGCAGACGGATCTCTCGTCGCACCAGGCGCGACTGGTGACGCCCGAGCTGCTCGACCAATACGACCTGGTGCTGGCGATGGGCCCGCACCACGTGGAGCGGCTGGAGTCGTTAGGCGCCCGCGGCAAGGCCCACCTCGTCACGACGTTCGCGTCGCGCGGCGCGAGCGACCGGCCCATCGGCGACCCGTTCGGCGGCGAGTTGGAGCTCTACCGTGACACGTACGTCGAGCTCGATCGCGAGCTGCGCCTCGTCCTCGACCGGATCGACGCGGAGCGAACGCCGGGCGTATCGTGACGGCGCACGACATCGGCACGCTCGTGCTGCTCGGGCACCCCGTGCGGCACTCCGTCTCGCCGGCGTTCCAGAACGCCGCGCTCCGCGCCGCCGGGATCCCGCTCACCTACGAGGCGCTCGACGTGGAGCCCGGTGCGTTAGGCGACCGCGTGCGCGCCCTCGTCGCGCGGCGCGCCGCGGGCAACGTCACCATTCCGCACAAGGCAGCCGTCGCCGAGATGTGCGACATGCTCACGCCGGTCGCCGAGCGCGCCGGGGCCGTGAACACGTTCTGGGTGCAGCAGGGCGCGCTCGCCGGCGACAACACCGACGTCGCCGGCTTCGACCACCTCGCCCGCCGCGTCCTCGGCTCCGTTCCGTTAGGCGCGCGCGTCGCCGTCCTCGGCGCCGGCGGCGCCGCCGCGGCGGTGTGCACCGCCGTCGAACGGTGGCCCGGCGCGCGCATCACGCTCTGCAATCGCACCACGTCGCGCGCCGAAGCGCTGGCTGCGCGCTTTCCCGTGGTCGATCGAATCGCGGCGCGCGCCGCCGATGCCGTGCAAGAGAGCACCGTGGTGGTCAACGCGACCCCGGCGGGGATGATCGATGACGCGGTGCCGATGGACGTCGCGCTGCTACCAGCCGCCGTCGGCGTCATCGACCTCGTCCATCGAGCGGGCGAAACGAAATGGGTGCGCGACGCCAAGGCACGAGGACTCCGCGCCGGCGACGGGCTCGCCATGCTCGTCGAGCAGGGCGCGCTCGCGTTCGAGCGATGGTTCGGCATCGAAGCGCCGCGCGACGTGATGTGGGAGGCCGCGAACACTCCATGATCGCCGCACTGCGAGTCGACACGCTACGTCGCGCTGCGGCCGCGCTCGGCGAGCTGCTGCTCCCGCGCTCGTGCGTCGCCTGCGCGCGCCTCCTCGATCACGGCGATCGCGGTCTCGTGTGCGGCCGGTGTTGGGCGCGCGTCCACGAGCTGCCGTATCCGCGCTGCGAACGCTGCGGCCACCCGCTCACGCGCGAGCACTGCGCGTGGTGCGATCTCCTGCCGCCGTACGTGCGCGCGGCGCGGTCCGTCTGTTGGATTCCTGGACACACGGCCGGTGCGATCGTCCACGCGCTCAAGTACGCAGGGTGGCGCGGCGTCGCCGAACCGATGGCCGCACGCATGGCGCGCCTCGCGTGGACCGAGGACGTAGTCGCCGAACGGGCCGCGTTCGTCCCGGTGCCGCTCGCAGCAACACGACTCCGCGAGCGCGGATACAATCAGAGCGCGTTGCTCGCCCGCGCGCTCTCCGCGCACTGTCGCGTTCCCGTGCGCGAATCGTGTCTCGTCCGCACGCGTCGAACAGCGACTCAAACGCGGTTGACACCGGAGGAGAGGAGACACAACGTTTCGGGCGCGTTTGCGGTGCCCGTGTCCGAGCGGCCCACGATTCGCGGTGCGCATCTGGTCCTCGTCGATGACGTCATCACCACTGGCGCGACACTCGGCGAGTGCGCGGCCACGCTATTCGACGCGGGCGCCCGCATCATCAGCATCGTGACCTTTGGCCGAGCGCCGGCAATCGGCGATGCCGGCTGACCAACGGAGCAAACACGACATGACCATTCGCGTAGGCATCAACGGCTTCGGTCGGATCGGACGACAGGTGATCCGGGCGGCGGCGCAGCAGGGTGTCACCGACCTCGAGTTCGTCGCGGTCAACGATCTCACCGATACCAAGACGCTGGCGCATCTCTTCAAGTACGACTCGGTGCATCGCACCTATCCGGGCGTCGTCACGGCAGGCGATGGCTGCATTCACATCGACGGCCGCGAAATCAGGGTGCTCGTCGAAAAGGATCCGGCTGCGCTGCCCTGGAAGCAGCTCGGCGTGAGCGTGGTGCTCGAGTCCACCGGCAAATTCACGAAAGCCGAGGACGCCAAGAAGCACATCGCGGCAGGCGCACGGAAGGTGATCATCTCGGCGCCGGGCAAGAACGAAGACATCACGATCGTGATGGGCGTCAATCACGACAAGTACGATGCCCAACGGCACCATGTGATTTCGAACGCGTCGTGCACCACGAACTGTCTGGTGCCCATGGTCCGCGTGGTGCTCGACAACTTCGGGATGCGCCACGCGTCGATGACCACGATCCACAGCTACACGAACGACCAGCAAATCCTCGATCTGCCGCACAAGGATCTCCGCCGCGCGCGCGCCGCCGCGGTCTCGATGATTCCGACGACCACCGGCGCCGCGAAAGCCACGTCGCTCGTGATCCCCGAAGTGAAGGGCAAGATCGATGGCATCTCGGTGCGCGTGCCCACCGCGGATGTTTCGTTCACCGATCTCGTCGCCGAAGTCGAGCGCCCAACGACGATCGCCGACGTGAACGCCGCGTTCCGTAAGGCATCGGAATCCGGTCCGCTCGAGGGATACCTGGCGTACAGCGATGAAGAGCTCGTGTCATCCGATTACATCGGCAATCCGTACTCCTGCATTCTCGACGCGAAGACCACCAACGTGATCGACGGGACGCTGGTGAAGGTGACGGGCTGGTATGACAACGAGTGGGGCTACGCGTCGCGCTGCGTCGATCTGCTCCGGTACGTCGGCGAGCGGTTGTGAGCCAGCACGTCGAGCCGGCGGCTCGCCGCCGCGATCTCATCGCGCTCCTCATCCTCGCGGCTGGCGCGGCCATAGCGGTGTACGGCTATCTCGGGCTGCACGCCATGGCGTCGAAGCCGATCGTGCACCAGCCGGGGCACCCGGCCATGGAGCGCGCGATCTCGTACAACAACGTGGTCATCGCAGGCTGGGTCATCATCGCCGTCGGCATCCTCGCGGTGATCTGGTCGTTCATGGCGAATCGCCGGTCGACACACGTACCGCGCTGATGGCCAAGCGAACGATCAACGACCTCACGGATGCTGAGGTGCGCGCCAAACGCGCACTCGTGCGGGTCGACTTCAACGTGCCGATGGACGATCGCGGCGCCGTCACCGACGACACGCGCATGCGTGCCGCGCTGCCGACACTCGATGCGCTGTTCGCGCGAGGCGCACGCACGATCGTGCTCCTGTCACACCTCGGGCGCCCGAAGGGTGGACCCGATCCGCGCTACTCGCTGGCGCCGGTCGCGCGGCACCTCGCGACTCTCACGACGCGTCCCGTGCGATTCGTGGCGCGCACCGTTGGGCCTGAAGCCGTGCAGGCAACGACGACCGCCGCGCCGGGCACGATGCTCCTCATGGAGAACACGCGGTTCCTAACGGGCGAGGAGAAGAACGACGACGCCCTCGCGCGCCAGATGGCCGAGCTCGGCGACTTGTATGTGAACGATGCGTTCGGCTCGGCGCATCGCGCCCATGCATCCACCGAAGGCGTGGCGCACCATCTGCATCCGGCCGTGGCCGGTCTGCTCATGGACACCGAGCTCCGTTTTCTCGGCGACGCACTCGCCGATCCGCGGCGTCCATTCGTTGCGATCCTGGGCGGCGCCAAGATATCGGGCAAGATCGATGTGATCGACGCGCTGTTGCCCAAGGTGGACGCCCTGCTCGTGGGCGGCGCCATGGCGTGCACGTTCTTCCGGGGGATGGGTCTCGAGACCGGCACGTCGCTGGTCGAGCCGGACCGCGTGGAGATGGCGACGCAGCTGTTGTCGCGCGCGAAGGACCAGCTCGTGCTGCCTAACGACGCGGTGGTGGCGCCGTCGCTCGACGCCGGCTCGAGCGCACATGCGGTGTCGCGCGACGCGATTCCCGCGGCCGAGGCGATGTTCGACGTTGGGCCGGAGACGTGCGAGGCGTTCGCCCAACGCATCATGGGCGCCCGCACGGTGGTGTGGAACGGACCGATGGGCGTGTTCGAAAAGCCGCCGTTCGATCGCGGCACGCGCGCCATCGCACAAGCGATGGCGCGCGCGACAGCCGCCGGTGCCACGACCATCGTCGGCGGCGGCGACTCCGCCGCCGCCGTGGACGCGATGCACCTCGCGAGTCGTATGACGCACGTGTCCACCGGCGGCGGTGCGTCGCTCGAATTTCTCGAAGGAAAAGTTCTACCCGGTGTGGCCGCGCTCGACGATCGGAGCAACTAGATGCGAAAGCCCGTGTTTGCCGCCAATTGGAAGATGCATTACGGTCCGCAGGAGACGCGGGAGTTCCTGCTCAAGTTCCTCGAGACCTATCAGCCGCGCGATGACCGCACCGTCATCGTTTTCCCGCCGGCGGTATCGCTCGCGGTGGCCGGCTTCGCGCTGCGCGACCGCCCCGACGTTCTGTTAGGCGTGCAGAACGTGCACTGGGAAGAGAAGGGCGCGTTCACCGGCGAGACGTCGGCGCTCATGGCGCGCGATTGCGGCGCCACCGTCGCGCTCGTTGGGCACTCCGAGCGCCGCCAACTCTTCGGCGAAACGGACGAGATGACGGCGCGGAAATGCGCCGCCGTCGCGCGCGCCGGGCTCACGCCGCTCCTGTGCGTCGGCGAACGGTTGGATGAGCACGAGCGCGGCATCACGCAGTCCATCGTGATGCGCCAGCTCAAGACCGGCGTGAGCCGTCTTGAGAAATCGCAGCTCGCTACCATGCTCGTCGCGTACGAACCAGTCTGGGCCATCGGCACGGGGAAAACCGCGAAGCCGGAAGACGCGACGCTCGTGCACGCGGCCATTCGGCGCTATTTCCGCGAAGCGCTCAGCGGACAGGCGGACTCGCTACGCATTCTGTATGGCGGGAGCGTCAACGCCGACAACGCGGCGGAGCTCGTTGCGGCGCCCGAAATCGACGGTTTGCTCGTGGGCGGCGCGAGTCTCGAGGTGGATACCTGGACGCGAATCGTGAGCACTTGACCGCGGCGCGTAAGCTTCGTAGTCTTCAGAGCTTACGCCAATCACTCAGACGCCGCCAGCTGTGTACACGCTCATCATCGTTCTTCTCGTCATCGACTGTATCGTCCTCGGCGTCTCGGTCCTGCTGCAGGCACCGAAAGGCGGTGGTCTATCGGCCACGTTCGGCGGAGCGGGATCCTCGCCAGACTCGTTCATCGGAACGCGTCAAGCAGCGAATCTCCTCACGAAAACAACGTGGTGGACGGCCGGCATCTTCATGGGGCTCGCGTATCTGCTGCAGCTGATGAGCGCACACGCGTCCTCGCCGCGCTCGGTTCTCGACGAGCCGTTCTCGCAGCAGCCCGCCGCGCCCACTGCGCCCGCGCCGTCGAGCGCGAATCCGGCGGTGCCGCTCACTCCCGCGCCGGCGCCGAGTACGAACGCCAACAAACCAACTGCACCCAAGCCAAAGCCCTGACACCGTGAGCGAGATGGGCGATCACGCAGGGTTCCTCCTCCTCGAGGACGGAACCCTTTTTCACGGAACCACACGGACGCGGCGCGAGCCGTCGGTGGCCGAAGTCGTGTTCACTACGAACATGACCGGCTACCAGGAAGTGTTCACCGATCCGTCGTACCGCGGACAGATCGTGGTGATGACGACGCCGCTCATCGGCAACTACGGGGTGAACGACGACGATCCCGAGTCGAATGCGCCGCAGATCGCGGGCGTCGTCGTGCGCGAGCTAACGGACCATCCGTCGAACTGGCGCGCACGGACAGATCTTCGGAGCTGGCTCGAATCTGCTCAAGTCACTGTATTGGAACAGGTTGATACGCGTCGCCTCACACGTCACTTGAGGTCGGTGGGCGTGATGCGCGGCGTGATCGGCGTGGGCGATGTGCCTGATGCGCAAAGCGTTGCGGCATTGGAAGCTTGCCCGTCAATGGAGGGACTGGACCTCGCGTCGGCGGTTACGACCACGCGACGGTACACGTGGGGTGATCCTAACGCACCGTCGCACATCGTCGCCTACGACTACGGGATCAAGCGCAACATTCTGCGACTGTTCGCCGATCACGGATGCCGCGTCACCGTCGTTCCGGCCGACACGCCGGCAGAAGCCGCGCTCGAGCTCGAGCCCAACGGAGTGTTTCTCTCGAATGGACCGGGCGATCCAGCCGCAGTGACGTACGCTCCGCCGATCATTCGCTCGATCGTCGAGCGCGAAGTGCCGGTGCTGGGCATTTGTTTGGGACACCAGTTGTTGGGCCTGACGTTCGGCGGGCGCACGGAAAAAATGCCGTACGGGCATCACGGCGGAAATCATCCGGTGCGTGAGCGCGAGAGTGGTCGCGTGTTGATCACGTCGCAGAATCACGGATTCGCGGTGGTGGGCGAGGGCGAAGCGATCGCGGGAGCGCCTGAGCTCGTGATGACGCACGTCAACCTGAACGACGGGACGGTCGAGGGACTCATGCATCGCGAGCTGCCTGTGTACGCGGTGCAGTATCACCCGGAGGCAGCGCCGGGCCCGCATGACGCTCGGCCGCTCTTCTCGCAGTTCATGGATGCGGTGAGATCGCACGCGAGTACAAGTGAGCCAAACGCTTGACACACAACAGGTAACGCCATAAGTTCGACTCACGTTCGCCGCCCGGCGAGCGCATGACCCGAGGCTATCGAATGACCAAAGCCGACCTTGTCGAGCGCGTGACGACGCAGATCTCCCGCACCGCCGGCCCCATGATTTCCAAGAAGGATTGCGCCCGCGTCGTGGATGCATTCCTTGATGCAATCAAGGACGCGCTGAAAGAGCAGAAGAACATCGAGGTCCGCGGCTTCGGTACATTCAAAATTCGTCAACGCAAAACGCGCATGGCGCGCAATCCTCGCACCGGCTCGCCAGTAGAAGTGAGCGCGCGACCTGTTCCTGTCTTCAAGCCATCCAAGGAGTTGCGCGCACTCGTGGCCGACATGGATGCGCCGCATCCCGGCGAAGCGAGTCCGGCCGCGTAGTGTTCTGATCGCTTCACTGTACAATGCCCCGGCGTCGATTCCCCGCGCCGGGGCGTTTTGCATCGCAACTGGCATATACGCTCATGAAGAAACGGACAAAGCACGGAGAAGTGCTCCGTGCTTTGTCCGTTTCTTCATGCGCGTAGATGCCAGCCACTCAGCCAACACCGCTTGCCCGCGTCCGGTGACACGGTCAGCTTTGGGGTATGACCGTGACCGCGCTTCTCTTTGCCTCCTATGCGGATGTGCTGCAGCGCGAGAGCATCGAGATCACGCTGCCGAATGGCGCGACCGTGAACGATGTGGTCGCGCACGTGCGCGCGATGCCCGGCGGAGCCATACTGCCGCCGTCGCCGTTGGTCGCGGTCAATCAGGAATACGCTCGGCCCGATGCCGTGATTGCTTCGGGCGACGAGATCGCCATCATTCCGCCGGTCGCAGGGGGCTGACGTGCGCAGCGCGATCAGCGATGATGTGATCGATGTCGAGTCGCTGCTGGCAGAGGTCGAGCGCGACAGCAACGGCGCGACTGTGCTGTTCGTGGGGACGGTGCGCGACCAGCACAACGGACGTCCCGTGACGGGTATCGAGTACGCGTGCTACGGGCCAATGGCGACGCGTGAGCTGGCATCGATTTGCACCGAAGCGTCGGAGCGCTTCGCGACGCTCGACATCGTGGTAGAGCATCGCATCGGCCATTTGTTCGTGGGCGAAGCGAGCGTCGCGATCGCGGTGGCGCACGCGCGGCGTGGCGCGGCGTACGAGGCATCGCGCTACATCATCGAGCAAATCAAACGCCGCGTTCCCATCTGGAAGCGCGAAGAATACACGGACGGCACGCGCGAATGGGTCGATCCCACCGCGGTTGTCGTCGTTGGGCCGGAGTCATGATCGCGCTCACGGATCAATTCGGCCGGCGCATCGAGTATCTGCGCATCTCGGTCACGGACCGGTGCAACTTCCGGTGTCTCTACTGCATGCCGGCAGAGGGACTCGAATGGCTGCCCAAGCGCGACATTCTCACGTACGAGGAGATCACGGCGATCGTCGCGCAGCTCGCGCCGTTGGGCTTGCGGCGCCTGCGCATCACCGGCGGTGAACCGACGATCCGGCCCGATCTCGTGTCGCTCGTGCGCATGCTGCGCGCGGTGCCGGGCATCGAAGACATCGCGCTCTCGACTAACGGAGTGAGGCTGCCCGAGATGGCGCCGGCACTCGCGGACGCGGGTCTCGATCGCGTGAACATGAGCGCCGACAGTTTGCGCGGTGATCGGATCGCAACCATCGCGCGCCGGAATCTCGGCTTCGATCCGCGGCGCGCGGCGGAGTCAGCAGAGCAGGCCGGACTCACGCCGGTCAAGATCAACGTGGTCGTGATGCGCGGCATCAACGACGATGAGATCGAAGACTTCGCGCGTCTCACGTTCGAGCACGCGTGGCACGTGCGCTTCATCGAGCTCATGCCGGTTGGCGACATGCGCGCGCTCACGTGGGACCACGTGGTGCCGAGCGATGAGATTTTATCGAGGCTGTCAGCGGTGGGCTCGCTCGAGGCGGACAGTGGACCCGAGCGTGGCAACGGACCCGCGAAATACTATCGGTTTGCCGGCGCGCCCGGCTCCGTGGGCGTGATCACCCCGATGACGCACACGTACTGCGGCTCGTGCAACCGCGTGCGGCTCACCGCGGATGGCCGGCTACGCACGTGTCTCTACGGAGACCACGAGGTGAATCTGCGCGATCCGTTGCGCGCGGGGGAAAATCTCGAACCGCTCTACGTGCAGGCGCTCGCGGAAAAACCGCGCGAGCATCATCTGTTGCAGATGCAAGTGGGCGGATTGCGCGCGCTGTCGCAGGTTGGAGGCTAGCCGCGCCGCGTCGGGCGTGCCGACTGCTACGCTCAAGTTGAAACGGACAAAGCACGGACAACTGCTCGGACAGGGCACGGACCGCTCGGCTGCGGAGATGAGGGAGACCCTCATGGCGGATATTGGTTGTTGGGAAACGCCGGGCCGTCGTTGCGGTCAAAAAAATCGCGAAAGCGTACTCGCCTAGATGCGCTCATCTGCGCTGCCGAGCGGTCCGTGCCGTGTCCGAGCAGTTGTCCGTGCTTTGTCCGTTTCAACATGAGCGTAGATGCCAGCGTTCGAGCCAGAAACTACCAAAGACCGCGACCGCCGAATAGTTTTCGGCGGTTGTTTTGTATTCCCATTCATTGCACGCACAACACGCACATCAAGAGCGACATGGTCGAGAAGATCACGGTTGTCGGGGCGGGGAACGTGGGCGCGACCACGGCCCAACGGTTGGCGGAGAAAGAGCTCGCGCGAAAAGTGGTGATGGTCGACGTCGTCGACGGCGTCCCACAGGGCAAAGGCCTGGATCAATGGGAGTCGGCGCCCATCGAGGGCTTCGATGCCCGAGTGATCGGCACCAACGACTACGCGGCGAGCGCGGGCTCCGACATCGTCGTCGTGACGGCGGGCATCGCGCGCAAGCCGGGCATGTCCCGCGACGATCTGCTCAACACCAACGCGGGCATCGTCAAGCAGGTCTCAGAGCAGATCAAGGCCACGTCGCCTAACGCGATCGTGATCATGGTCTCCAATCCGCTCGACGTCATGGCGTACGTCGCGCTCAAGGTGACGGGCTTCCCGCGCCAGCGCGTGATCGGCATGGCCGGCGTGCTCGACACGGCGCGCTACCGCGCGTTCCTCGCCGACGCGCTCGACGTCTCGGTGCGCGACATTCAGGCGATGGTGTTGGGCGGGCACGGCGACACGATGGTGCCGCTCATCTCGTACACCACGGTGAGCGGGATTCCGGTGACACAGCTGCTCGATCGCGCGAAGCTCGACGCGATCGTCGACCGCACGCGCACCGGCGGCGCCGAGATCGTGAAGTATCTCAAGACGGGCTCGGCGTATTACGCGCCGTCGTCGGCCGCGGTGCAGATGTGCGAGGCGATCGTGTTCGACCAGAAGCGCGTGCTGCCGTGCGCCGCCTGGCTCGAGGGCGAGTACGGCCTGTCCGGCCTCTTCCTCGGCGTCCCGTGCAAGTTAGGCCGGGGCGGCATCGAACAGATTCTCCAGGTGGAGCTCACCGGCGACGAGCGGGCGGCGCTCGCCAAGAGCGCGGACGCCGTGCGGGAGCCGATGAAAGTCGTCGGACTCTGATGGCCGGCTCGCACACGCAGGCTTCGTTAGGCGCGGGGCCGGTGAACCGGGTCCGCCTGTTCTGGCAGTCCACGGTGGGCAAGAAGATCGTCATGTCGGTCACGGGGCTCATCATGGTGGGCTTCGTGTTGCTGCACATGATCGGCAACCTGCAGATCTTCGAGAGCGCGGCGCGGCTCAACGCGTACTCGCACTTCCTCCACCACACGATCAACGAGCTCTTGTGGCTCTTGCGGATCGTGCTGCTCGTGTCCGTGGTGCTGCACATCGTGGCCGCGGTCCAGCTCACGCGCATCGATCGCGCCGCGCGGCCGGTGGGCTACCGCAAGCGGGATCGCCAGGCGGCCACCGTCGCGTCGCGTACGATGCTCTACGGCGGCATCGCGATCGCCCTCTTCGTCATCTTCCATTTGCTGCACCTCACCACGGGCACCATCCAACCGGTGCCGTACACACCGGGCGACGTGTACGCCAACGTCGTGGGCGGGTTCCGCCTGTGGTGGGTGACGCTGATCTACGTGCTCGCGATGATTGCGTTAGGCTTGCACATTTTTCACGGCGCCTGGAGCTCCATCCGGACGCTGGGCCTGAGCCGCCCCAAGGCGGAGCCGATGCGCCGGCCGGTGGCGACGCTCGTCGCCGTCGCGTTGTGGGCGGGATTCTCGATTGTGCCGTTGGCCGTGTTCTTCGGGTGGGTGCGATGAGCGCGCGCCTCGATCCGCGGATCCCGGACGGGCCGATCGCCGAGAAGTGGGATCGCCACAAGTTCGAGATGAAGCTGGTGAACCCGGCGAACAAGCGAAAGCACACGGTGCTCGTGGTGGGCTCGGGCCTCGCCGGCGCGTCCGCCGCGGCCTCGCTCGCCGAGCTCGGCTACCAGGTGAAATGCTTTTGCTTTCAGGACTCGCCGCGCCGCGCACACAGCATCGCCGCGCAGGGCGGCATCAACGCCGCCAAGAACTACCAGAACGACGGCGACTCGATCTACCGGCTGTTCTACGACACGGTGAAGGGCGGGGACTTCCGCTCGCGCGAAGCGAACGTGTACCGCCTGGCGCAGGCGAGCCTCAACATCATCGACCAGTGCGTGGCGCAGGGCGTGCCGTTCGCGCGCGAGTACGGCGGTCTGCTCGCCAACCGGTCGTTCGGCGGCGCGCAGGTGTCGCGCACGTTTTACGCCCGCGGCCAGACGGGCCAGCAGCTTCTGTTAGGCGCCTATCAGGCCCTCGAGCGCCAGGTCGGACTCGGCCGC
>DASVAC010000228.1:0-28234 GCA_036376535.1 Gemmatimonadaceae bacterium | reverse complement strand
CCGCTTCCAGTTCATTCTGGTCGACGAGTATCAGGACACCAACCGCGCGCAGTACCGGCTGATCTCTCTGTTAGGCGGAGAGCACGGCAACGTGCTCGTGGTGGGCGACGACGACCAGAGCATCTACGGCTGGCGCGGCGCGGACATCCGCAACATCCTCGACTTCGAGAAGGATTTTCCCGCCGCGCGCGTGGTGCGCCTCGAGGAGAACTATCGCTCCACGCCGCAGGTGCTCGAGGTGGCGAACGTCGTGATCAGCGCCAACACGAGCCGGCGCGGCAAGACGCTGCGCGCCACGCGCGGCGCGGGCGAGACCGTGACGCTCGTGGGCAGCCTCGACGAGCGCGACGAAGCGGAGTTCGTGACCACGGAGCTGCTTTCGCGACGCGCTTCCGACGAGACGCTCGCCTTACGCGACATCGCGGTGCTGTATCGCACCAACGCGCAGAGCCGCTCGCTCGAGGAGGCGTTCCGGCTGCGCGCGATTCCGTATCGGCTCGTTGGCGCGGTCAGGTTCTACGACCGGCGCGAGATTCGCGACTTGGTGAGCTACCTCAAGCTCATCGCGAACCCGGCCGACGACGAAGCGTTCCGGCGAGCGGTCGGCGTGCCCAAGCGCGGGTTAGGCGAAACCACCATCGAGCAGTTGGCGGAGCGGGCGCGCGCGGCGGGCATTCCGCTGTTGGCGGCCGCGGCGCGCGCCGATTTGCACGATGGTCTGAGGCCCGCCGCGCGCACGGCGCTCTCGGGCTTCGCCGCACTGATCACGCGCCATCGCGAGCGCGCCGCCGACTCGGCGGTGGACGAGCTGCTGCTGCAGCTCATCGAAGACATTCGCTACGAGGACGCGCTCCGCGCCGAGGGCAAGGAAGGACTCGACCGGCTGGACAACGTGCGCGAGCTCATCACGGGCGCGGCGGAAACGGTGATCGACGAGGGCGGGGAGCTGGGCCTCACGCCGCTCGACCATTTTCTGCAGCGCGCGATGCTCGTCACCGACTTCGACCGCCAGAGCGCGGATGCCGACGCGGTGACGCTGATGACGCTGCACAACGCGAAGGGGCTCGAGTTTCCGCTGGTGTTCATCACGGGACTCGAGGAAGGGTTGTTCCCGCTGTCGCGCGCGCACGACGCGCCTAACGAGCTGGAAGAAGAGCGGCGGCTCTTCTACGTGGGCATCACGCGCGCCAAACGGAAACTGTTCCTCTCGCACGCGCGGAGCCGCCGGCGCAACGGCGAGACGATGCCCTCGGTGCCGTCGAGTTTTCTGCGCAGCATCCCCGAGGCGCTCGTCGAGCAGCGAGCGACGATCCGCCTGCGGGCGACCGGCCGCGCCGTCCTGCCGCAGTCGGCCGCTCATCGCCGGCCCGGCGACCCTGTCGTTAGGCGGTCGTCGCGGTGGGATCCGGACATCGACGCGTCCCAGGACGCGCCGCGCTTCGTCAAAGGCGAGCGCGTGCGGCACCCGCGCTTCGGGTCGGGCACGGTGATGGAGCTGAGTGGAACGGGACGGGAGACCAAGGTGACGGTGGATTTCGACGACGAAGAGGTGGGGCGCAAGCGCCTGGTCGTCGCATACGCCGGACTCGAGCGCGATTGGGAGTGATCGATGGCCGTTACGCGTGATGATGTTGCCCACATCGCGGGGCTGGCCCGCCTCGCGATTTCCGACGATCGGATGACCGAGCTGGCCGAGCAGCTCAATGCGATCCTCGGCCACATGGAAGTGCTGCAGCAAGTGGACACGCGGCACGTCGAGACCACGGCGCAGGAAGGCAACGAGGCGCTGCCACTCAGGCCCGATGCGGGCCCGCGCTTCGCGATGCACCGTCGGCTCGACGAGATGGCGCCCGAGATGCGCGACGGCTTCTTCCTCGTGCCGCGCCTGGCGACGCACGAAGACACGAGCGACGCGTCGTGACGGGCCTCACGGCGGTCGACGCGGTAACGGCATCGTTCGCGCGCATGGAGGCCGTCCGCGCGGGCGCGGACGGCCTCAATTGCGTGCTCTGGTCCGACCGCGAGCGGTCGCTCGCCGAGGCGCGCGCGGTAGACGCGCGCGCCGAGCGAGCACCGCTCGCGGGATACCCGGTGGCGGTCAAGGACAACATCGCGACGCTCGATCTGCCCACCACGTGCGCGTCACGCATCCTCGAGGGCTACGTGAGCCCGTACGAGGCGACCGTGGTGTCGCGTCTCCGCGCCGCCGGCTCGGTGGTGTTGTGCAAGACCAACTGCGACGAGTTCGCGATGGGCTCGTCCAACGAGAACAGCGCGTACGGTCCCGTGCGCAACCCGATCGATACGCGCCGCGTGCCGGGCGGATCGTCGGGCGGATCGGCCGCGGCCGTGGCGGCGGGCATCGCCCGCATTGCGTTAGGCTCCGAGACCGGCGGCTCGGTGCGACAGCCGGCGGCCTTCTGCGGCGTCGTCGGGGTCAAGCCGACCTACGGACGCGTGAGCCGGTTCGGCCTCGTCGCGTTCGCCTCGTCGCTCGACCAGGTGGGCGTGCTCGGCCGCACGGTGGACGATGCTGCGTTAGGCATGGAGGTGATCGCCGGCCGGGACCCCTACGACTCGACCAGCGCCGACCGCCCGGTTCCAGGCTATCGCGACGGCGCCGCCCGCTCGATGCGCGGCGTCACGATCGGACGGCCGGTCGAGTACTTCCCCACGTCGCTCGATCCGCGCGTGACGGCGCTCTGCGACCGCGCGCTCGACGCGCTCCGCGCGCAGGGCGCCCAAGTGCGCGACATCTCGCTGCCGCACACCGACCTTGCCATTCCGGTCTACTACATCATCGCACCGGCCGAAGCGTCGTCCAACCTCGCCCGGTTCGATGGCGTGCGCTACGGGCTGCGCGTGACCGGCGACGACGGACTGCGCGCGATGTACGAGCGCACGCGCTCGCGCGGCTTCGGTCCGGAAGTCACGCGCCGGGTGCTCCTCGGCACCTACGTGCTGTCGGCGGGCTACTACGACGCGTACTACAAGAAGGCGCAGGAAGTCCGCGCGTGCATCACCGACGACTTTCGGCGCGCGTTCGCGTCGGGCGTCGACGTCATCTTCACGCCCACCACGCCGACGCCGGCGTTCGAGCTGGGCGCGACATCGGATCCGTACGAGATGTACCTGAACGACATCTTCACGTGCACGGGCAACCTGGCCGGCGTCCCCGCGATGTCCATACCGGTTGGACGTGTAGACGGCCTACCGATAGGCGGCCAACTCATCACGCGGCACTTCGACGAGTCCGGAATGTTCGCGGCCGCGTACGCGCTCGAGCGTGCGTTAGGCGAGGAGGCCCACCGATGACCGGCCTCCGCGACGCCCCGGCGGACATCACCGCCTACGAGATGGTCGTGGGCCTCGAGGTCCACGTCCAACTCCGCACGCACACCAAAGCATTCTGCAGCTGCGACGCCACGTACGGCGCGCCGCCGAACGTGAATACCTGCCCGGTGTGCCTCGCGCTGCCCGGCGCGCTGCCGGCGCTCAACCGCGAAGCGGTCCACCTCGCCATGCGCGCCGCCCATGCACTCGGCTGCACCCTGAATCCGGTGTCCGTATTCGCGCGCAAGAACTACTTCTATCCGGATCTGCCCAAGGGCTATCAGATCTCGCAGTACGACCGCCCGCTCGCGCTCGCCGGCCACCTCGAGATCGGCGACGGCGACGCCGCGCGGACCGTGGGCATTACGCGCGTCCACATGGAAGAGGATGCGGGCAAGTCCATCCACGACCGCTATCCGGGTGCCACGGCCATCGATCTCAATCGCGCCGGTGTCCCGCTCATCGAGATCGTGAGCGAGCCCGACATGCGCTCGTCTGCGGACGCCGTCGCGTATCTCACGGCGCTCAAGCAGATCCTCGAGTACATCGACGTCAGCGACGTCAACATGGAAGAGGGAAGCCTGCGCGTCGACGCCAACGTGAGCGCGCGGCGCGTGGGCGCCGCTGCGTTAGGCACAAAGACCGAAGTCAAGAACATGAACTCGTTCTCCGGCGTGCAGCGCGCGCTCGAGGCCGAGTTCGAGCGCCAGTGCGGCGTGCTCGAGCGCGGCGAGCGCGTGCACCAGCAGACGATGCTCTGGGACGGTGCCCGCAACGAGGTCCGCCCGGCGCGGTCCAAGGAAGCGAGCCACGACTATCGCTACTTTCCCGAGCCGGACCTGCCTCCGCTCGTCCTGGACTCGCAATGGATCGACGAGGTGCGGCGCGAGCTGCCCGAGCTGCCGCGCGCACGCCGCGCCCGCTTGGCGGGCGAGTACGGGCTCGCCGGCGCGGATGTCGGCGTCCTAACGGCGACGACCGCGCTTGCCGACTACTTCGAGGCGGCCGCGAAAGCGCACGGCGATGCAAAAGCGGCGGCGAACTGGGTGATGGGCGAAGTGCTCGCTACGCTCAACACGTCCAACGAGTCCATCGAGTCCTTCCGAGTCGCGCCCGCCTCGCTCGCGCGCCTGCTCGACCTCGTCCGCGACGGCGTCGTCAGTCACTCGGCGGCCAAGCGTGTGTTCGCGCTCATGGCCGAAACCGGCGACGCGCCGGACCGCGTGGCCGAGCGCGAGGGTCTCGTGCAGGTGCGCGACGCGGACGAGCTCACGCGCTGGGTGGATGAGGTGCTCGCCGAACATCCCGCCGAGGCGGGCCGGTTCCGCGCGGGCGAGAAGAAATTGTTAGGCGTGCTGGTCGGACTGGTGATGAAGAAGTCCAAGGGGCGCGCCGACCCGCGCCGCGTCAATCAGTTGGTGTCGGAGCGCGCCGGCGGATAGATCGGCGCGCTCAAGCGCGACGCATACTGGAGGTTCGTGTCCGGCATCCCGAAGGTCCGGTTCGCTTCTTCGGCCACGTGGAACTCCACGCGGCTCAACCGCGCCTGCCGCCTAACTTGCTTCGCCAGACGCAGCGCTCCATCGCCGGACGGGTCGAGCGCGTACGGCTCGGAGTGATCGAGGCGGCTCAGCAAGTCGATGACGTAGTCGTAGCTGCGCTCCATGTAGCGCACCACGTCGGGCGTGCCGAGATCCCACCGGCTGTTCTCCGCCGCGAGTTGGAAAATCCGCTGCCACGATTCGGTGTCCGTCACGTACACCATGCCGCGGAAAATCCGCCGGTTGGTCTGCGTGCTGAAGATCGTCGGGCTGAGGATGCGATCGAGGTGCGCGTCGGCCGGCGAATGGTCGCGCACGATCAGCTCGCGCGCTTGCCGCGGATACGCGGGCCCGAGGTGCGTCTCGAACCGGCTCTCCCAATAGCTGTGGCCTAACCCGGTGGTGCGCGACGCAATGATCAGGTAGCGCGGCACGAAGTAGTTGTGCGCCACCGTGTCGGCCGCGAGGTGCGCCAGATAGCCCATGCCGAAGCTGCGCAGTGCGTCGTCGCTCGCGCGGTCGAAGATCTCGAAGCCCACCGTCCACGAATGGCAGTGCCGCCCAACGGGCGCGTACTTCTTCGCGATGCTCGTGTCGGCCGCGATGGACCCGTACAGAAACTCGTACGGGAACGCGCGCAGCGTGTCGGCAACGGCGGCCGGGAGCTGCTCGAGCGCGCCGAGCACGGCTTGGCCGAGGAACACGTGCGTCCCCGGAGTCCAGGCGTAGCTCGCCTCGGGCAGGAATGCGAGACCGAGTACGACAGCAGCGGCGCCCGACGCGATCAACAGCCACGCCGGCGGACGTCTAACGGCGCACCGGATCCACGTTCGGACGAGCTCGGCAAAAACCATCATCCGCGAATGACGAGCTCAGACACCGAGCCGTTTCCGCTCGCGACGGATGGCCTTCCGCAGATCGCGGATCTCGCGGTTCACCGCGTCATCGATCGACTGGCGCGCGGTCTCGAGGTAGTCGGCCACCGAATCGCCGATCTCGGAGACGGGAACTCCGTCGCGTATGGCTTCGCCCTTCTCGAGTGCCCACTTGGTCCCGCGGTCGCGCAGTCGACGGGCCTCCTTCACACCCGAGCGCGCGAACCGTTCGAGGCGCGCCATGGGACGGCGGCGACGCGCGCGCTCGCGCGCGACGAGCGCGAAGCCCGCGCCCAACGCGAGACCCACGCCGATGGCCAACAGCACATCCGTCGAGGCGTCATTCCTTCTGTGGCGCCGGAGAACGCCGGACTTTCGGCCGCGGCGCAAGACGCTCGGCATTCCGTGTTTCATCTCGATGGTCATGTTCCAACTCCTCATCGTGGTCGCGGTCGTGATCGCGCGCGTCGGGGTGATGACGGGCGCGGCGCGTGCGCGACGATGGCGCTCCGCCTAACGCAGAGACTCCAGCTTGCACGCCCTGCAACGTGGCCGCGGTAGACACCACCGCGTGCTCGAGCTCGTGCTGGGCGATCGTCAGCAGCGTGTTCAACTCGCCCACGCGCTGCTCCACGCCTTCCACGCCGAGCCTGGCCCGTTCCGTAACGTAGCGCACGGTGCGGCTTACTTCGTCGACGTCCGCCCGCACGGTGCTCGTAATGGAATCTACGTTTTCGGAAATCCTGTTGGCGCGTCCCACCAGCGGGGACAACTCCCGGCCCAACCGATCGAGCATGGCGCTCGCCTTGTCCGTCGCCCGGCGGACACTCAGCGCCGCCGGTATCAGGACTGCGACGAGAACGATCACCGCGATCGCAATCACCATGGTCGCGATTTCGGTTACCGTGCCGAGAAACCCCGTCGAGGAAGCGACCTGCTTCGTGACGATCGTATCGGGAAGCGCACTCGCTCCCGTGGCCTGCACCAGCCACGCCGCCACTGCAATCGGTTCCCGCAAGCTCAATACCATGACCATGGCTCGAATGCCGAATGTCGTGTCTGCCAGCCGCGCTCTCCAGCCGAGCGTCCGTGCCCTGTCAGGCTGTGTCTACGCTCTTGCCCGCTCTATCGGCGGCTGCCACTACGCGTCGAGCTCGGGGGCGAGTCCCACCACGCGCTCGATCGGGAGCGTGAACACGATGCCGGCGCCGGGCTCGGTCAAGCTGCCGCAGACCTCCTGAATCAGCACGATCGCCGCATCCACTTTCTCTTCCTCGATCACGCTCAGGAGCATCTGGTTGCTCGGCCGCGTTCGCGTCGTCAACGACCGCAGACCCGCAAAGATGGGCACGTCCTGCGTCAGCACGTGCCCCATCCCTTCGCTGTTCACGACGGTCGCGCCCGTGATGCCAAGCTCGACGAATCCCGCCAGGATGTCGTCGACCTGTTCTACGTGATTGATCACGGCGACGAGAAGCTGCATGGGCGGGACCAGGGTGAGCAGCGTAGCGTAGGCCTCGCGCGACGGAGTGTCAAGCAGTTGCTTGACTTCCACGCGCGGCGATGTCCATTGTTCGCGGCTCGTCCGCCCATAGTCGTCACTCGCACTCGCCTCAATGCAATTCGTCGTCGAAGGTTCTCGTCCGCTCAGCGGTACCATCCGCCCGTCCGGCAACAAGAACGCCGCGCTCCCGATCATCGCCGCGGCTCTGCTCACCGAACATCCGGTCACGCTCGAGAACGTGCCGCGGATCCGCGACGTGGAAACGCTGGTGGAGCTCGTGAGTACGCTGGGCGTGAGCATCACTTGGTCCGCTCGCAATACTTTGGCCATACAAGCGCGAGAAGTGCGCGCCACCGCCCTCGACTCGAGGCTTTCGGCGCGCATCCGCGCGTCGATTCTGCTGGCCGGTCCGCTGCTCGCGCGGTGCGGCGCCGTCACGCTCCCGCCGCCGGGAGGCGATGTGATTGGCCGGCGTCGCGTCGACACGCACTTTCTCGCCTTCGAGCAGCTCGGCGCGACGTATCACGTGGATCAGTCGTATGAGCTCCGTACCAGCGGGCTGCGCGGCGCCGACGTCTTCCTCGACGAGCCGAGCGTGACGGGCACCGAGAACGCGCTGATGGCGGCTGCCGCGGCGCAGGGCACGACGATTCTGCGCAACGCGGCGAGCGAGCCTCACGTGCAGGACCTCGCGCGGTTTCTCGTCGCCATCGGCGCGAGCATCGACGGCATCGGCACCAACTGCATGACCATCGAAGGCGGCCGCACGTTGGGCGGCGCGACGCATCGCATCGGTCCCGACCACATCGAGGTCGGTTCGTTCATCGGCCTGGCGGCGGTGACCAACTCCGAGCTGCGCGTGGAGCACGCGGGCGTCGAGCATCTGCGCGCCGTTCGCATGGGATTCGAGCGACTCGGCATCGAGTGCGAGTGCGAGGGCGACAACCTCATCATTCGCGCGAATCAGGCGCGCGAGATTCGCCCCGATTTGGGGGGACACGTGCCGAAGCTCGAGGACCAACCGTGGCCTGCGTTCCCGGCCGACCTCATGTCGATCGCGATCGTGGCCGCCACGCAGTGCAACGGGCTCATCCTGATGCACGAGAAGATGTTCGAGTCGCGCATGTTCTTCGTCGACAAGCTCATCGCGATGGGTGCGCGCATCGTGCTGTGCGATCCGCATCGCGCGCTCGTGGCGGGACCGTCGCGATTGCGTGGGGCGGTGGTCGAGTCGCCCGACATTCGCGCCGGCATGGCGATTCTGTTAGCCGCGCTGTGCGCCGAGGGCACGAGCACGATCAACAACGTTGGGCAAATCGAGCGCGGCTACGAGCGCATCGACGAGCGCCTGCGCGGACTCGGCGCCAAGATCACGCGAGTGGACGACACGAAGTCGTGAGCCTCGACGTTCCGCGCGAAGCCGTGGCCGATCTCGCCGCGTTAGGCGTGATCGCGTTCACGACGACGAGAGATGCAGGCACGTTCGGCACCGCGGGACGCGAGCCCGTGGGCGAGGTGATGGGACGCTGGTGGTCGCTCGTCGAGTCGCTCGAGGCATACGCGCCGCGTCTCGCGACGTCGCGGCAGGTGCACGGCAACCGCGTGCTGGTGCACCGCCTGACGTGGGAGGGATGGCTGCGCGCCGACGCCGCCGACGGGCACGTCGCGCCCGAGCGCGGCACCGCGCTCGCGATCACCGTGGCCGACTGCGTCCCCGTGTTCGTCGCGCATCCGAGCGGCGCGTGCGCACTGCTGCACGCCGGTTGGCGCGGGACCGCCGCACGCATTCTCGACCGCGGGGTGGCCGAGCTCGTGCGCGCGGGTCTCGATGCGCGCGACCTGCGCGTGCATCTGGGCCCGTCGATTTGCGGACGGTGCTACGAGGTCGGGCCCGACGTGTATCACCAGCTCACCGGACAGAGCGCGAGCGCGGCCAGGTGCGTCGATCTTCGCGCGATTCTCGCGCACCAGGCGAAGAACGCCGGCATCACGCACGTCTCGATCAGCGAGTACTGCACGCGCTGCGACAACGATCGCTTCTTCTCTCACCGCGCCGGCGATGCCGGTCGGATGCTCGGCGTGACGGTGGCGCCTCGCGACTGAAGTCGCGTGTCGTGTAGAGAACTTCCTCGCTCTGGTGGGCGGACAAACCCCGGACGCAGCCGGACGAAGCACGGATCGCTCGACTGCGGCGGCGAGATCATCCCGGGCATTCATGCATCTACGCAGTTGGTTCTAAGGATAACTACAAGGATGCAAGGGATGGGGAAGATCGCTTCGACATCGGCGGAGAGCCCGTCGTGCGCTCGCGTGGACAGATCCGATCCTTCCGTTAGGCAGGGTATGCGGCGGTACAAGGACTTGTCGCGCGACAACTGCTCGACGATTTTTTTTTGTTGTTGGTTTGACAAAGCATTCAAAGCCCAGGCTCACCGATGACGCCGCCTGCGCGCACCGCCTCGGCCACTTCTGTTTTCCCTCCGTTTGAGGGAAAGGAATTCGTCTCGCGCGTGTCGAACGCACTGTCCGCCGATGTCGAAGCGATCTTCCCCATCCCTTGCATCCTTGTACTTATCCTTTGAACCAAGTGCGTAGATACGAGCCACGTGCGTAGATGCCGCCTGCGCTCGATGCTCCGGCCTCGTACGCCGAGCGATCCGTGCTCGTCCGGCTGCGTCCCGGCTTTGTCCGCTCACCAGAGCGAGGAAGCTCTCATTTGACGTGGCTTGACTCCACCTAACTCCAATTCTATAATTACTTACGGTTCCCCGGCACCTGGAGCGCCGGGCGGAAATGTGGGGATGACGCCCCACATTTTTTTGTTATTGTGACCTGCGATGACCGAGACTGACGCGTTGGAGCGGTTGATTTCGACTCGAGTCGAGGCGCTCGGATTCGAGCTCTTCGAGCTGCGAGTCGGCGGCACGCGATCGCGTCCCACGGTGCAGGTGCGGATCGATCGGTTGGACGGTGGCAAGGTGACGGTCGACGACTGCGCGATCGTCTCGCGCGGGGTCGAAGCAATGCTGGACGAGAACGGCTCGCTGGGCGATCGGTACACGCTCGAGGTGTCGTCTCCGGGTCTCGAGCGGCGGTTGAGACATGCAGCCGACTGGCATCGGTTCGTGGGACGCAGGGCAAGTGTGTCGAGCCCCGCGCTCAACGGCCGGGAGGAGGTGGAGATCCTAGCTGTCGACGGGGAGCCGGGACGGGAGGTGGTGGTGCTCCGCGACGAGCGTGGTCATGAACAGCGCGTTGCGCTGGCCGACGTGAAGGACGCGCGGTTGGCGTTTCACTGGTAATTGAGAGAGGCAGTCGCGATGGCTTCCGACGACATCCTGAGTGCGATCCGCGAGGTGAGCAACACGAAACAGCTCGATCGGTCCGAGCTGCACGCGTTGTTGCAAGACGGCATCTTTGCCGCGCTCGCGAAGAAGTACGGCCCAACGGTGCAGGCGGAGGTTACGATCGACGAAGCGAAGGGAGAGATCCGCATCATCCGTCTCCGATCGGTGGTCGACGCCGTGACGGATCCGAGCCGTGAAATCTCGGTGGACGACGCGCGCATCTACGACGAGGGCTTCGAGCCGGGCGACCAGCTCGAGGAGCCGATCGACTTCGCCGAATTTGGACGCACCGCCGCGCAGGCCGCGAAGCAGCGCATCATCCAGCGTGTCCGCGAGCGCGAGCGCACGCGCATCCGCGACGAGTTCTCGGGCCGCGTGGGCGACTTGCTCTCGGGCGAAGTGCAGCAGATCGAGCGCGGCAAGCTCGTGATCATGCTCAACAAGTTCCGCGAGGCGGAAGCGATCGTTCCGTACCGCGAGCAGAATCACCGCGAGCACTATCACCAGGGCGAGCCGATGCGCGCGGTGCTCAAGCGCATCGAAGAGACGCCCAAGGGACCGCGCCTCATTCTCACGCGGGCCGACGGGTTGTTCGTGAAGGCGCTCTTTCGACTCGAGGTGCCGGAAATCCAGCAGGGCATCGTCGAGATTCGCGCCGTGGCGCGCGAGGTGGGCAGCCGCACGAAGATCGCCGTGTTCTCGCGCGATGACTCCATCGATCCCGTTGGCGCGTGCGTTGGCCTCAAAGGCTCGCGCGTGCAGGCGGTGGTGAACGAGTTAGGCGGAGAAAAGATCGACATCGTGCCGTGGTCGTCCGACCCCGAGCGGTTTGCGAAGATGGCGCTCGCGCCGGCGCGCGTGGCGCGCGTGTTCAGCGATCCCGCCGGCCGTGCGATCCAGGCGGTGGTCGACGAAGATCAGTTGTCGCTGGCCATCGGCCGCAACGGACAGAACGTTCGGCTCGCGTCGGAGCTCACAGGGTGGAAGATCGACCTCTACTCCAGCCGTGAGTGGCTCGAGCGCGGTGGCGAAGCGCCGCTCTTCCAGCCGTTGCCCGAAGAGACTGAGGAAGCAGCCGACGTGAAGCTGTCGGAAATCGAGGGACTGGGACCGGCCACGGTGGCGGTGCTGGAGGACGCCGGCTATCGCACGCTCAACGACATCATCGATCTCGAGCGCGAAGATTTCCTGCGGCTGCCAGGCATCGCGCCCGAGGAAGCGGACCGGATCATGGCGATGATCGACGAGCTGACCACGGAGGAGGGCGGTGACAACGGCGCCGAGGGCGGCGCCGGCGGAACGGACGAAACGGCGGCGTGACGGACGCGGAGCGCAATCGCCGCGTGGCGGGTCTCGTCGGGCTCGGCCACCGCGCGAGGAGCGCGGTGGTGGGCGTGGAGCGGGTGCGCGAGACGGCGCGGCGGGGCGGGTTGGCCTTGGTGGTGGTGGCGCCCGATGCGTCGCATCATAGCCTGGCGAAAGTGATTCCGCTGCTCAAGGCGCGGCGTGTGACGATCGTGGAAGGTCCGAGCGCGGCGGCGTTAGGCGCCGCGGTTGGCCGCGAGGCGACGGCGGCAGTAGGTATCGTAGATCGTGATTTGGCGCGAGGCATTCGCGCCGTCGCGAGATCGGCTCCCGGCGGGGGCTCCAGAGGAGGGGCGTTTTGATCAAGCTGCGTGTGCACGACCTGGCAGGCGAATTCGGAATTTCCAACGACGACCTGATGACCATGCTCCGGTCGATGGACGTTCCGGTGCGGAGTCATCTGAGCCCATTGACGGACGAGCAGGTCGCGAGATTGCGCGCCCGGTGGGAGCGGGAGAAGCGCGCGCGGCAGGAGAAGCCGGCGCCGGCGCCGGGACGCCGTCGCCGTGCGACGGCGTCCGCGGCACCGGCGCCGGAGCCAGAGCCGGCTTCGTCGGCGGAGCCGGTCAAGCGTCGTCGCCGCCGCGCCGCGGACATCGCGGCCGCCGAAGCGGCGGCCGCGGAGGCCGCGGAAGCGGCGACGGTGGGATCGAACGGCGGCGCGCCAGCCGACGTCGACGACGAGCCGCACACGCACGTCGACGAGGTCGAGGTCCCGCGCCGCGCCTTCGAGCCGCCGCCCTCGCCCCTCGCGCCCCCCGCCCGCCTAACGCCGGCCGATGCCCAACGCGGCGCGCACGCGCCGCCGCGCGCGTTCCCCGACGCCGGACCGGCCGAGCACGACCGAGCGCCAGCGCCGGGCGATCACCGGCCGGCGCCGGCCCACGCCGGTCCTGCGTCCGCGCCCGCCCAACGGCCCGCCGCGCCGCAGCCGCCCGCCGATTGGCAGCGCCCGCGCCCCGTCGTGCCCGGACCGCCGCGGCCCAAGCCGGTCGCGTCGTCCACACCGTTCCCGCCGCGGCCCATCGCGTCGGCCGCGCCCGGTGCGCCCACCGGTGCACCGTCGCGCCGTGAAGAAAAACGCGGCGGCAAGCGCAAGAAGGGCAAGCGCGGTGTCGTCGACCAGGAAGCGGTGACGGCGAACATCTCCCGGACCATGACGGCCCTTCGCGGCGCGCCGACGCGCCGCGGTCCGCGGCGCGCCGATGAAGGTGCGTCGCGTGAGGAGATGGAAGCACAGCGCGCGGCCGAGGCCGAGCGCGAGCGCACCACCGTGCACGTGAACGAGTTCATCACGGTGAGCGAGCTCGCATCGATCCTCAAGATTCCGCCCACGCAGATCGTGACGTTCGCGCTCAAGAACTTGGGGCTCATGGTCACGATCAATCAGCGGCTCGACTTCGATCAGATCGAATTGATCGCCGGTGAGTTCGGGTTCCATGCCGTGCGCGAAGCCGAGTACGCCGCGGCCGAAGAAACGGTGGAAGAGTCGCCGGAAAACCTGGCGCCGCGTCCGCCGGTGGTCACCATCATGGGCCACGTCGACCACGGCAAAACGTCGCTGCTCGACTACATCCGCAAGGCAAACGTGGTCGCGGGCGAAGCGGGCGGAATCACGCAGCATATCGGCGCGTACCACGTGTCGCTGCCCAACAATCGACAGATCACCTTCCTCGACACGCCGGGCCACGAGGCGTTCACCGCCATGCGTGCGCGCGGCGCGCAGGTCACCGACATCGTCGTGCTCGTCGTGGCGGCCGATGACCAGGTGATGCCGCAGACGATCGAGGCGATCTCGCACGCCAAGAACGCCGGCGTTCCGTTAGTCGTCGCCATCAACAAGATCGATTTGCCAAGCGCCAACGTGCAGAAGGTGAAGCAGGACCTGCTACAGCACGGCGTCGTGCTCGAGGAGTTCGGCGGCAACACGCTCGCGACGCCGATCTCGGCGAAGAAGGGAACGAACGTCAACGACCTGCTCGACCAGGTGCTGCTGCAGGCCGAGATCCTCGACCTCAAGGCGAATCCGACGCGGAAGGCGACGGGCACGGTCATCGAGGCGCAGCTGGATCCGGGCAAGGGTCCGGTGGCGACGCTCCTCGTGCAGCAAGGCACGCTGCGCGTGGGCGACGACTTCATCTGCGGCATGTACTCGGGCCGCGTGCGCGCGCTGTTCGACGAGCGCGGCAAGACCACCCAGGCGGCGGGTCCGGCGATCCCGGTGCAGGTGTTAGGCATCGAGGGCGTGCCGATGGCGGGCGACCAGTTGCTCGTCGTCGAGGACGCGACGGCCGCGCGCGACGTCGCGCAGCGGCGCCAGCGTCTGGACCGCGAAGCGAAGAGCCGCCGCACGTCGCGCGTCGCCGTGTCGCTCGAGGACTTCATGGCGCAGGCGGCCGCCGGCCAGGTGCGCACGCTGCCGCTCGTCATCAAGGCGGACCAGGGCGGTCCGGCGGAAGCGCTCGCCGATGCGTTAGGCCAGCTGTCCAATGCCGAAGTGAAGGTGGACGTGGTACACCGCGGCGTTGGCGCGATCACCGAGAGCGACATCCTGCTCGCCAAGGCGTCGGGCGCGATCATCATCGGCTTCCACGTGCGCCCGGACAACAACGCGCGCGCGGCGGCCGAGCGCGAGGGCGTCGACCTCAAGCTGTACCGCGTCATCTACGAGGCGGTGGACGATGTGCGCGCCGCGCTGAGCGGCATGCTCCGCCCCGAAGAGCGCGAGGTCACGTTAGGCGAAGCCGAGGTCCGGCAGTTGTTCCGCGTGCCGCGCATCGGCACGGTGGCCGGATGCTTCGTCCGCAGCGGCATCATCACGCGCCAGGGACGCGTGCGCGTGATCCGCGATGCGGTCGAGATCTACGACGGCACCATCGGGTCGCTCCGCCGCTTCAAGGACGACGTCCGCGAAGTGCGCGACGGCTTCGAGTGCGGCATCGGCGTCGAGCACTTCAACGACCTCAAGGTCGGCGACGTGATCGAATGCTACCGGAAGGAGGAAGTCGCTCGGACGCTCTGACCTGGCCTCATGACCATCGCGTCCATCTCGTGGGACCTGCACGTACCAGCCGCGCACTCGCTCAAGGAGAAGCGGTCCGTGCTCTCGCGCATCAAGGCCCGGTTGCACAACGAGTACAACGTCTCGGTTGCCGAAACGGGCCACCACGATGCGTGGCAGCGGGCGGAGCTCACGGCCTGCGTCGTCTCGTCCGACCGGCGGCACGCCGAGTCGGTGCTGTCGACCATCGATCGGGTGGTCGGCACCGCGGCGGGATGCCGCGTCATCGATTCCGTGCGCGCGTTCTTCTGATCCGCGCGCCCGCATCGCCATTTGCCGAACGATCATGAGTCCTGATCATCGCCGTGCCGACCGCGTCGCCGAAGGAATCCGCGAGGTAGTCGCGCGCTTCCTCACCGAAGGGGTGAAGGACCCGCGCGTCGTCGGGCTCGTCACCGTCACCGGCGTCGACGTGACGCGCGACCTGCGCCACGCGCGCGTGTACGTCACCGTGTTAGGCGACGAGGCCGCGCACACGTCCACGCTCGAGGGGCTGGCGAGCCTCGCCGGCCACCTGCGCCCGTTGGTCGCGCGCGCGCTGCGCCTGCGTCTCGCGCCGGAGATCGAGTTCCGCCGCGACGAGACGGCCGAGCACGCGACGCGGATCGAGTCGCTCCTCGCGCAGCTGCGCGACGATCGCGCGCCGGGCGATGCGCCGCCGGCCGACGGAGATGCCGACGATTGACGGGCTGCTGCTGGTCGACAAGCCCGCCGGCTGCACGTCGCACGATGTGGTCGCGATCGCGCGCCGCGCGCTCGGCGTTAGGCGGGTGGGGCACGGCGGGACGCTCGACCCGTTCGCCACGGGCCTGCTCGTGCTGCTCGTCGGACGCGCGACGCGGCTCCTGCCGTATCTCGAGGGCGAGCCCAAGGTGTACGCGGGCACGATCCGCTTCGGCGCGGAGACGGACACCGACGACGGCACCGGCAGCGTCGTGCGCACCGCGGCCGGGCCGGATCGCGCGGCCGTGGAGCGCGCCATGCGCGGCCTAACTGGTGACGTGCAGCAGCTGCCGCCGGCGTACTCGGCCAAGCAAGTGGCGGGGCAGCGCGCGCACGCCGCCGCCCGGCGCGGCGCGCCGCTCGCGCTCCCGCCCGCGACCGTCACGGTGCACGCATGGGTCGTGCGCGAGTGGCGCGCCGATGAAGTGGAGGTCACGGTCACGTGCAGCGGCGGCACCTACGTGCGGGCGCTGGCGCGGGATGTGGGCCGCGCCGCCGGCAGCGCCGCGCACCTCGCGGCGCTGCGCCGGCTGCGCAGCGGACCCTTCGATGTCGACTCGGCGGCCACGCTCGATGCGCTGCGCGCCGGCACGGCGGCGATACGACCGCTCCTGGCGGCGGTGCCGTCGCTGCCGGCGGTCGCGCTCGAGCCGGACTCCGTTAGGCAGGTGCGGCAGGGGCGCGATGTGCCGGCGGCCGGCGCGGGCGCCGATCGCGCCGCGCTCGTCGACGACGCCGGTACCCTCGTCGCCATCGCCCAACGCGACGGCGCGTGGTGGCACCCCCGCACGGTGCTCCCGAATGCGTGAGCGCGCGCGCGCCGTCGACGGCTCGGGCCTGCCGAACGGGCGCGGCACCGTCGTCACCGTCGGCACGTTCGATGGCGTGCACCTGGGCCACCGCGACGTGCTCGCGCGGATCGTCGCCCGCGCCCGCGAGATGTCCCTCGACAGCGTGCTCGTCACGTTCGACCCGCACCCGCTCGAGGTGGTCAATCCAACGGCGGCCCCGCTGCTCCTCACCATCGGCGAAGAAAAGCTCGAGGTGGTGGCCGAAAGCGGCGTGCGCTACATGGCCATCGTCCCGTTCACTCCTGTGCTGCAACGGTACAGCGCCGCGCAGTTCGTCGACGAAGTGCTGCGCCACCGCTTCCACGTCAAACATCTCGTGATCGGCCACGACCACGGCTTCGGCCGCGGACGGGAAGGCGACGTCGACGTCATGCGCGCACTCGGCCACGAACGCGGGTTCGGTGTGGAGGTGGTGAATGCCGTCGCCACCGCCGACGGACGCGTCGTGTCGTCCACGCTCATTCGCCGAGCCGTGGCCGGTGGCGACCTCCACCATGCCGCGCAGGCGCTGGGGCGGCCGTATTCGGTGCAGGGCCGCGTCCGCCGCGGCGACCAGCGGGGGCGCGCGTTAGGCTTTCCCACGGTCAACCTCGGATCGCCGCCCGCGCGCAAGCTGTTGCCGCCCGACGGCGTCTACGCCGTTCGCGCGCAGACGCCGGCCGGCGCGTTCGGGGGTATGATGAACCTCGGCGGTCGCCCCACGTTCGGCGATCACGCGCGCTCGCTCGAGGTCCACCTGTTCGATACGGACATCGACCTCTACGGGGCGTCGGTGCGCGTCGACTTCATGGAGCGGTTGCGCGAGACCAGGGCATTCGCCGGACCGGACGAGCTCAAGACGCAGCTCCGACGGGACGGCGAGCGCGCCCGCGCCATCCTTGCGCGGCGCGTTGACTGAAGCCCGCTAGCTCGGTAACCTTCAATACTTTACCGGAATCCCCGCGGCCCCATCCTTCCGCCGTCGCATGGCCACTATCCGCAGTCGCATCATCCTGATTCTGGCGCTCGTCGCCGCGTCCCTGTGGGCGCTGTTCCCGCGCACCGTCTCGGTTCGCGAGCTCAGAAACGGCGTGTGGTTCGACACCACGATGAAGCACGTGCCGCTCAAGAAGGGTCTCGACCTGTCGGGCGGTATGTACCTCGCGCTCGAAGTCGACGAATCCAAGGGCGCGGTCGCCAATAAGGCCGAGGCCATCGATCGTGCGCTCAAGGTGGTCCGCAATCGTATCGACCAGCTCGGCGTCGCCGAAACCGACGTTCGGAAAGTCGGAACCGATCGCATCACCGTCGAGCTCCCCGGCGTCACCGATCAGCAACGCGCGGAGCAGCTCGTCGAAAAGTCGGCGTTCCTCGAGTTTCAGATCACGGATAAAACGAGCGCGCTCGATAAGGTGATGTCGCGCATCGACCAGATTATCCGCAACAAGGGCTACGATAAGTCTTCCAGCGGCGCCCCAGGTGCGAAGCCCAGCGCCGACACGGCCAAGAGCGCGATCTCATCACTCTTCTCGCCGGGCGACACGGGAAAAGCGAAGGCGGACACCGGTAAGGCCAAAGGCTCCGCTGCCGCCGCGGGTGCTGCCGCAGCCAAGACCGACACGAGTGCCGCCAAGTCTGACACGTCCGACACGGGCGTGTTCAACGGCGCGAACAACGGCCCGTTCAGCCGCTTGATCCAGCAGGGTCAAATGCCGGGCGAGTACTTCGTTAGCACGAGCGATGTCCCGACGGTGAGCAGGTATCTGTCGTATCCTGACATCGCGGCCGCGTTACCACCGGGCAAGACCCTGCTGTGGGGCACGACTGCGGATGTCGGTACGGGTGCCAATGCCACGCCGCTCTACGTGGTCGACACGAAGCCGATCATTACGGGCGAATACCTCACCGATGCGAAGCCGGCGACCGATCCGGTCGAAGGCAACATCGTGCAGTTCACGCTGAGCAGCGAAGGCGGCCGGCGCTTCCGTCAGGAGACCGGCAAGCACGTCGGCGACTACATGGCGATCGTGCTCGACGGAAAAGTGATGGGACGCCCGCCGGTCATCGAAAGCGCGATCGGGACGCGCGGTCAGATCACGATGCGCGGCCAGCCGCTCCAACAGGTGCAGGACCTCGCGCTCGTGCTGCGCGCCGGCGCCTTGCCCGTGCCCCTCAAGGTCGTCGACTCGCGCACGATCGGCCCGACGTTAGGCGCCGACTCGATCCGTGATGGCATCAACGCCGGCATTTTAGGCGTCGCGTTAGTCCTGCTGATCATGATCGGCTACTACCGGTTCTCGGGCTTCCTCGCGGTCATCGCGCTCGGCTTGTATGTCCTCTTCACGCTGGCGTTGCTCGCCGGCCTGGATGCAACGCTCACACTACCTGGCATTGCTGGTATGGTGCTGTCCGTCGGCATCGCGGTCGATGCCAACGTGCTGATCTTCGAGCGAATACGAGAAGAGATGGCTCGAGGCAAAACGGTGCGTGCCTCGATCGACGAAGGCTTCCGTCACGCCATGTCGGCGATTGTCGACTCGAACGTTTCGACGGCGTTGACCGCGGCGGTGCTGTACGGCATCGGCACCGGCCCCGTGAAGGGTTTTGCCGTGACGCTCATCTGCGGCATCGCGGCTTCGATGGTGAGCGCGATCTTCGTGGTCCGGACGTTCTACCTCTTGTGGCTCAACCGCACCCGCGGAGCCCGCCCGCTGAGTATCTGATGCTGCGCATCCTGCACGACACCAAAATCGATTTCATTCGACTGTGGAAGATCACGACGGTCGTGACGCTGTTGTTCATGGTGCCTGGAATCATCGCGATTGCGATTTCCGGCTATCAGTACAGCGTCGAGTTCACGGGCGGCACGCTGATGCAGGTGAGCTTCCCCAAGGCGCCGGATGTCGGTGACCTGCGCAAGTCGCTCGATGCCGAGGGTATCAAAGGGGCCGAGATTCAGACGTTCGGTCGAGATACCGCGCTCGTCATTCGCGCGCAGGATCCGCGGTCGGTGGCGCAGCAGACGCGTGGCGCCGAATCGGTCGCCGGGGAGATCACGGCAGCGCTGACCAAGAAGTTCGGCCCGCCGCCTAACTACCGCGTCGACCGGACGGAAGCCGTTGGACCGAAAGTCGGCGGCGAGCTTCGGCAAAAAGCGTTCATCGCCATCCTCGTGTCGTTCCTCGGCACGCTCCTGTACCTCGCGTGGCGATTCGACTGGCGCTTCGGACTGGCCGCCGTCATCGCGACCGCCCACGACATTCTGGGCACGCTCGCGTTCATCAAGTATCTCCACCTCGAGATCTCGCTCATCGTCGTCGGCGGCGTCCTGACGATGATCGGCTACTCGCTCAACGACACGATCATCATCTTCGATCGCGTCCGCGAGGATCTCCGAAAACGACGAAAAGAGTCGCTGTACGAGACGCTGAATCGCGGCGTCAACGAAACGCTGCCGCGCTCGGTTCTCACGCATACGACGACGTTCGCCTGCTTGGTCGCGCTCGCGCTCGTCGGCGGTGAAGTGATCCGGCCGTTCGCGCTGGTCATGATCTTCGGCGTCGTGACTGGTACGTTCAGCTCGATTTACGTGGCGCCGGTCATCCTCATGTGGATCGAGCGCAAGTGGCCGCGTGCGGTAGGCGATCGCGGCGTCGTCAACGCCCGCTCGGCTCGCGACACATCTGCGTCGACTCAGCAGCAGCCGCAGCGCCGCAAAGCGGCCGGCGAATCCTGACTCGCACGTCGCATCCCGGAGCCGCCGCCCCCTGAAGGGCGGCGGTTTTGCATCATGGTCCCATTCATCGACAGCCACACGCACCTGGCCGATCCCGCGTTCGATGACGACCGCGAGGCGGCGATCGCGCGCGCACGCGAGGCGGGCGCACGAAGCCTCGTATGCATCGGCGAGTCGATCGAGGCAGCGCACCGCGCCCGTAGCATCGCATCCCGACACGCGGGATTCGTGTTCTGGACCGCCGGCATCCACCCGCACGACGCGGCCTCCTTCGACGAGGCGCGCGACATCCCGGCCCTGGATGCCTGCCTAACGGATGGCGCCGTTGCCGTCGGCGAGTGCGGACTCGACTACCACTACGACAACTCGCCGCGCGATGCGCAGCGTGCCGCCGTCCGCGCGCAGATCGCGCTCGCCGCGCGCCGCGCACGCCCCGTGGTCATCCACACGCGCGACGCCGAAGACGACACCCGCGCGGTGATCGCCGGTGCGGCGGCAGCGGGCGTCGGCGGCGTCCTGCATTGCTACACGGGCTCCGCGGCGCTGGCCGAGTATGCCATTGATCGCGGGTGGTATGTCTCGTTCAGCGGCATCATCACCTTCAAGAAGTTCGACGACGACGCGCTGCTCGCACTCGTGCCGCCCAACCGCCTCCTCGTCGAATCCGACGCACCCTATCTCGCGCCCGTCCCGTACCGCGGCAAACGCAACGAGCCTGCGTGGGTGCCGCTCACCCTCGCACGTCTCTCGCGCGCGCGCCACGCCGACCTCGAAGAGCTGACTGCGGCCACGGTCGAGAACGCGCGCCGCCTGTTCGGCCTGGCGTCATCCTCCCCGGCCGGCTAGCTGGCGAGCCTCTGCGCACGCGCGATAGAATTACGCGTCTCGTTCCATGCTCTGGTGAGGTGCCGTGTCCACGACTGTCCCATCCGATATCGAGATTGCCCAACGGGCGCGCATGCGCCCCATCACCGACGTCGCCGCCGATCTGGGTCTCGAACCCGACGAGCTCGATCTCTACGGCAAGTACAAGGCGAAGATTTCGCTGGACGTGTCACAGCGACCACCGCGCGGCCGCCTCGTACTCGTCACCGGCATCAACCCGACCGCGGCCGGAGAAGGGAAGAGCACCACGCTCGTGGGACTCGCCCAGGCAATGCGCCGCATCGGCAGCAACGCGGTGATGTGCATGCGCGAGCCGAGCCTCGGTCCGGTATTCGGGATCAAAGGCGGCGCTGCCGGCGGCGGATACGCGCAGGTGGTGCCGATGCAGGACATCAACCTGCACTTCACCGGCGACTTCCACGCGATCGCCACCGCGCACGGCCTGTTGTCGGCGCTGCTCGACAACCACCTCACGCAGGGCAACACGCTGGACATCGATCCGCGCCGGATCACGTGGCCGCGCACCATCGACATGAACGACCGCGCGCTGCGCCAGGCGGTGATCGGGTTAGGCGGCGTCGCCAACGGGGTGCCGCGCGAAGAGCGGTGGGTCATCGTGCCGGCCAGCGAGATCATGGCGGTGGTCGCGCTCGCGTCGAGCCGCGAAGATCTCGAGGCGCGGCTGGCGCGGATCATCGTCGGCTCGACGGCCGGCGCCGACCGGACGCCCGTGCGCGCCGGCGACCTCAAAGCCGTTGGTGCGATGAGCCTCCTGCTCCAGGATGCGATCCGGCCTAACTTGGTGCAGACGCTGGAAGGCGGACCCGCGCTGCTCCACGCCGGACCGTTCGGCAACATCGCGCACGGCTGTAACAGCATCATCGCCACCAAGACCGGTCTCGCGCTCGCCGACGTCGTGCTCACCGAAGCGGGCTTTGGCTCGGACCTGGGCGCCGAGAAGTTCTTCGACATCAAGTGCCGGTTCGGCGGACTGGATCCCGAGGTCGCCGTCCTCGTCGCGACCGTGCGGGCGCTCAAGATGAACGGCGGCGCGAACAAGAAGGACCTGAGCACCGAGAACCTCGCCGCGCTCGAGAAGGGCTTGCCTAACTTGCAGGCGCACATCGAGAACGTGAAGCAGTTCGGCGTGCCGGTGATCGTTGCCGTCAACCGCTTCACGTCGGACACCGATCGCGAGCTCGCGATGGTGGCGGACTTCGCGTCACGGCAAGGCGTGTGCGCGTCGGTGAACGACGTGTGGGCCAAGGGCGGCGAAGGCGGCGAAGACCTCGCGCGCGAGGTGTTGTCCGCGCTCGATCGCGGCGGGTCGAAGTACAAACCGCTGTACGACACCGCGCTCCCCATCCGCGACAAGATCGACACAATCGTGCGCAAGGTGTACGGCGGCGACGGCGCCGACTTTTCGGCGAAAGCCGCCCGCACCATCGACTACCTCGAATCGATCGGCCTCGGCAACACGCCGGTCTGCATGGCGAAGACACAGTACTCCTTCACCGATGACCCCACCCGCCTCGGCCGCCCGACCGGATTCCGCCTCACGATCAACGACGTGTATCCATCGGCCGGCGCCGGTTTCGTCGTCGCGCAGGCGGGCGACATCATGACGATGCCCGGCCTGCCCAGGGAGCCGGCCGCCGAGCACATTTCGGTGAATCCCGACGGCAGTATCGTGGGACTGTTCTGATCCGTTGCGCGCGAGTATATCAGACACAGGCGAACGAGTACACCAACCGTCCAGCCGGCGCGCCGGGGATCTCCCCGGCGCGCTGTGCTTAGGCCCAACGACCGACCACCTTCCGGAGCCACGCGTGTCTCTTTCTTCCGTGTCCACGCCTAACGCACCAGCGGCCATCGGCCCGTACTCGCAGGGCGTCCGGGCGGGCGACCTGCTGTTCACCGCCGGCCAGATCGCGCTCGACCCCGCGACGGGCAAGTTCCTCGAGGGCGACATCACGCAGCAGACCGACCGCGTGATGCAGAACCTGGCGGCCGTGCTCGCCGCGGCGGGCGCCGGCTGGAAGGATGTGGTGAAGAGCACCGTGTTCCTGCTCGACCTCGCCGACTTCGCCACGTTCAACGAGGCGTATGCGCGCCACCTGGGCAGCGCGCGGCCGGCACGCTCGACGGTGCAGGTGGCCGCGCTGCCGCGCGGCGCCCGCGTCGAGATCGAAATCGTGGCCCAGGTGCCGCGGTAGTTGCGTTAGGCACGCGTTGGTTCTGATCCGGCCTTGTCCGTCTTTTTGGAGGCCATCATGAGCACCTCCCACACCCGCGAGGAATTGTTCCGGCTCACCGCGTTCGCGCGGTGCGCGGGTTGAGCCTCCAAGATGGGTCCGGGCGACCTGTCCCAGGTGTTGGCGCCGTTGCCGCGCCAGATGGATGCACGCCTCCTCGTCGGTTCCGAGACGTTCGACGACGCGGGGGTCTTTCGGCTGTCAGATGATCTCGCGCTCGTGCAGACGGTCGACTTCTTCGCGCCCATCGTCGACGACCCCTACGCCTTCGGACAGATCGCCGCCGCGAATGCACTCTCCGACGTATACGCCATGGGCGGTGAGCCGCTCACCGCGCTCTGCATCGCGGGCTTCCCAACGTCGCGCGTGCCGCTCAGCGTCCTAACGGAAATCCTGCGAGGCGCCCAGGACAAAGTGCGCGAGGCCGGCGCCGTCGTGGCCGGTGGCCACACGGTGGTGGACGACGAGCCCAAGTTCGGTCTCGCGGTCACCGGCCGTGCGGATCCGCGCCGCTTGCTCACGAATGCGGTCGCGGTCCCCGGCGACGTGCTCGTGCTTACCAAACCACTCGGCACCGGCATCCTCGCGACGGCGGCGAAACAGGGCAGGCTCGACGAGGAGACGCAGCGCATCATGATCGCGAGCATGTCGCGTCTCAACGCCGAGGCGAGCCGGGCCGCGCTCGCGGCCGGTGCCAAGTGCGGAACCGACATCACCGGATTCGGATTGCTCGGACACATCTCGCACATCGCGCGGGCGAGCAACGTCACGCTGCGCGTGTCGCTCGCGCGCGTGCCGCTCCTGCCGCGCGCGCGCGAGCTCGCGGAGCAGGGAATCACCACGGGCGGCGCCGAGCGCAACGAGGACTATCTCGAGGGACGTGTCGACTGGGGCGCCGCGAGCCGCGTGGACCGCACGCTCCTCGTCGACCCGCAGACGTCCGGCGGGCTGCTCGTCGCGCTGCCGCGTGCCGCCGTCGCCGAGTATCTTTCGCGCGTCGAGGGCGCGACCGAGATCGGCGCGGTGGAACCACGTTCTTCGTTCGACATCATCGTCTCGTGAGCCGTTTGGGAGCGGATGGGGCCTGGTGGCTCTCGCGGTCTTCAAAACCGCTGCGACCTGACGACGTCGGGTTGGGTGGGTTCGATTCCCACACGTTCCCGCCACGGCGCGTCGGCTGGCTCGCGGTCGCGCTCGCGGGCCTTCTGTTAGGCGCGCCTAACGCAAACGCGCAGCGCGCCGACAGCTCGCGCGTCGGACCCACCGCGCTGGTCGCGCTCGACACCGTGGTCACTCCGCGCGACTCGCTCCGCCGCCCGCCCATCTCGTCCAAGCGCGCGCTGCTCGAATCGCTGGCGGTGCCGGGCTGGGGCCAGGCGTCGCTGCACCGCTCGACCGCGGGCGGACTCTTCGCGGCGCTCGAAGTCACCTCGATCGCCATGCTCATCCAGTCCAAGAAAGAGCTGAACGCCGCCAAGGAGCTCGCGCGCGACAGCGTCTTCTCCGACAGCCTCCAGACCAACATCGTCAACCCATACGCCGGCCGCATCCCGGCGCGCAAGCAGGCGATCGAGGATTGGACCTTCCTGTTGATCTTCACCCACCTGATTTCCGCTGCCGATGCCTTCGTCGCGGCGCAGCTCTGGGATGTGCCCGTCGAGGTGCATGGACAGTCTGATGCGAAGAACGCCCGCATCAGCGTGACGGTGCCCTTTTGATGTCTCCCTCTCCCTCCCAGCGCGACCCCATTGGGGTCTTCGATTCCGGCATCGGCGGCCTAACGGTCGTCCGCGAGCTCGTGCGCCAGTTGCCGCACGAGCGCATCATCTATTTCGGCGACACGGCGCGCGTCCCGTACGGCCCCAAGAGCCCCGATACCGTCCGCCGCTACAGCACCGAGATCGCGACCTGGCTCACCCAGCAGCGCGTGAAGGTGATCGTCGTCGCGTGCAACACGGCGACGGCGCACGCGCTTGGAGCTCTGCAGCGCGACTTTCCATTGCCGGTGATCGGGGTGGTACAGCCGGGGGCGCGCGCAGCCGTGTGCGCCACGCGCAACCACCGCATCGGCGTGATCGGTACGCTCGGCACCATCAACTCTGGCGCGTACGATCGCGCCATCCACGCGATATCGAGCGAGGCCGAAGTTGTCGCGCAGGCGTGTCCGCTCTTCGTGCCGCTGGTCGAAGAAGGCTGGCTCGACACGGACGCCACGCGTCTCATCGCGCGCGAATATCTTCGCCCCTTCACGTCCGACCATATCGACACGCTCGTGTTGGGCTGCACGCACTATCCGCTGCTCAAGCCGATGCTCGGGGAGATCGTTGGGCGGGACGTGCGGCTCATCGACAGCGCGGAGGAGACGGCCGCCGAAACGTCTCGTGTCCTAACGGAGCGGAATCTCGTCGCGCCGCCGGGCAGCGTCGGCACACACCGCTTCGTCGCGTCGGACGCGCCCGATCATTTTCTACGGCAGGGACAGCGTTTTCTCGGCGCCGCGATCGACGACGTCGAGAAGGTCACCCTCGGCTGATCCGGTCCACTGGCGCAGCTCCACGCGCTCGGGCCTCACCACCAAGAACATCTGCGAATCCATCCACGCGCCGGGATTCGCGTACGCGCCGTCGCGCGTTCCGCGCAAGGCAGGGACGTGCGAGTGGCCGAAAATCACCAGCTCGAGATCGGGTTGCGCGGTCAGGTGCCGCATCGCGATGGCCTCGAGTCCCTTGCCGCCGTCGCCCGCCGCGCGCAACCGACTCACGTCCGAGCTGCCGGCTGCAATGCGCACCGACCAATCGGGATGGATCCAGCGAAACGCGCGAATCGCCCAACGATTGCGGAGCACCGTGCGCAGCCGGCGATATGCGCGATCTTCGCGCTCGCGCAGGCCGTCGCCGTGCTCGACGAGCGTGCGCCAGCCGCCCAACTCGCCAGACCAGGCCCCGAGGTGAAAGTCCACGCCCACATCGTTCGTGAGCAGATCACCACCCCAGCAATCGTGGTTGCCACCCACGTAAAGGACGCGCGTTCCCGCATCGCGCAGATCGGCTAACGCGGCGAGCGTGCGGAAGTGTCCGCGCGGCTCGACCTGCCGCCACTCGAACCAGAAGTCGAACAGGTCGCCGTTCACCACCAGCGAACCGGGCTGCCCAATGCGGCTGCGGAGGAACGACACGAGGCCGCGCTCGCGTTCCGCCGACGCGGCGCCGAGGTGCGCATCCGAGAATACGTAGCACGGCGCGTCGAGCATCTGCACATTCTAGCCGACGCGCGCGACCTTTACAAACCGGCGCGGTGCGCGCATCGTCCTCGCCGTCTGATGCCGCCGCGCACATCCTCTGTCGAGTTTCGCGTCCGCTATGCGGAAACGGATCGCATGGGCGTCGTGTACCACTCGCACTACCTCGTGTGGTGCGAGATCGGCCGCACCGACCACATTCGCTCGTCGGGCATGCCGTACCGCGACATGGAAGAGCGCGGTGTTGCGCTCGCCGTGGCCGAAGCCGAGATCCGCTACAAGTCCCCCGCGCGCTACGACGACATGATTCGTGTGGAGACCGTCATCAGCGGGGTCGCGTCGCGCACCGTGACGTTCGACTACGTGATCTCGAACGCCGAGACAGGTGAAGCCCTCGCCACCGCGCGCACCGTGCTCGTGTCACTGGATCGCGACCATCGCGTGGTCACGCTGCCGCGCGACGTCCGGGACCTGCTCGCTCGTGACGCGGCCGGCTCGTCGTAGCCGCGTGCTCGTCGCGCTCGTCGCGACGGTGCTCGCGTGTAGGCCGCACGGCGGCAGCGCGCCGGCACCCGTGCGCGGCACGCCGATCGACGTCGCCGCGTACGCGCGCATCCTGCGCATGGAAGACGCGCGCCTTGTCGACACCGCGCTCATCCGCGCGTCGCTCGCGTCCGGGCGCTCGGCCGAGCGCGCGGAAGCCGCGCTCGCCGTTGGGCAGGTGCACGGCGCGGCGATGGCCCCAACCCTGCGCGCGCTCCTCGCCGATCGCGACACCGCGGTCGCCGCCAACGCGGCCTTTGCGTTAGGCCTGCTGCGCGACTCGGCCGGCGTGTCCGCGCTCGAGCCCGCGCTCGGCGCCACGCCCGCCGTCGCCACGGTCGCCGCGTGGAGCCTCGGCGAAATCGGCGCGCCCGCCGCCGGCGTGATCCGCCGCGCGTTAGGCACGGCGCATCCAGCGCCCGTCACGCGCGCGCTGCTCCTCGCGGCGGCAAAGCTGCGGCCCGTGCCGGTCGATGCGGTGCGGCCCTTCTTCCAGCATGCCGACGACACGCTCCGGTGGGCCGCCGTGTATGCCGTCTCGCGCTCGCCCGTGGGCGCCGCCGTCCGCGACGTCGCGCGCCTCGTCCGCGACCCGAGTGCGCTCGTCCGCCAACAGGTCGCGCGCGCGATGTCGCACCGCGCCGCGGGCGACTCGCTCGCCGGCGTGGCCCGTCCGGTGCTCGACGCCCTCGCGCGCGACACGTCCGCCCACGTCCGGATCGAAGCGCTGCGCGCGGCGGCGACGTACGGCGACTCGTCGCGCGATCTCGTGCTCGCCGCCATCCACGATGCCGACGGCAACGTCCGCGTCACCGCCGCGCAATCGTTAGGCGCGGTGCTCGACGCGCCGCGCGCCGTCTGGATGACCGCGTGGCGCGCCGACACCGGTTTCGCCTACCGCTCGGCCGTCCTCGCGTCGGCGATGAAGCACGACGTCGTGCTTCCGGCCGCCGAGTACGACGACCCCGACTCGTGGGACCACGTGGGCGATTGGCGCT
>DASVAC010000227.1:0-14629 GCA_036376535.1 Gemmatimonadaceae bacterium | reverse complement strand
GCATCTACGAGTTGATAGCGGACACACCGGACACAGGCGGACAAGGCGGACTTAATTCGTAACGGCTCGAGATGTCAGCGCTCGAAACCACACAACAAGTTCTTGTCTTGTCCGTTCGTGTCCCGCCTTGTCCGCGTTCACAGTCGTGCGACTCTCATCATTGGCGGAGGCGGATTCACGAGCGCTCAGTCGTGCTCGCGTGTCCGCCTCCGCTGTCTGTCTCGCGCTGCCTCTTCCCGGAAATTCCTGGCGAACGATTTCTTGGTGAAGGCCTAACGGTGAACCTCGCTCATGAGCGCGAACGGATTGCCCTCAGAGTCGCGGTACTCGGCGAGCCAGAGATCGTGGTCGCTCATGCGTGCGATCAGCTGCGGGCCGTTGATCACGGTCACGCCGCGCTCGACCAGCGCTTGCGAGGCTGCCTGAATATCGTCGACCGTGTAGTACAGCATCCCGGCGCCCACCGGCTCCGCGTTCGGCTCGGGCATGCCTAACAACAGGCGGACACCGCCGCAGTCGAAGAACGCCATGCGCTGCGGCACGTCGAACAGGAACCGCATGCCGAGCGTGTCCCGATAGAACGCCGTGGCGCGGGCGAGGTCGGTGACCGGGATCAGCACCTGGCCGATCCGGGAGAGCGTAAGCGTGGGGCTCGTGGCCGGCATGGGACCTCCCGGGCTGGTGACGGCGCGCCGGCCTCCGTAGCGGGCCAGGCGCCAATTAGTTAGTGTTACTAACTACTATGCCGACCCCCGACCGTTCGCGCAAGAGCCCCGACCCCGACGCCGTCGCCGACCGCATCCATTCGGCCGCAATCCACATCCTCCGCCGCGTGCGCCGCGAAGACCCGGGCATGGGCCTGAGCGCGCCCCGCGCGTCCGCCCTGTCCGTCGTCGTCTTCGGCGGGCCCATCACCCTCGGCGCACTCGCCGCGGCCGAGCAGGTGCGGCCACCCACGATGACGCACCTGGTGCGGGCCCTCGAACACATGGGACTCGTCACCCGCGCCGCCGATCCTGATGACGGACGCATCGTCCGCATCGCCGCCACCCGTCGCGGCAAAGCGCTCCTCGAGGCTGGACGAGCCCGCCGCGTGAGCGTCCTGTCGCGCCAACTGCGTACGCTGCCCAAACGGGATCTCGTCGTGCTGGCCCGCGCCGCGGAGCTCTTGGATGTACTGTCTCATGACTGAGGCGCGTCACCCAAATCGGTCGGAGGTCGCACGCCAACCCTGACCGGTCGAAACGAACTCGAATCACGCGGGTATTGGCACTGGCTAGGCCCGTCCCGTATTCGTTCAAACGACCTGAAGCACCCCGGGGTCGGGCATGTTGTCCGGTTCGGTTGTTGCTGAGTGTTGTGTCCAAATGGAGGAGCAGACATGCCCCAGGAGAAGCGCCGTCGCCCGCGGGTGACTCCCGCCGACATCACGCCGGCGGAAGCCGATCGCGACATCCTCGATCAGTACTTCGCCGAAGTGAGCCGGTACGCTCTGCTCCATGTCGACGAAGAGCAGGCGCTCGCCCGTCGCATTCGTCGCGGCGACGACATGGCGCTCGACGAGCTGGTGCGGCGCAATCTGCGTTTCGTGGTCTCGGTGGCCAAAAAGTATCAGAACCGCGGGCTCCCGCTGATCGACCTGATCGGCGAGGGCAACGTGGGCCTCATGACGGCCGCCCGGAAGTTCGACCCCGACCAGGGCGTCAAGTTCATCTCCTACGCCGTGTGGTGGATTCGCCAGGCGATCCTCGCGTCGCTCGCGCGCCAGGGGCGTACGGTGCGCGTGCCGCTCAACCGCACCGCGGACCTGTCGCGGGTGATCAAGGCCGCCGGCGTGCTGCGCGACCGTCTGCGCCGCGAGCCCACGCCGGATGAAATCGCGCAGATCACCGATATCCCGACCGAGATCGTGAGCGCGCTCACGGCGCTCAACACGGCCGACGTGCGGCTCGACGCCGCCGTCGGGAAGGACAGCGACCGCGCGCTCATCGAGCGCTTCGCCGCCGACGAGATGCCGGACCTCGAGCAGGAAGTGCTCGACCGGTTCCGGCGGGCCGAGTTGGCGCGCGCGTTGTCGACGCTGCCCGCGCGCGACGCGAAGATTCTCGAGCTCTACTTCGGCCTGCAAGGCGACCGCGAGCACACGCTCGACGAGATCGGCAAGATGCTGGGCGTGACGCGCGAGCGCGTGCGCCAGTTGCGAGACCGTGCGTTGCGTCGCCTCCGGCATGGTGCGGTCGGCGCGGCGCTTCGCGACCTATCGGCGGCGTAGCACGGCGCGGCATTCGTCGCGCACATCGAGCGGCAATTTGGGAGCGGACCCGTACGACGGCCGCTCCCTTTGCGTTAATTTCCATCGGATGCCCTCGCCCGTTCAGTCCGTTCCCGAGCTGCTCGCTCCGGCCGGCTCGCTCGACGCCGTGCGCGCCGCGTTAGCCAACGGCGCCGACGCCGTGTATCTGGGCGCCGAGCGATTCAACGCGCGCGATGAGGGCGCGCAGCTCACGCTGGACGATCTCTCGGAGGCGTGTCGTCTGGCGCGCTCGCGCGGCCGGCGGATCTACCTCACGCTCAATACGCTGCTCAAGCCGTCCGAGCTGACGGACGCGCTCCTTCTGTTAGGCGAGTGCCTCGACCGCGGCATCCACGCGGCGATCGTGCAGGATCTGGGACTCGTGCGGCTGGCGCAGCAAGTGTATCCGGGCGTCGAGCTGCACGGTTCGACGCAGCTCACCGTGCACGACCCCGACGGCGCCGCGCTGCTCCGTGCGTTGGGCATGCAGCGCGTGGTGCTGGCCCGGGAGAACACGCTCGAGGACATCGGCGTCATTCACGAGGCGGTGCCGGACCTGTTGCTCGAGTCGTTCATCCACGGCGCGCTCTGCATCTCGTACTCGGGGCAGTGCCTCATGTCGGGCATGATCTCGGAGCGAAGCGCGAACCGCGGCTCGTGCGCGCAGTCCTGCCGCAAGGACTATGTGCTCACCGATGTCGCGACCGGCGAGACACTCGATCGCGGATACCTCATCTCGGCGCGGGATCTGGCGGCGCACGAGCACCTGGACGCGATCGCGAATGCCGGCATCCACACGCTCAAGATCGAAGGCCGCAAGAAGCGGCCCGAGTACGTGGCGACGGTGACGCAGAGCTATCGCGCCTCGCTCGACCGGTTGGCGCGCGGCGAGCCCTCCCTGCCTAACGACGCCGAGCAGCGGGATCTGGTGCAGATCTTCAGCCGGGGGTTCACGGGCGGGATGTACGGCGGCCGCGCCGGGCGCGACTACGTGACGCGCGACCATCCCGACAACCGGGGCGTGGAGCTGGGCGTGGTGGTGGGGCATGATCGCGCGGCGCACCTGGTGGACGTGTCGGCGCCGATCGCCGTCGGAGATGGCATTGCGCTGCTGCCGCCTAACGGCCGCGCGGGCGAGCCCAACGGCGCCACCGTGGGCGAGGTCCGGACGCTCGCCCAACGCGACGGGATCATTCGGCAGGCCGTCACGGCGCCCCTGCGCGGCCGCGCACCGGTGGGCTGGCGGGTGTTCCGCACGTCGCACACCGCGCTCCTGGCGCGCGCGCGAGAGAGCTTTGCGGCCGTGACGCCGGCGAAGCATGCTCGGCGCACACGCCTCGATGTGCGCGCCCGCGGCGTGGCCGGGTCGCCACTGGAGCTGTCCTTCGCGGTCGGCGCCGACCGTGTCACCGTACGCGGCGACGCACCGCTCGCACCCGCGCATGCCCACGCGTTGGACGACGCCCAGCTCCGCGAGCAGCTCGGCCGGTTAGGCGAGACGCCCTACGCCCTCGGCGCCATCGACACCAGCGCGCTCGACCCCGGGCTCTTCGTGCCCGTGCGCGAGCTCAATGAGCTGCGCCGCCGGGCGGTCGCGGAGCTCGTCCAACGGCGCGACGCGACCTGCGATGCGCGTCGTGCCGCGCGACACGCCGCCATCGACGCCGCCGTCGCGCACGTCGCGGTCGCACCGAGTGCGCCGCCCGAGGCCACGTCGCCCTACGTGCTCGCCGCCGACGTGCACACGGTCGACGACGCGCGCGCCGCGGCTGCCGCCGGCGCCACCGAGATCACGTTCGACGCCTTCCTCAGACACCCGGTACCGCCGCGCGCCCGCTTGGTTGCGTTAGGCGACGAGCTCGCGGCCCGGGGCATCGCGTTCCGGCTCCGCACGCCGAGCATCGTGCGCCCCGAGGAGCGCCGCGACATGAATCGCTGGCTCGACCTCGGCCTCCCGCTGCTCTCGGGACACGTGGGGCTCGTTGCCTCGCTCGGCGGCCACGGCCGCGACGTCGTCGCCGACTACGCGACCAACTGCTTCAACCAGCACAGCGCCTCCGTGCTGTTCGAGCACGGCGCTCGGCGCATCGTCCTGTCGGTGGAGCTCACCGTGGGCGAGATCGCGAGCGTCGTTTCACCGTGGTCGGGCCGCGGCTTCGACGTCGTCGTGTACGGACGCCCCGAGGGTATGACCATCGAGCACTGCATTCTCTCGGCCGCCTTCGATCGCGAGCCGACGAGGTGCCGCGACCTCTGCGTCAAGAAACACCCCCGGGTCGAGCTCACCGACCCGGCCGGCTACACCTTCCCGGTGGCCACCGACAGCGCGTGTCGCAACCGCTTGCTCCATTCGCGGCCCATCGAGGGCTCCGAGTTTCTGCCGCAGCTCTGGCGCGGCGGTATCCGCGGCTTCCGCCTGCTGTTCAACGTGCCTGGTGATCCCGTGGCAGACCTGGTCGCGCGCACCCGCGACGCGCTCGACGCGCTGCGCGAGGATGCGGCGCCCCCGTTAGGCGAGATCCGCGCCCTCGTCGGCACGCGGTTCACGCGCGGACACTTCGTGCACGCCGTGTAATCGATGCGCCACGCATACCAATGATGATGTTGCCCCGCGCCGCTCGCGCGATCGTGCTCCGGTGAGCGACTCCTTTACGGCCGATCAAGCGCGCGGCGCGCTCCGGCAACACTTCGGCTTTCCCGACTTCCGGCCGGGCCAGGATCGGGCCGTCGCCGCCGTGGCGGCTGGGCGCGACACGCTCGTCGTCCTGCCGACGGGCGGCGGCAAGTCGCTCTGCTATCAGGTGCCCGCGCTCTTGCTACCGGGCCTCACGTTGGTCGTGTCGCCGCTCATCTCCCTCATGAAAGACCAGGTCGACGCCCTCGAGGCGCGCGGCCTGCCGGCGGCGTTCATCAACTCGACGCTCACGTCGGGCGAGGTGTCCGACCGGCTCGCGCGCGCCGAGCGCGGGAAGCTCAAGATCCTGTACGTGGCGCCGGAGCGGTTCGACTTCGGCAGCGCCGGGGAGCGCCTCAAGAACATCGGCGTCTCGCTGCTCGCGGTCGACGAAGCCCACTGCATCAGCGAATGGGGACACGATTTCCGGCCGAGCTACCTGCGCGTTGGACAGGTGCGGGAGCGGTTCGGCGGGCCGCCCACGATCGCGCTCACCGCCACGGCCACGCCCGAAGTGCGGCGTGACATCGTCCGCCAGTTAGGCCTCGACCATCCCGAGATCGTCATCACCGGATTCGACCGGCGCAACCTGCGGTACCACGTCGTGCGCACGCGCACCGATCGCGACAAGGATGCATCGCTCGTCCGCGCGCTCACGGAGCACGAGGGGCAAGCGATCGTCTATGCGTCGACGCGCCGCGCCGTGGAGCGCGTCACGCAGATGCTGCGGCGTTCGCGCGTCGGCGCCATCGCGTACCACGCCGGCCTCGACGACGACCATCGCCACGATGTGCAGGAAGCGTTCATGCGCGAAGACGCGCGCGCGATCGTTGCCACCAACGCGTTCGGCATGGGGATCGACAAGCCCAACGTCAGGCTGGTGGTGCACTACGCGATGCCCGGCACGCTCGAAGCCTACTATCAGGAAGCAGGGCGCGCGGGTCGCGATGGACTCGCGTCGGATTGCGTTCTGCTCCATGCCTTTCAAGACCGTTTCACCCACGAATACTTCATCAAGAGCGCGTACCCCGAGCGCGCGTTAGTCGAACGCGTGTACGGCGTGTTGCAGCGCACCGCGGACCGCGCCGGCATCGCGCCGCTCACGCCGGCGGCCATCGCGGTGCGCTCGGATGGCAGCGTGAAGGAGCGGGAAGCCGAATCGGCGCTGCGGTTGTTGTCGCACGCCAAGGCCATCGCGGCCGAGCCGGTGTCGATGTCGAGCCTGTGGGTGCGGCTGCTGGCGACGCCGGCGCGCATCCGCGCTGAGTTAGGCGAGAGCGACGCCGCGGCGCGCGGGCTGTTGCGCGAGCTCTGGCGCGGTGCGGGGAAGCGCTTCTACGACGGCATTCCGGTCTCGCCCGACATGCTGCCGCCGGGCTTCGGCGGCATGAGCGGCGTGCGCGCGCTGCTCGACGAGCTGCAGGATCGCCAGTTCGTGGTGTGGCACGGCACGGGTGGCGGCATCCGCCTCCTGGACCACACGGCACCGCTCACGCGCTTTCGCATCGAGTGGGACATCATCGAGCGCCGCCGGCGCGCGGAATTGTCCAAGCTCGACGCCATGCAGATGTACGCCTACACCAAGCGCTGCCGCCGCGCGTTCGTGCTCCGCTATTTCGGCGATCCCGCGGCGCGCTCGGCCTGCGATGGCTGCGACGTCTGCCTCGGCACCCATACGGCGGATGCGGAGGTCGCCGATGGTCCCGCCGTGCGGCGCTCGCGACGCGCGTCGCCCAAGCCGGCGCCGCGCGCGGCGCCGACCGTTAGGCAGGCGCCCGCGACCCCGGTGGCCAGGCCCACGGTGCGCCACGCCGATCGGGCGCCCGCCCGCTCCGATGCCGCCGATCTGCCCGACCTCGGCCCCGGCGAAATCGCGCTCATTGGCGCGCTCCGCCAATTGCGGACCGAGCTCGCGCGACACGAGCACGTCCCGTCGTACTGCATTTTCGCCGACCGCACGCTGGTCGAGATGGCCATTCGCCGACCCGATTCGTTCGATTCGCTCGCTAGTGTTCATGGGGTCGGGCCGGCCAAGCTCGACCGGTATGGCGAGCGATTCCTCGCCGTCATCCGACTCGCAACCGACACCGCACCTGCATCCCAATCAGGCTCATGAGCGACCTCCCGTACTTCACTGACCAACACACCGCCGTCCGCGACATGGTGCGCGAGTTCGCCACCACCGAGGTCGCGCCCGTGGCGGCAAAGCTCGACGCCGAGGCGAAGTTCCCGTGGGGCACCGTCAAGCGAATGGGCGAGCTCGGCCTGTTGGGCGTGCCATGGCCCGAGTCGTTGGGCGGCGCCGGGATGGACTACATCAGCTACATCATCGCCATCCACGAGATGGCGAAGGTCGACGCGTCGCACGCCATCACCATCTCGGCCCATACGACGTTGGGCACGTCGCCCATCGTCAACTTCGGGTCGCAGGCGCAGCGCGAGCGCTTCGTGCCGTTCCTGGCGCGCGGCCAGGTGCTGGGCGGCTTCGGCCTAACGGAAGAGGCGGCCGGCAGCGACGCGGGCGGCACCCGCACGCGCGCCGAGCGCCGCGGCAGCCACTACGTGCTCAACGGGTCCAAGCGCTTCATCACGCACGGCGGCGTGGGTGAGATCTTCGTCGCCACCGCCGTCACCGATCCGTCCGCCGGCCGTCACGGCATCTCCTCGTTCATCCTCACCAAGCAAACCTGCGACCTCGACGACGCGCGTGCCGCGGGCTTCGGACACGAACCGTCCCTCCCCGACATGCGCGGCTTCACCGCCGGCAAAAAGGAAGACAAGCTCGGCTGGCGCGCATCGGACACGCGGGAGCTGCTGTTCGAGGACGTCGAGGTGCCGATCGAGAACCGGTTGGGCGAGGAGGGGAAGGGCTTCGTCAATTTCATGCGCACGCTCGACTCCGGGCGCATCGGCATCGGCTCTCTCTCGTTAGGCATCGCCGAGGGCGCGTTCGAGCAGGCGTTGCAGTACGCATCCGTCCGCAAGCAGTTCGGCCAGTCCATCTCGTCGTTTCAGGGTGTGCAGTTCCAGCTGTCCGACATGGCCACCGAGATCGAAGCTGGACGGCACCTGGTCTACCACGCCGCGTGGCTCGCCCAACACGGCCAGCCGTTCGGCAAGGAAGCCGCGATGGCCAAGCTCTTCTGCTCCGAGCTCGCCATGCGCGCCACGATCAAAGCGGTCCAGATCCACGGCGGGTACGGCTACACCAAGGACTATCCCGTCGAGCGCATGATGCGCGACGCCAAGATCTGCGAGATCGGCGAGGGCACGTCCGAAATTCAGCGCATCGTGATCGCGCGCCACCTGCTCAAGACACTGGAAGATTAGGCGCCGGGTCGGCCTGACTCATTGCTAAGTCCACCAGGCGACGCCTATACTTCTCACAACCAGTTTCTCCATGCGCGTACCCGGTCGGCGACCCAGGACCGACGGTGCGCGTGAGGTACCCGGGAGCGCGGCACCCGATACACATCACTCGTGCCGCCGCTCCGCGCGAACCGCAGCCCATGCTCACGATTGACCGCACGCCGTCTGGACAGATCCTCGCGTACGTCGCCGTCGCTCTCGCCCTGTTGGGCGTAGCGATCAGACGACTCGGCGTCGAGGCTGGATGGGCGTGGACGGTCGGCCGCCTAACAGAACGTCCGAACGCGGCTCGGGCCTTACGCCCAATCGCTACGCCCAAGCGGCCGGTGCGCGATCACTCCACCCAGAGACGCAGCCTTCCACCGCATGCCGGGTCGCCATCCGGCGGACGGGCCGCGCCAGTGCATGAAGCGAGAGATTCTCATCAACGCGAGTCCACGAGAGACTCGCGTCGCCATCCTGGAGGATGAGCAGCTCGTCGAATTGATGATCGACCGCCCCGACAACCGACGCATGGTCGGGGACATTTACCTGGGCAAAGTCGAGGCTGTGTTGCCCGGCATCCAGGCCGCGTTCGTGGACATCGGAACGGAAAAGCAGGCGTTCCTCCACGCGAGCGACCTCGTGTTCCCCGAGTCCGAATCGGACGGGGATGACGACGCCGAGGACGAGTCGTCGGACGACGACGAAGAGGCCCAGAGCAACGGCCGGCGCAAGCGCGTCAAAGCGCCGCCCATTCAGGACCTGCTCAAGCGCGGCCAGGACGTCATCGTCCAGGTCTCCAAGGAGCCCATCTCCACCAAAGGACCGCGCGTCACGGCGCAGGTCTCGTTAGCTGGCCGCTTCCTGGTCTACATGCCGTTCGCCTCGCGCGTCGGGGTGAGCCGCAAAATCGGCGATCGCGCCGAGCGCCAGCGGCTCCGCGAACAAATGCAGGCGGTGCTGCCGAAAGATTCGGGCGGCGTGATCGTGCGCACGGTAGGCGAAGACGTCACGCAGGAGACCTTCCGCCGCGAGTACAACACGCTCTCGGGACAGTGGAAGAAGATCCAGCGCAAGACGCGCTTCCTCCGCGCGCCGTCCCTCGTGCACCGCGAGACGAGCCTCACCCGCGGCCTAACGCGCGACCTGTTCAGCACGAAGGTCGACTCGCTGGTGGTCGACAGCAAGCAGGTCTACAACGAGATCGCCGAGTACTTGAAGGGTATCGCGCCCGAATTGATCGAGCGCGTGAAACTGTACGACGACCCCATTCCCATCTTCGACAAGGCCGAGCTCGAGCCAGAGATTCGCGATCTGTTCAAGCGGCGCTGCGACCTGCCGTCGGGCGGCTACCTGATCATCGAGCAGACCGAAGCGCTCGTGTCGGTGGACGTGAACTCGGGCCGCTACACCGGCAAGCGCGATCCCGAGAAGACCATCCTCAAGACCAACACCGAAGCCGCGCGCGAGCTGGCGCGGCAGCTCCGGCTCCGCGACATCGGCGGGATCATCGTTTGCGACTTCATCGACATGGAGACGAAGGCGAATCGCGACAAAGTGCTGCAGGAGCTGCGCAACCATCTCGCGCGCGACCGCGCGCGGACGAAGGCGTTCGCGGTCTCGGAGTTAGGCCTGATCGAGATGACGCGGCAGCGCGTGCGCGCGAGCCACTATCAGAACATGACCGAGGCGTGCCCGACGTGCGCCGGTACCGGCCGCGTGTTCACGCCCGAGAGCACGGTGCGGCGCATGGAGCGCTCGATCAAGCGCATCGCCGTCGAAGGCAAGAAGGACCACCTGCTCGTGAAGCTACACCCCGACGTCGCGCTCTACGTGCTCGAACACGAGCACGACCTGGCGCGAAAACTCGAGAAGGGTGTGGGATTCCAGCTCGAGCTGCGCGACGACCCGCTGCTCAAGCCCGACGAGTTCAAGCTCGTCGTGAAGGGCGCGGAGCGGGACGTGACGCAGCAGTACGCCGTGGCGTGAACGGCCAGATCGTTAGGACAGTGCGTCCACGGCCCATCAGGGAGTACCTGCCTCCTTTGTAGGCACGTACTCCCCGAGCATCAGCTCTTCGGGCTCGGCCGGCTCGACGGCGGCACCATGCCGCGCATGCGCATGTACGTCACGATGTTGCCGTAGTGCTCGTTGTCGTGCGTCGCGTTGAGCACCAGGGCGTAGAAGCGCGTGTGGTCCTGGCCGAACAGCTTCGTGGTGCCCGACACCTGGTCGTCCGACTGCGCGTACGCCCGCTTGCAGTACTCGTTGGACGCCTTGAGCGCCGCCACGAGGTCCGCCTTCGTGGTCTTGGTCTTCTCGATGTCGTCCTCGCTCCCGCCCGGCTCGCCTAACGCAGCGGCGCACATCAGGTGCTGCGAGCCCGCGATGTGCGCGATGAGCTGGCCGAACGTACGCACCTCGGGTGTCGGCCGGAACGCATAGTCGGAGTCCGACATGTCCTCGGCCGATTGCGCGACGTACTCCGACACTTGGGACCAGATCGCACGGGCATCGGACACGGAGCCGCTCGCGACGCGCGGCCGCGACGCAAGAGGCAGTGACGCGACGGCAACCAGTGCAGCGGCAAGACTCAAGCGATGCATGTGGACGCGCTCCCTCGAGGTGGAAGTGGTGACCCGCAGCTTCAGAATATGCGCCCCGGGCGTAGCGCGCAAATACCGCTGAGGCCGGTCAGTCGAGGCGCAGCGCGACCAGCGGGTCCACCCGCGTCGCCCGACGCGCCGGCACGACGCACGCCACCAGCGCCACCGCCAGCATGAACAGTCCGACGGCCGCAAACGTTGCGGGATCCGTTGGCTGCACGCCGAAGAGCAGGGAGCTCACGACGCGCGTCACCGCGAGCGCACCGGCGAGGCCGACCACGAGGCCGATCCCCGCCAGCAGCATCCCCTGTCGCAACACCAGCGTTAGGACACCGCCCTCGCTGGCGCCGAGCGCCATGCGAATGCCGATTTCCCGTCGACGCTCGGCGACGGAGTACGCGAGCACGCCATAGGTACCCACCGCCGCCAGCGCGAGCGCGACGACCGCGAAGATCACCAGCAGCTCGGCGAGGAACCGCGGGCGCGCGAGCGCGTTCGCAAACACATCGTCCATTGTTTTGAGACCGACGACCGGCAGCGACGGATCGAGCGAGCTCACGATGCGCCGAATCGCGGGGGCCAGCGCTTCGGGGGTGAGCGTGGACCGCACCACGACGTTCATGCTCCGAGGCGCGAAGCCCTGATACGTCGGCGTCTGGTCGTAGAGCAGGTAGAGCTCCGTCCCCGTTTTCGCATCCACGCCGCCCTGTTTCACATCCTTTGCGACGCCGACGATCGTGTACCACCGCGTCGTGTCGACCACGCCGCCCGGCTGAATGCGATGGCCAACCGCGCTCCGTCCAGGGAAGAAGAGGCGCGCAAGCGTCTGATTCACGACGGCTACTGGTGGCGACTTCACGCCGTCCATCGGGCCAAATCCGCGGCCCTCGACCATTGGGATGCGCATGGTCGACATGTAGTTGGCCGTCACCCAGTTGTAGTAGTCGACGTTCTGCGGCGGAATGCCCGGCTTCGAGACGTAGCCCTCGAATCGCGTGTCGTTCGCGTTCACTTGGCGCAGGGGCGGCAATCCCGACATCGCGGCCGCACTTTGGACGCCGGGCACGTGTTGTAGTTGATCGGTCACCTGATGAAAGAACGCGACGCGCCGCATGCTGTCGGCGTAGGTCGCGCCGGGCAAGACGAGACCGAACGTCGTGAGCCGTGACCGGTCGAAGCCCGAATCGACTCGCGTGAGCTTCTCGAAGCTGCGCAGCAGCAGTCCCGCGCCCACGAGCAGCGTCACCGCGAGCGCCATCTCGGCGACGACGAGTGCGCGCCTCACGCGCGACGCGCCGGCATGCGCGGTGGTGCGGCTTCCGGCTTCGCGCAGCGACAGGCTCATGCTGGCTGTGCTCAACTTGAGCAGCGGCGCCAGGCCGAACACGATGCCGGTGCCTAACGCGAGAGCGAGGGTGTAGGCGAGGACCCGGCCGTCGAGTCCGACGGTCGTCGCGCGCGGAATGCCGGCGGTGTTGGAGAGCACGAGGGCGTGCAGGCCCCACCGGGCAACGAGCAGGCCGACCGCGGCACCGATGACCGACAAGACGAGACTCTCGGCCAGGAACTGGCGCACCAGCCGTCCACGGCCTGCGCCTAACGCAGCCCGCAGCACCAGCTCCTTGTGGCGCGTCTCGGCGCGCATGAGGAGCAGGTTGGCGAGATTGGCGCACGCGATGAGCAGCACGAGAAACACCGCCGCTTGCAGGACCCAGAGCGCGCGACCGGCGCTTCCGACGATGTCGGTCAGCAGGTCGTCGTAGCGGAGCCGGTGATTCTTCGCGTCGGGCGTGTGCACCTTGTTCTGCGTCGGATCCGTCGAGCCGCCGTCAGCCTGCCGCCACTGCCGGAGCAGCGGCTCGAGCTGCACGCGCGCGGTGGCGAGCGAGATGCCGGGCTTGAGCCGCCCGACGAGATTCAGGTAGTGCCCGCCGCGATAACTCGCGATGCTGTCCGGGTCGAGGGTGAGCGGCAGCCAGACGCGCACGCCCTGATCGTGGATGTCGAAGCCCGGCGGCATGATACCCACCACCTGGGTCCGCACGCCGTCGATGTCGAGCTTCTGCCCGACGATCGAGCGCTCGCCGCCGAAGCTGCTGCGCCACAGCTCATCGGAGAGCACGACCACGTGCGGTGCGTTAGGCAGCGTCTCCTGGTCGGTGAACCAGCGGCCGGCCTCCGGTGCCACGCCGAGCGTCGGAAAGAGGCTGGCGGAGGTGATGGCGGCGGCCACGCGGGCCGGGCTCGACTCGCCGCCGACATTGACCGCGTTCGCGTAATACGCCCCGACGTTGGAGAACGACCGGTTCCGCTCGCGGAACTCGAGGTACTCCGCGGCGTCCACGGGGAATTGGTCGAAGCCCAAGGTCGGGAACTGACTCGTGATGAGGACCAGCTCGCCCGGGTGCGGATACGGCAGCGGGCGCAGGATGACGCCGTCGACCACGCTGAAGATGGCGGTATTGGCGCCGATGCCTAACGCAAGCGTGATGATCGCGACGGCGGCGAAGCCGGGCGAGCGGAGCAGGGCGCGCGCGGCGTAGCGGATCTCGCGCCACATCTGCTCGAGACCGGCGCCGCCCCACATGTCGCGCGTCACCTCTTTCACGATGCCGACGTTGCCGAATTCCTTGCGGGCCGCGGCGGCCGCGTCGTCGGGCGCTTCGCCGCGCGCGATGCGCTCCCGCGCCGCCATGTCGAGGTGGGATTGAATCTCGGCGTCGAGATCATCGTTGCGGGCATCGCGATCGTCGGATCTCACCGGGCCTCCTCGGGAGGCGGCGCCCCGAAGAATTCGGCCACCGCCGTGGAGAATTGCTCCCACTTCGAGCGTTCGACGGCCAACTGCTTCCGCCCCGCCGCCGTCAGGCGGTAGACCCGCACACGCTGGTTGTTCTCGGACATCTCCCAGTCCGCCTCGATCCATCCCTGCCGCTCGAGGCGGTGCAGGGCCGGGTAGAGCGAACCCGTGTCCACCTGCAGCACGCCGTGCGACATGGTGCGGATGATCTGGAGCAACCCGTATCCGTGCCTGGGACCCCAGCGGAGGCTCTGGAGGATGATCAAGTCGAGCGTGCCTTGGAGGAGCTCGATGCGCGTGAGGGGAGGCTGTCGCCTGGTCATGCGGGGCAGGTGTGTGGGTGTAGGGTGTCTACAGCCAGGGTGTAAGGTGTCTACAGCCTGGGGAAACGTCAACACAAAGAGGGAATGGGGAAGCGCTCTTCCCCGTTCCCTGGTAGTGGTTCAGTCTCCCAGCAGATTCTGAAAGTCCCCAATGGACAGGTGTGTTCGGATGCCCTCCGCCGGTTGCGTTGGCATCTACGCTCATGAGGAAACGGGCAACGCACGGACAGACCGGACAAAGCACGGACAAGAAAAAGCACAAAGGCCGTCCGTTAGGGATCAAAATCGCGTGCACACTGCGCCGCGGCCCGGACGCAATTCTTTCATTGTTCTTGTCCGTGCTTTGTCCGGACTGTCCGAGCGTTGCCCGTTTCCTCATGAGCGTAGATGCCAGCACAGCTCAATGGATTGGGGGTTCAAATTGACCCACTACGCATTCCCTAGTAGTGGTTCAGTTTCGTGCGATTCGGGCGCGGCCGTTGAGCGACTCGGGACGCGTGAGACCTGCTGCGTCTCCCGAATCCGCCTCCGACGATGTTGAAAGCCTCACGACTGTGAACGCGGACGAGGCCGGACACGGAC
>DASVAC010000226.1:0-36680 GCA_036376535.1 Gemmatimonadaceae bacterium | reverse complement strand
CGCGCGGAAAATCCGCGCCGGTGATCAGGACGCGCTCCAGGAATTGGTGAAGCGCAATCTCCGGTTCGTGATCTCCGTGGCGAAGAAGTATCAGAACCGCGGACTTCCGCTCATCGATCTCATCGGTGAGGGGAACGTCGGGTTGCTCACCGCCGCGCGGAAGTTCGATCCCGATCAGGGCGTCAAATTCATCTCGTACGCCGTCTGGTGGATTCGCCAGGCGATTCTCTCGTCGCTCGCGCGACAGGGCCGCACCGTTCGCGTGCCGCTCAACCGGACCGCGGATCTCTCGCGCATCATCAAGGCGTCGGAGATTCTGCGTCAGAAGCTGCGTCGCGAGCCGCTGCCGGAAGAGTTGGCGCATCTCACCGGGTTGTCGGTCGACGTCGTGCAGTCGCTCGCCGCGCTCAACACGGGTGACGTGCGACTCGATGCACCGATGGATCCGGAAGGCGATCGCTCGCTCATCGAACGCTTCGTCGCCGATGAAATGCCCGACGCCGAAGAGGAAGCCATGAACCGGTTCCTCTCCGATGAAATCGAGCAGGCGCTCAACACGCTGCCGGCGCGCGATGCCAAAGTGCTGCGTCTCTACTTTGGACTCGACGGCGGCCGCGAGCACACGCTCGAAGAAATCGGTTCGATGCTTGGCGTCACCCGCGAGCGGGTGCGCCAGTTGCGCGACCGCGCGCTCAAGCGCCTGCGCGAAGGTGATGTTGGGCGCGCGTTGGGCAGCTTCGCTGCCTGAACGCCCGCCGCACGCCTTGGGCACGATACACGAAGGCCCGCGCTGTTCGCGCGGGCCTTCGTGCATCCTGCCCCAGGCTCGGTCAGTTGTTGCCGCTCGAATCCGGCCCGGTGTTGCCCACGCGGCGCTTCGTCCAGATCACGATCGTCCCGCACGGTCCGCCATCCGATCCCTGAAACTGCATGGGCGTTTCGGCAGAGCTCTTGTACACTTCGATCGCCGCGATGTCCTCGGGACGCACGATCTGATCGATGTCGTCGCCGAGCGAGAGGAACGGCGAGCCATCTATGTAGTAGGCCACCGGGCACATCCCGGCGTTCGATGTCCGATTCACCTGGACCTGGTATCCCTGACCGTCCCACGCGACCGTGAGTCCCGGCACCTGACGGAAGAGATCCGTGGTGCTGATCGAGGCGCTCTTCTCGATCTGATCGCGGTCCATGTAGTAGCCTAACCCAGTTCGTTTCCGTTGGTCGAACCCCGCGATCTCCGACCCGCGCTTCGCGGTGATCTCCATGGTCTTGAGCACCTGGGTCCGCTCGTCCAACGTCGCGGTGAGTGTGCTCGGACGGTGCGGCGTCAGATCGACGGCGAAGCGTTTGGGCGAGTATCCGATCTCGCGCACCTCGACGCTCTGCGTGCCGGCCGGCAGCCCGGTGAGGCGAAACGCGCCATCCGCGTTGCTGCGCGCCGAGAGCTGCGTGCCTAACAGGAGGACCATGGCGCCCTCGAGCGGCTTGCCTTCCGTGGAGGTGATGTGGCCCGTGAGCACGGCGCTGCCGAGCGGGGCCGGCTTGCGCGCGGCGGTATCGGTCGGCGCGGATACCGGTGCACCGGGTGTGGTCGTCGCGGACGCGGAGGGCGGTGCCGCGGCCACGACCGGCGCGCGTTCGCCTAACAAAATGTCGCGCAGCGCCAGCCCGTTGGGCGGCACCGACACGTCGATCCACCCGCTCGCACCGGTGCTCGTGCGCGCTTGCAGTCGCGCGACGACTTGCGTTGGCACGCCACAGGCGCGGAACGTGCCCATATCGTCCGTCAACACACTCGTCGCCTGGGGCACCTTGAGCACCGAATTGCCCGCCACGCTCACGCCGGTCCACATGAGCACCACGCGCACGCCCGACATCGGCCTCTCGGTGGATGCGTTGCGCACGACGCCCATGACGAGGCCGCGCGATTCCGTGCGCGACGTATCCGGGCACACCGATGCAACCACGGTTTGCGCCGACGGCACGTACAACTGCACGAACGATGCCTTCCCTTGTCCGATGACCACCGGCTGCGTCGGCGGCGAGATGCCGAGTGAATCGAGGGTGGGATGAAAGAAGCCCACCTGGTATATGCCGTCGGGCAGTCCGTGGACGACAATGCGGAACCGCCCCGATGGATCGGTGGTGCCCGAAAACGTCGTGTTGCTGATGAGCACTGTCGCGCCAGCGAGCGGCAGCTCGCGCAGGCTGTCCAACACGAAACCCGTGACGACGACGGTATCACCGGCGGGCGCCGTCGTCGTGTCGGCCGGGGCCGCCGCGTTGCTCGCCGGCGTCGGGGCAGCGCGCGCGGTCCCCTTCTTTATTGCTTGCGCGGAAGCGTTCACCGCGACCGTGCACGCAAGCGTGGCGACGAGGAGGGATCGAACCATGTCGAGTCGATGCTGGGAAAGAGCGCGAGGCCGAAATGCCGCGCTCCTGAAGCTTCGACGTCGGACGCCAAAATCTCAACACCCGCGGCGGCGATTGTGCGCTTGGGCCACTGTGGCGCGTTGCCCGCGCCATCGCTCTGGCGCAAATTATGAACGTGATCGAGGCGACCGGACGATGGGTCCGCTTCAGGGTCGAGGAAGCCGGGCGCGCGGGTCGGTTCCTCGAGGAGGCGACCCTGGCGCTCGGGTCCGTGCGCTCCTGGCTCCCGAACGCCACGCTGCAGATGCGGCGCCTGGGTGTGGATTCACTTCCCATCGGGTTGCTCATTGCCGTCTTCACCGGCATCGTGCTGGCGCTCCTCGCCAGCTACTCATTCACCGGCGCCGTTCCTCTGTATTTCGTCGGCACGCTCGTCGAGAAGACGATCACGTTGGAGCTCGCGCCGGTGCTCACGGGTCTCGCGCTCGCCGGCCGCGTCGGCGCGAACATCGCCGCCGAGTTGGGCACGATGCGCGTGACGGAGCAGGTGGACGCGTTGGAGACCCTGGCGTACGATCCGGAGGCGTACCTCGTCGTGCCGCGCGTCGTGGCCGGCACGATCATGTTCCCGTTGATCGTCGGTGTGGCGATGATCGTCGGGTTAGGCGCGGGGTGGCTCGCGTCACTCGGCTTCCTGCAATTGTCCAGCGATGAGTTTCTCAAGGGCGCGCGGCTGTTTTTCAGCGCCTTCGACATCGAGTACGGTATGGTGAAGGCCGCGAGCTTCGGATTTGCCGTCACGCTCATCGGGTGCTACAAAGGACTCCGCGCACGCGGCGGCGCCGAGGGCGTTGGGCATGCGGCAACGCAAGCGGTCGTGTACTCCGCGGTCATGATTCTCGTGCTCGATGCTTTCTGGGCCATGACCTGGCTCCATGGACGGACCTGATGATCAAGTGGATCGACGTCTACAAGGCGTTCGGCGACAAGCCCGTACTGAAAGGATTCACGCTCGACGTCCACGAGGGCGAGACGGTCGTGATCATCGGCTATTCCGGATCGGGCAAGTCCGTGGCAATCAAACATGTCGTGGGTCTGCTCGAACCCGACCGCGGCACCGTCGAAGTGGACGACAAGGATGTGCCGACGTTGCCGCGCAAAGAGTTGTACGAGCTCCGCGCGCACATCGGGTACGTGTTCCAGTTCGCCGCGCTCTTCGATTCGATGACGATTGGCGACAACGTCGCGATGGGGCTGCGCAAACGCGGTGAGATGTCCGAGAGCGACATCCAGCACCGCGTGGCCGAGGCCCTGGAGCTGGTCGATCTCCCCGACGTGGAGCAGCAGTATCCGGCCGAGCTCTCGGGCGGCATGCGCAAGCGCGTGGGCATCGCGCGCGCGGTGGCGCTCCGCCCGAAATACATCCTGTACGACGAGCCCACCACGGGTCTCGACCCTGTCACCAGCGCCGTGATCGACGAGCTGATGATCCGCATGCGCGAGAAGTTAGGCGTGACGAGCGTGGTCATCACGCACGACATGCGCAGCGCGTACCGCGTCGGCAGCCGCATCGCCATGCTGTACGAGGGGCGCGTGCGGCAGGTGGGGACGGTCGACGAGATTCAGCACACGAAGGATCCCATCGTGCGCCAGTTCATCGAGGGGCGCGCGACTCTCGAGGGCGAAGCGGCTGCGCTTGTCTCGCCGGCAGCGGCGGCGGGCAACGCGGTCGCACGAGGAGGAGGACGCGCATGAAACGCGGAAATGACTTCGTGGTCGGCCTGGTGGTGATCGGATCGGTCGTCGCCATCGTGCTCTTCTCCCTCTGGCTGAGCCAGGCCAGCATCGGATCCACCCGGCGCGACGTCGTGGCGCGATTCACCGACGTCGGTAACGCGAAAGTCGGCAACTCGGTCGTCATCCGCGGCGTGCAGGCGGGCCGCATCCACTCCATCGAGCTCGAGCCCACGGGCTGGGTGCTCGTCAAGATGTCGCTCGACCCGGACATCAAGTTGCCGAGCAATCCGGTCGTCGTGCTCAGCGAGTCGAGCATGTTCGGCGAGTGGCAGGCGACGATCATGGAGCGCGCGGCCGCGCCCGACGACGCCGATGTCCAGCAACAGCTCGCGCAATCGGGGGCCGTTGGGCGGGGCAGTGCACTGCCCGGCGCGCGTCTGCCGGACATTGCCCAGCTGACGGCGGTGGCGGGCCGCATCGCCGGCGACATGTCCCGCGTGGCCGACCGGTTCCAGGTGGCGTTCGACGACCGCGCCGCCAACGAGCTGCGCCAATCCATCCGGAATTTCGCCGACCTGTCGGCGGAGCTCGAGCGCACCGTGCGGACGCAGTCGCAGAGCCTCACGCAGTTAGGCGCCGACGTGCACAAGACAGTGGGGACGATCAACGCCACCGCGGTGGCCGTGCAGCGCACCGCCGACCGCGTCGACTCGTCCACGTCCAAGGGGCAGATCCACCAGATCATGGACAACGTCGGCCAGGCCTCCGAGGACATCAAGGCGACGTCGCACGACCTGCGCGATGCGTCGCACTCGCTCGCGGCCACGCAGCAGCAATTGTCGTCGGTGCTCACCCACGCCGACTCTGTGTTAGGCAAGATCGACCGCGGCCAGGGATCCCTGGGGCTCATGGTCAACGACCCGACGCTCTACCAGAACAGCGACGCCTTGCTCTCGCAGATGCGCGAGCTCGTGGCCGAGATCCGCGCGCACCCGCGCCAGTACCTGAGCGTCAAGATCTTCTGATGGTGCGGTCGCGGGCCAAGCAGGAGACGTCCGCCGGCGGCGTGGTGTATCGCGTCGTCGACGGCGCTCCGCTCTTCCTGCTCATCCGGGACGCGTATCACAATTGGGGATTCCCCAAGGGCCACGTCGAGACTAACGAAGATCCGGAGTCGGCGGCGCTGCGCGAGGTGGAAGAAGAAACGGGTCTGCACACGCTGACGCTGCGCGGGCCCATCGATACCATAGATTGGTACTTTCGATTCCGCGGCCGTCTCGTGCACAAGGTGTGTCACTTCTTCCTCATGGAAAGCGCCACCGCGGCCACATCGCCGCAGCGCGAGGAGGGGATTACGGCCTGCAAGTGGCTCACGCTCGACGACGCACTCAGTCGCGTGTCGTACGAGAATGCGCGGGGCGTGCTCACGCGTGCGGCGGAACTCGTGCCGCCGATCACGGATCAGGCAGCGGGGGCGACACGGTGACGCCGCGTCGCGCCGGGCGGGTCGCGTCCGATACCTCTCGTCTCGTGGTGGCACACGCGCCGCGCGCGCGAACGCGCGAGCTGGTCCGCACGAGCATCCCCCGACGCGCCGGACGCATCGCCATCACCCGATCACTCGGTACCCTCGAGAGGCGATTGCATGCGACGCTGGTCGATGTGGTGGTGGTCGATTTGGGTGGACCGGATGACGCGATGGGCGCGGCCGCATTGGCGCGCGAGTTCCCGAGCGTGGCGTTCGTCGCGGTGACGCCGTTCCGCGCGGTTGACGCGCCGTCGATTGCCGCGTGCGCGAATTGCGGCGTGGCGGACATTCTCGCGGATGGCGTCGACGACGCGATGTTGCGCCGCGCGGTGGCGATGCTCGGATTTTCGGTCCGGTTCGCATCGGCACTATCGGACCCGCCGCGCGAGCTCGGGTTGGACAGCAGGATTCAGCGGAGCGCGTGGCGTTTCATAGCTGCCCGAGCCGGCCGGGTGGTGCGGACGCAGGAGTTGGCAAAGGCGCTGGCGGTGACGCGTGAGCATCTGAGCCGGAGTTTCGGGCACACGGGCAAGCCGCAGGCGACGCTCAAGCGCGTGATCGACCTGGTTCGGTTACTGGCTGCGGCCGAGCTCGCCAAGAATCCCGGGTATGATTTGCGGGACGTGGTTCGTTTATTGGGATACGCGTCGGTTTCGCAACTTTCGGCGGTGGCGGAGCGTCTGGTGGGTCGACCGGCGACGTCATTGGCCCGTCTGCGGCCAAGTGATCTGATAGAAGGTTTTGTGCGCACGGCAGCGCGTCCTCTTGTCTCGTCCGGCACTTTGTGATAAATTTCACAAGCTGCCGACGCGACCGATTCGGCGGGCTGGCCCATACTCGGAAACGGACCTCCTAGCCCTACCACGCCATGGCATCCGACACCTCGCTCCGCCCCGCAGAGATCAAAGACATCCTTCTGCGCGAGATCGAAGCCGCTGACCTGCACGAGTTGGACGTCGAGGAAGTCGGTACCGTCCTCGAGGTGAAAGACGGCATCGCACGCATCTACGGCCTCACCAAGGCGATGGCCGGCGAGATGCTGGAGGTCACGTCGACTGAAACCGGCGACAAGGTGGTCGCGCTCGCGCTCAACCTCGAGGAAGACAACATCGGCGCCGTCATCCTGGGCGACTACCTGACGCTCAAGGAAGGCGACGAAGTGCGGCGCACGGCACGCGTGCTCGAGGTGCCGGTCGGGCCGGAGCTCGTGGGCCGCGTGGTCGACGCGTTAGGCAACCCGATCGATGGCGCGGGCCCGATCGCGGCCAAGCAGACGCGCAAGGTGGAGTCGGACGCGCCGGGCATCATCGTTAGGCAGCCGGTGAAAGAGCCGCTGCAGACGGGCCTCAAGGCCATCGACTCGATGATTCCGATCGGCCGCGGCCAGCGCGAGCTCATCATCGGCGACCGCGCGATCGGCAAGACGGCCATCGCGATCGACACGATCATCAATCAGAAGGGCGCGGGCGTCATCTGCGTCTACGTCGCCATCGGCCAGAAGAAGTCGACGGTGGCCGCGACAGTCGAGAAGCTGCGCCAGTACGGCGCCATGGATTACACGATCGTCGTCGTCGCCGCGGCGTCCGATCCCGCGCCCATGCAGTACATCGCGCCGTACACGGGCTGCGCGATGGCCGAGTACTTCATGTACCACGAAGGATCCGCGACGCTGTGCGTGTACGACGACCTCTCCAAGCAGGCCGCGGCGTATCGCGCGATCTCGCTCGTGTTGCGCCGGCCGCCTGGCCGTGAAGCGTATCCCGGCGACGTGTTCTACCTGCACTCGCGGTTGCTCGAACGCGCGGCGAAGATCAGCGAAGATCCGTCGGTGGTCGACAACAAGATGATCTTCAAGCCGGGCGGTTCACTCACCGCGCTCCCGATCATCGAAACGCAGGCGGGCGACGTGTCGGCCTACATTCCGACCAACGTCATTTCGATCACCGATGGCCAGATCTTCCTCGAGGCCGACCTGTTCAACGCGGGCACGCGCCCGGCGGTGAACGCCGGCATCTCGGTGTCACGCGTCGGCGGATCCGCGCAGATCAAAGCGATGCGTTCGGTGGCCGGCCGGCTTCGCCTCGACCTCGCGCAGTACCGCGAGCTCGAAGCGTTCGCGGCGTTTGCATCGGATCTCGATAAGGCGACGAAGGCGCAGCTCGATCGCGGCATGCGCACGGTGGAAGTGCTCAAGCAGCCGCAGTACGCGCCGATGCCGGTCGAGCAGCAAGTCATGATCCTCTTCGCGGTGACGAACGGCTATCTCGACGACGTCGCGGTAGGCGACATCCGCGCGTGGGAAACGCGCTTCCACGCGTTCATGGCCGAGCAGTACGCGCAGGTGGGCCAGGCCATTCGCAGCGAGAAGGTGTTGTCGAAGGACACCGAGGGCGCGCTCCGCCGCGGCATCGAAGCGTTCAAGGCCGCCGGGCCCCGTTAGGCCATGGCAAAGGGACGCGAGCTCAAGTCGCGCATCAAGTCCGTCGAAGGCACGCGCAAGATCACGCGCACGATGGAGATGGTGTCGACGTCCAAGCTCAAGCGCGCGCAGGATCGCGTGATTGCCGCGCGGCCGTACGCCCGCGCGCTGGCGGACGTCATCGCCGATCTCTATTCGCCGGCGTTGGCGGAGCAGTTTCCGCTCCTCCGGCAGCCGGCCGCCGTGAAGCGCGCCGCGGTGCTGCTCATCACGTCCAACCGCGGACTCGCCGGCGCGTTCAACGCCAACCTCATCCGCCAGGCGCGGCAGCTGCTGGCCAAGTTAGGCAGCGAGTCCACCGACACCCATCTGCACATCGTCGGGCGCAAGGGACTCGGCTACTTCCGGTACATCGGCGCGCCGATCGCGTCGTCCCGGATCGACATCGGCGACCGGCCGCGCGCCGAGCACGCGACCGAGCTCGTCGACGGGTTGATGCGCGACTTCGTGAGCGGGCGGCTCGATGCGGTGTACGTCGTGTACGCGAAGTACAACTCGCCGCTCTCGACGCCGCCGACGACCGACCGGATCCTGCCGGTCACGCCGCCCGAACGGAAGGGACCGGCGCGCGACTATCTGCTCTTCCCGAGCGCGCAGGCGATTCTCACTCAGCTGTTGCCGCTCTACGTGCGGAACGCGGTGTATCGGGCGCTCGTGGAGACCGCGGCGGGTGAGCAGGGCGCGCGACGGACGGCGATGAAGAACGCCACCGACAATGCGGGCGAGATGCTGAACGTGCTGCGGCGCACGTATAACCGGGCGCGGCAGGCGCAGATCACGCAGGAAATCGCCGAGATCGTCGGCGGCGCCGAAGCGCTCAAGGGCTAACGGACTAACGGAAACCGCGGGCGCCGCCGGCGCCCGAGCGACGCACACTTTCTTAGGAACACACGCATGGCTGCGACACACACCGGTAAGGTCGTCCAGGTGATCGGTCCCGTGCTCGACGTCGAGTTCGAGGCGGAGCACCTCCCGGAGATCTACAACGCGCTCGAGATCGACCAGGACTCCGACGGCGGCGGCCACGTCCGGCTGGTCGCGGAAGTCCAGCAGCACATCGGCCGCAACCAGGTTCGCGCCGTCGCCATGTCCAGCACCGACGGTGTGGAGCGCGGCATGGACGTGACCGACCTCGACGGCCCCATCTCGGTGCCGGTCGGCAACGCAGCGTTAGGCCGCATCCTCAACGTCCTCGGCGAGCCGGTCGACAACGGCGCCGCGATCCCGGCCGATGCGCCGCGCTGGCCCATCCACCGGGCGAGCCCGGCGTTCGTGAACCTCGAGCCCAAGACCGAGATCTTCGAGACGGGCATCAAGGTCATCGACCTGATCGCGCCGTTCGTGAAGGGCGGAAAGATCGGGTTATTCGGCGGCGCGGGCGTGGGCAAGACGGTCATCATCCAAGAGCTCATCAACAACGTGCAGAAGGGACACGGCGGCCGCTCCGTGTTCTGCGGCGTGGGCGAGCGCACGCGCGAAGGCAACGACCTGTACCTCGAGTTCAAGGAAGCCAAGATCCTCGACTCGGTGGCGCTCATCTACGGACAGATGAACGAGCCGCCCGGCGCGCGCCTCCGCGTGGGTCTCTCAGGCCTAACGGTCGCCGAGTATTTCCGCGACGTCGAGCACCAGGACGTGCTCTTGTTCATCGACAACATCTTCCGCTTCACGCAGGCGGGCTCGGAAGTGTCGGCCTTGTTGGGCCGCATGCCGAGCGCGGTGGGGTACCAGCCCACGCTGGCCACCGAGATGGGCGATCTGCAGGAGCGCATCACGTCCACCAAGACGGGATCGATCACGTCGGTGCAGGCGATCTACGTCCCCGCGGACGACATCACCGATCCGGCGCCGGCAACGGCGTTCGCGCACCTCGACGCCACCGTCGTGTTGTCGCGCGCGCTCACCGAGATCGGCATCTATCCCGCTGTAGACCCGCTCGCCTCGAGCTCCCGCATCCTCGCCGCACAATACCTTGGTGACCGGCATTACAACGCCGCGTCGGAGGTCCTGCGTATTCTGCAGCGGTACAAGGAACTGCAGGACATCATCGCGATCCTCGGCATGGATGAGTTGTCCGAGGATGACAAGCGCGTGGTCGCCCGTGCGCGGCGCGTGCAGCGCTTCCTGTCGCAGCCGTTCGCGGTAGCCCAGCAATTCACGGGCATTCAGGGTAAGTACGTGAAGCTCGAGGAGACGGTTCAATCCTTCGAGCGTGTCGTGGCCGGCGAGTTCGATGAGCTGCCCGAGCAGGCGTTCTACATGGTGGGCGGCATCGAGGAAGCGGTGGCGAAAGCCAAGACGCTCAAGGACTGAGGAGGCCCGACGTGTTGACGGTCTCGGTCATCTCGGCGGAAGCGACGTTGTTCGAGGGACAGGCGACAGCCGTGGTCGCGCCTGCGTTCGACGGTGAGGTCGGCATCTTGACCAACCATGCGCCGATGATCACGGCGTTAGGCACGGGCACGTTACGGGTGGAGGACGGCGCGTCCACGCAGCGCTTCTCGGTGGCGGGCGGGTTCCTCCAGGTTGTGGACAACCAGGTCCGGGTTGTTACGGAGCAGGCGAGCATCAGTCGGTGATGCGTGCGCCCTTTCGGGCGCGACGAGTTCAAGCCCAGTGGAGGAGCCTCATGAATCGCAAGATGTCGACGGTTATTGCCGTGCTCGTGTCAGCAGCGGCTTCGACCACGCTCCCGGGACGCGTGAGCGCCCAGGCGTGGCATTATCCGGCGTTCCAGTTGCCGGAAGTCTCCACACGCGAATTCAACTTTGCGGTCGCGGGTGGCGGCGATTACGGCACCACCGGTTTGGTGCAGTGGCGTGAAGGACTCGGGCCCGACACGCACATCGGGTTCGATCTCGGTTTTGTCTCGCCGTCGGGCTTGTCGACGGGATTCCTGATCGGCGCCGGCATCGGACAGCAGTTGATTCGTTCGACGCAGGACATGCCCATCGACCTCATGCTCACGGGCGGTCTCTACGGCGACTTCTCGAGCGACATTGGATTCCTGCGTATTCCGATCGGCGTCGTCGCCGGCCACCGGTTCCCGTTGCAAGGCGGCATGGCGCTCACGCCGTATGCGGCGCCGCGCCTCTCGATCGACGCTTGCGTTAGCTCGTGCAACGGGATGGGGACCAACGCCAACGTGAACTTCGACATTGGCCTCGATTGGTCGATCAATTCGATGCTCTCGCTGCGCGGCGCGCTCACGGTTGGCGCGGTCGGGGACTTCGCGAGCAAGACGGGTTTCGGCTTTGGCCTCGCGTTCCGTCCGCAGACGATCCGGCACTAGGTCGACGCGGCCTCTGCAGGTCGTGAATGGGTTAGCGAAGGGCCGCCCGGCGACTCGGGCGGCCCTTCGTCGTTTGCCAGGTGTAGGATTGGAGATGGCTCATATTTTGCTCGCCCACAGGGCCACGGAGTCAACGATGGGTGGCCAGCCATGAGCGCGGCGACGATTCTCATCGTCGATGACAGTCGGGAAAACGCAGACATTCTGCGCCGGTACCTCGAGTTGCGGGGGTACGCGGTTCGCATTGCGTACAACGCCGACGAAGCCATGGCGTTGTTCGACGGCGTGCGTCCAGCGCTGGTCTTGCTGGACGTGCTGATGCCGGGGCGCGATGGGTGGGCGGTGTGCCGCGCGATGCGGGAGCACCCGCACGGCGCGCACGCGCGGATCGTGATGCTCACCGGGTTAGGCGAGCGGCGCGCGCGCGAGGGGATGGTGCTCACGGGCGCCGACGACGTGATCACGAAGCCGATCGAGCTGCCCGAGCTCGCCGAGTGCGTCCGCCGCAACCTAGGGCAGGGCGCGGACGTCGGCGCGTCGCCCGGGTCGTCGCTGGGCCGTTAGTCAGTTAGTCCGTTAGGCGGACGGCGATCCAGCAACCGCTCGATGAGGCGCGTCGACCGGTCCGCAGCACCCAACCCGTTCCGCACCACCGCCAGCGCGCGCTCGCCCGCGGCGCGCCGGTTCGCCTCGCCGTGCAGCCACCCGATGAGCGCGCCCGCCAGCGCCGTCGCGCTCGGCACCGCGACGCCACCGCCTGCCTTCGCCAGCAGCATCGCGTCCCGGCTCCGCTCGCAGCGCGGACCGAACGCGACCGGCGCGCCGAACGCGGCTGGCTCCAACACCGAGTGCAACCCGGCTTCGTGAAAGCCGCCGCCTACGAACGCCGCGGTCGCCAGCGCGTAGAGGTCGCCCAACACGCCGACGCGATCCACGAGCACGACATCCGCCGTCGCGGCCGAGCCGTCGGCGAGCCGAGCGAGCGACATCCGGTCCGCCGCCGCCCAGTGCTCGATCGCCGCCAGATGCGCCGGCTCCGGCTCGTGCGGCGCGATGATGAGACGTACGTCGGGAACCTGCCGGCGCACCGAGCGCCACGCGTTCGCCAGCACCGCCTCGTCCGCCGGCCACGTCGAGCCCGCGACGACCGTCGGCCGCCGGCTCGCCAACGGGGCCAGGAGGCTCCCGCCGCGGTCGGCCCGTTGGGCGCGCGCCCAGACCTGGTCGTAGCGCGTGTCGCCGGTCACCTCGAGCGCGGCCTCGCGCACGCCTAACGCAAGCAGGCGGCCTGCGTCGTCCTGGTCGATGGCGCCCACGGCGTCGAGGCGTGCGTATGCGTCCCGCAGCACCGCCGCCACGAAGCGTGCCCGCCGCGCCGATTGCGCCGCGAGTGTCGCGCTGATGAGGCCCAATGACACGCCGCGCTGCGCGGCTTCGCGGGTGAGCGCCGGCCACACATCGAGCTTGCTGTAGACCAGCGCCGTGGGCTTGAGCGCGTCGAGTGCGGCGCGCCCGTCGGCCACCGAATCGAACGGCAGGTAGTCTGCGAAGTCCGCGCCTAACGAATGCGCGAACCGCTCGGCGCTGGGCGAAAAGTGCGTGTAGGCGAGCTGCAGATCGCCGCGCGACGCGCGCAGCTGCTCGATGACGGGGCGCGCTTGGAGGCCTTCTCCGACCGACGGCGCGTGCACCCAGAGCAGCGGGCGCGTGGCATCGCGGTGCGCGGCGCCCCACGCGGTGTACCGTTCCAGGATCCCTTTGCGCGCGCCGAGTGATCGCCAGAACTTGCCGCCGCGCTCCGGTGCCACCGATGCCGCGAAGCGTACAACCTCGACGGCGAACGCGTAGAACGGACGAAGCATGGTGCCGCGCCGGCGTGAAAGCGACGTCGAGTTATTGCGCCGTGACCTTCGCCAACTGCGCGTCGACCACCGCGCGGAATTGGTCTAACGGTTGCGCGCCCGTGATCTTGGCCGTGCCGATGATGAACGTCGGCGTCGCCGTGACGCCGGATTCATCCGCGCGATCCACGTCGGCCTGGATCAGTGCGCGCATCTGGTGCTGCGTCACGCAGGTGGTATACGCGTCGCGCGACACGCCCACACTCGCGGCGATCGAGTCGAGCGTCGGCTGCGGCTTGGCCGAGTTCTCCCAGCGCGGCTGTGACGCGAACAGCGAATCGTGCATGGGCCAGAACTTCCCCTGCGCGGCCGCACACATGGCTGCCTCGGCGGCCGGCCACGCGTTCTTGTGAATCGAGAGCGGATAATTGATGTACGCGAAGCGAATTTTCCCGGTGTCAATGTACTGCGACTTGATGGCTGCGTAACTCTGATCGTGCCATTCACGGCAGAACGGACACTGGAAGTCGCTGATCTCGACGACCCAGAGCGGTGCATTCGCGTTGCCTTGCACGCGCGCGTGATCCGCCGCGCGATCGAGCGCGGTGTCGCCCTTCGTCGCCGGCTCCGACTTGGGCGGCTGTGCTGCGACGGCCGCCGATGCCGCCACGGACGACGACCGATCGCTACCGGAGGAGCCGCACCCCCCTACCACGCATGCCGCGACGAGCGTCGCGAGCGCGGTCACGCGTACCAGACCCATGAGTCCTCAGAAATCGGAAAGAACGCGGCGCAACACCACGCCGCGCCGATCGAGAATGTATGTGTAGCCGCGACGCGATGCGAGCGCCGTCGCGAATCCCAGCTCGCGGGCGAGACCCAGCGTGCGCATCGGGTTGGTGCTCAGGTCGACCACGTACACGCCTTCCGGTCCGGCGGCCACGAACAACCGCTGTTTGTCGATCGACACATCGTACGCAAAGTGGGCGGTGGTCCACGAAGCCACGGGTCGCGGCGCCCTGGGATCCGTGACATCGAACAACTGCACGCCGCGCTCGCCTAACGCAACGGCGATCGTGTCGCCGGTCTGCGCCAGGTGCAGGCCCACCGCATCGAGCGGCGCTTCGCCGATGCGCACGAGCGAGTCGCTCGAGGTCCGCAGCGCGATGAGATTGCGGTCGGTCGTCGCCCACAGGAGACCGTGATCGGGGTCGAGCATCAGCGCGTGCACCGGAGACCCCATGGTCAGGCCCGGCCACGCGCGTGCGGTGTCATCCGACAGCGGCGCGATCTCGATGCGGTCATTTACGGCGACGTAGACCTGCCGCTGACCGCCGGCGATCGCACCGATATCGCCCGGGCGAACCAGTGCACCGGGACCTACGTCCGGCGGAAACATGTACAGGCCTGCGGGCGAACCCACGGCCAGCCACCCGGTCGTCGGTGCCAGGGCGACCGCCATGATGCTGTTGATTCCGCGAGCGCGGAGAATCCCGGCCTCCATGGCTCCGCTCAGCGGCAGCATCTCGACCCCGGAGCTGCCGCCCACCGCGATCAACGAGTCATCGGCGGACAGGGCGACAGGCTCACCCTCTAGGTGGGCGTCGACGCTCTGGAGGTGCAGGGGGACGACGCCGCGGTAGCGGGAATTGTAGGTCCGGTCGGCCTCGTGGCCGAACGCGAAGCCGATACCGGCGCCAACTAAGGTCGAGCCGACGACGACGCCCGCGCTCTTTCCGCCGCTGCTATGGCGAATGCCGAGTCCGATGGCTCCCCCCAGGATCGCGCCCAGGATGGTGTAAATCTTCGTTCGCGACGACCGCGGGGCAGCAGACGGCTCCGACGTCTGAGCGGCGAGCGACGGGGTCCAGCCTGACGTGAAATTGAGGAATGTCGCCGCCGCGATCGAGCAGGCGATGATCCGGCGGCGGGTGCCTGTGGCGCGCCACCAAACACTGGCGCGGCGCCCATCGGCTACGGACCGACCCATGACGGTTGCGCAAGACGAGGCCATGCGAGAAACCCGGTAAACGGACCCCACCGCGACGGAACAGACGGGAGACGTCAGAGCACGGTACTGTCTGGCACAAATGCCCAGGTCGGCGTACTTTACCACTCCTTGACGCGATCCGGAAACTATCTGTATACTCTGCCCGCGTCTATTTGCTCCGTAGAACCCTCGCGTCGATGATGGTGCGGCTGCCTCTGAGCATGTGTTCGATGGCGCCTTCCTCTTTCTTCCCACCTGCGCATTCAAGCGGCGTTCGTGCCGTGTTCTCCCAATTGCTTCAATTGTTCCGGTGCGTTAGCACCATTGATGTTCGGTCACTCGTAACCGCGGAGGTGAATCAAACAGGAACCTGAAAATTGTCAGTGCGCCGCGATGCAATCTCGCAGAGCGGCGGCAGTTCCCATGTTCTCGTCTACACACCTTTTGGAAGAGGTGGCAAGGAGGAAGAATGGGACGTTTCGTTCGTAGAGCCATGGCGATCGTCGCTGCGACGGCGCTGCTTCCCGCTTGGGCAGCGGCGCAACAAGGAGCGACGGTCAGTGGCCGAGTCGTGAGCGAAGCAGGTGCACCGCTCGCTTCGGCCAGCGTTTTCATCCAAAGCATGAACATTGGCAGTCTGACGGATGCCGATGGTAAATACACGTTCCAGGTTCCTGCGGCCCGTGTCCAAGGCCAGCAGGTTGCCGTCACGGCGCGCTTGATTGGCTTCCGGGAGCAGTCGGTGCAGGTGACGCTGAGCGCCGGGAACATCACCCAGAACTTCACCCTCGCGGCCAACCCGCTGCGCCTTGGTGAAGTGGTGGTGACGGGTGAAGGAACGACGCAGACGCGCGAGCGGCTGGGATCGGTGGTCAACTCGGTCGACACGACGCTAATTGCGAAGTCCAATGAGACCAACGTGGTCTCGGCACTCGCCGGTAAGGCGCCTAACGTCGAAGTCGTCTCGTCCTCCGGCGATCCGGGCTCGTCGTCCTACGTTCGGATTCGTGGTCCCAAGACGATCAGCGGCGATGGACAGCCACTCTTCATCGTCGACGGCGTGCCGATCGACAACTCGACGATCATGACCGAATCGGGTGAAGGCGGGGCCACGGCGCAGAATCGCGCGTCTGACATCAACCCCGATGACATCGCGTCAATTGACGTCTTGAAGGGCGCGGCGGCGTCGGCGATCTACGGTGCGCGCGCGGGCGCTGGCGTCATCATCATCACGACTAAGCGCGGCCAGTCGGGCGGGACCCGGTATTCGCTGCGGACCTCGTACTCGTCTGACAAAGTCACGCAGGGTCCGCCGCTCCAGACGGACTTTGGTCATGGTTCTGGTGGGCTCACCCCGAGTTGCGATGCGAGCCAATCGCCTTCCCTCGACTGTTTTGCGACCAGTAGCTCGTGGGGGGCCAAGCTTGCCGCAGGAACGCCCACTTTTGCGCACTTCGGTGACCTGTTCGTGACCGGTCACAATTGGAACAGCACGCTGGATATCTCCGGCGGCAACGACAAGACGCTCTATTTCGTGTCGGGCAGTCTCGACAACAACCACGGTGACATCACGGGTCCGAACGACTGGTACAGGAGGAACACCGTCCGCGTGAACGCGTCCCACCAGGTATTCGAGAACCTCAAGGTGGGCATCACTGCGCAGTACTCGGACGTCCGAGCGAAGTACGTGCAGCAGGGTTCGAACATCGACGGCTTGCTCCTTGGCTCACTGCGCACACCGCCCGAGTTCAACAACCTCCCGTTCCTTGACCCGGTGACCGGGCTGCAGCGCTCGTACCGCTTCCCGTGGCCGTCGGCGAACTCGCAATTCAATACGCGCGGCTACGACAACCCCTTGTTCGACATTTACGAGCAGACGAACAACGGGTCGGTTCAGCGTACGCTGGGCAGCGCGAACGTCGAGTGGGATGCGCTGGACTGGCTCAAGATCAAGGAAGTGTTCGGGGCCGATTACTATACGGACCAGCGTCTTGATGCGCTCCCTTGGACCTCGTCGGGCCAGCCGACGGGTCAGGTGATCGAAGGCGACTTCAAGAACTACATCATCGACCACAACCTGACGGCCACGGTGACACACACGTTCTCGCCCAACGCGAGCGCGAACCTCACCGTCGGTCAGAATCTGAATAGCACGACTTTCAGGCAATTGAAAGTGACGGGTGTTTCGCTGATCGCGCAGCAGCCCTTCACGCTTGGGAACGCGACAACCTGGACGCCTAACGACTTCCAGAGCTACGTGCACGCCGAGCGGTACTTCGGATCGGCGAACGTGTACCTGTTCAACCAGCTGAACATCGAGGCCTCCGTTACCAACGACGGGTTCTCGTCCTTCGGCACCAGCTCGCAACGCCACTGGTTCCCGGGCGGCAACATCGCCTGGAATTTCCTCCAGAGTTCCGGTTCCAGCACTGGAGTCCTGACGTACGGCAAGTTCCGCTTGGCATACGGTGAGGCAGGCATCCAACCGCCCGTCTACAGCACGCTGCAGAATTATGTCGGCGGCTTTTCGGTCGGTACTGGCGGCTGGGGTGACGCGCTTCTTCTCAACCAGGCAGGTCTCGGCGGTCAGATTGAGGGTGGTCAGAAGGCCCAGCCTAACCTGGGTCCGGAGCGCACCAAAGAGTTCGAAACCGGCGTCGACCTCGGCCTGCTGAACAACCACGCCGATGCGTCGATCACCGGATACCTGGATCGCACGGAAGGCGCGATCTTCGCACTGCCGGTTCCTAATTCGACCGGCTTCAGCTCCATTACGTCGAACGCCGGCGTGATTCGCAACCGCGGTATCGAGACGTCGTTCAATTTCCGTCCGATCATGCGCAGCGACCTCACGTGGGAAGTCGGGGTCAATTGGTCCAAGAACGAGAACCGCATCGTGAACTTGTCGGGTCAGCAGTTCACTGATCTGTTCACGGGCGGTGGATTCACGGGCTCCGTTCCAACAGCTTGGTACGGCTCGAGCGTCGGTGTGCTCCGCGGCAACGATTTCGCTCGCTGCGGTCGCGGCTTGAACATCGACGGCGTGAACATCGATCAAGAGTGCGGGAACGCGCCGAAGGGTGCGTTGTACATCGGACCCGACGGCTACCCGATCCTCGATCCAGCGCAGCGCGTCATTTCTGATGGCAATCCGAAGTGGTTAGGCAGTGTCCACACGTCCGTCACGTTCAAGAAGCTCACGCTTTCCGGCCTGCTGGACATCCGGCATGGTGGACAGACGTGGGACGGCACGCGCGGCGCCCTATATAACTTCGGCGTGCACAAGGACACCGACATCCGCGGCAACAGCTTTGTGTTCGGAAAGACATGGCTGCCGGGGCCGGTCGGAGGACCGGGCGCAGGCATGTCGGTGCCGCTGGATCAGTTCTGGTTCCAGAACCTTGGTTCCGGCTTCGGCCCGGTCGCGACGCAGTTCGTCGAGGACGCGAGCTACGTCAAGCTTCGTGAGCTCGGCGTTGCATACACGCTTGACGAGCCCTTCATCAAGGCTTGGGGTTTCAGCACGATCGACCTCCGTCTTTCGGCGCGCAACCTCCACACATGGACGAAGTACCGCGGTATCGATCCCGAGGCCAACCTGGCCGGAGCGAGCTCGCTCATCCAGGGCGTCGACTATTTCAACAACCCGCAGACGCGTTCCTTCGTGCTGTCGCTGGGCTTAAACCGCTGACCTTGCAACGAGAGAGACCTATCGTATGCATAGATATTTGAAGATCGCGGTGGCCTCGCTCCTGCCAGTCGCGTTGCTGGGTGGTTGCAGCGACTGGTTGAACGGAACGGGTCTCACCACAAACCCGAACAGCCCGACAACAACGGGCGCGAATCAGCTGTTCGTCGGCGTGACGGTTACGCAGACGACACTTCAGACGGGCGACTTTGCCCGCTTGTTGAGTATGTGGGTGCAGTCCATGGCCGGAACCGATCGCCAGTACATCCCTCTCGCGAACTACGTGTTCGACGAGGATGCATTTTCGAGCGATTGGAGCGCGGTCTACACGGGCGGCGGGCTGATTGATGAGCGCGCCATTCAAGCACAAAAGGCGGCGGTTGGCGATTCCCTCTATGTCGGAATTGCGAAGGTGATGGAAGCCCTCACGATGGGCACCGCCGCCGACGTCTGGGGAGATATCCCGTACCGCGAGGCAGTGAGCACTGTGTTGCAGCCGCATCTGGATCCGCAGCAGCAGGTGTACGCGGATATCCAGGCGCAGCTCGACACGGCCATTGTCGATCTCCAGTGCACCGGGCCAACATGCGCCGGTCCTGGACCGAACGACCTCTGGTACGGCGGCGATGCATCGAAGTGGCTGGCGTTGGCGCACACGCTGAAAGCCCGGTATTTCATGCATGTCACCCCGATGGATCCGACGGGCTACGCGTCCGCGCTTGCCGAAGCCCAGCAAGGCATTGCAAGTCCTGATGGAGACTTCAAATCATATCAGAGCACCAATCCGAACGAGTGGAACCTCTGGTACCAGTTCATAATCATTCAGCGTTCAGGCTACATCGGTGCGGGAGCAAACCTCGTCAACACTCTGGTCGGCGGGCCAGCTCCGCAATACGTATCGGTGACACCTGCGAAAGACTCGACGCTTGTAGGGGTTAAAGCGCCGAAGGATCCGCGCGTAGCGCTGTACTACAGCCTTGTCGACACAGTGCTAAACGCGAAGAAAGACACCGCGCAGTTCTACCGGGGCGCGCCTCCTCAAGGCGGTTCGGGTAACTACTCGAGCTTGGCTGCGGCGAGGGGCGGTGCGGACGCTGGCCAGGGATTTTCCCAGCCAATCGTGACCTACGCCGAGAACGAGCTGATCATCGCAGAGGCAGCGGTGCATGCGGGTGATCAAGCTACTGCACTAACAGCGTTCAACGCGGAACGTGCGTCCCAAGGAGTGCCCCCGTTTGTGGGTGTTCTCACTCTGGCGGACGTGATCAACGAGAAGTACATCGCCGACTTCCAGGAAATCGAGGTGTGGAACGACTGGAAGCGCACGTGTCTGCCGACGCTGGTTGCCGCGAGCACGGCCGGCATTCCTGGACGCGTGCTGTATCCGCTCTCCGCAGAGCGCAACTCGAACCCGAACATTCCAGCTCCGGACCAGCAGCCGGTTCGGAACTGGAATCAGCCTAACGCTTGTCCGACCAACATACCATAAGGGGTCGATGAGCTCGGAGTAACGAACTGGTCTTGAGTAGTACGATCGGCCCGACTTTCCGCATGGAAGGCCGGGCCGATCGCTTCACAACATGTTAGGATTGAGGAGTAGCGAGCCCGCTGCCTTGACCTAGCGTCTTGAGCGGCGCCAACATACGTGTTACAGTTTTTGGCACCGGGGGATATGCTCATGCGAATTGCGCCGTTTGCCATGCTGTTGCTTTGCGCCTGCTACGTGACCACGCCCGTTCCCTCTGCGCCCGCGCCAGTGCCCGGTACGAAGCTCCACGTACAGCTCACCGACGCGGGCTCCGCGTCGCTTGCGCAGTACTTGGGACCCAACGTGAACTATGTAGACGGGCGGTTGCTTGGTCAGAGCGACACGGCCATGTCCCTGTCGGTGTCCGGACTGACGTTTCGGTCCGGTCAAGAGCAGTACTGGAAAGGGGAGAATGTCTCGTTGCCCCACAGCGCGATTGCCACGATTCAACAGAAAAAGGTGTCGTGGTGGCGTAGCGGGCTATTGGCCGGTGGGATCATAGCCGGCCTAACGTCGATCGGCCTTGTGGCCGGGACTTCTAGCGGGGGGCCGACGAAAATCGTGAGGCCGCCGCCTCAATGATTCGATTGCGGAACGGGTGGACGTTCAATACACGGCGATGGTCGATCTGTCGAGATTTGTCTCGAGCGTCCACCGAACTTCGGTACCTGGTTTGAGCACGATGACTTGCGTGCGGATCGTGTAGGGCGTGCCGATAGCGTGGGCGATGAGCTGCACCTCACCCAAATCGCTCAGCAGGAACTTGGGAAAAACAATCTCTGTCTCCGCGCTCGCGTTGACGCTGCCGAGATGCGACTGAATACCGCGATGCAGCACCTGAATATCCACGTTCTGCCAATTACGATTGTCGACGTGTAGGATCGCAGGTCCGCTGGCAACCGATTCGTTGGGCGCGTGGTGCGAGCAGGCAGTAGAGGCGACCGCGACGACGGCGATCATGATGAGCGGCATGCGCATGAGCATGGCCCTCCGTCCTCCCGCGATAGACGGCATTGGTCTCGAATCAGAAATTCTAATCACGCTGACCGATGGAGCGGAGTCAAGATTATCCACCCACATCCGAGTCGCCCAATCTCGTTGCTCGCACGAGCATCAGTCTTTTACCTCGGCGATGCTTAATGAGTCATAGACCGATAAGCGTCCACACCATACGTCTCCCTGGAGGATGCATGCGCGCGTTGCGGTCCAGCGTGGCGCTCTCGTTCTTGGCCCTCGGAGCGGCGTTGATCGCGGTGCCGGCGGCGTCGGCCCAGGACTCGTCGGCTACGACTTCGACAGAACCACCACAAAACGATCTTTATCCGGCTACGCTGGACTACGGTACCGGGCTCATCGATGACCCGGTCGCCTGGGTGTCTCCGTCGTCCGGCGACATCTGGGTGCAGACGTCAGGCAAGCACATCCCGTACAATCTGGTCACGCAGGAAGCGCTCAACACGTCGGCCCAGTGGAACACGAATCTCTCGCTCGATTCGCATTGGGGCGGACGCTACGAGGTCGGCTTTTCGCTGTATAGCCAGAATCCCGAGTGGGGCTTCTTCGGCCAGGCGCTGCTCCTCAAGGAGCAGCAAGGCAAGTCGTGGCCGGCGATCGCGGTCGGGTTCCGCAACTTGGGCCCGTTCCCGCACGAAGATCGGATGCTGATCGGGCACGACGTCAAGATCGACTCGACCGGCAACGGCGCCGATGTCACGTCCTCGTTCGCGCACCACTTCCACTCGGATCCGACGCTGTACGCCGTGGCGACCAAGTCGTTCGCCGTCGGACGCACGAGCGATGCCAGCCTAACGGTAGGCTACGGCGACGGATTGTTCTCCGACGACGGCAAGCTGGGCCGGAACTACAACGACAAGGGCACCATCGCCAAAGGCCTGTTCCTCGGCGGCCGGTACGCGATCCATCCGTCCGCCGATTCGCGGTTCGATTTCATCGCCGAGAACAACGGCTGGGATTGGAACGCCGGCGTCGTGGCCACGTGGCGCGGCCTGTCGTTAGGCATTTACGGCACGGAGCTCGAGGAGGGGGGCAAGTCGCCTACCAAGGGCACGCTCTACAACGTCTACAACTACGCCAAGGTCAATCTCAGCTTTGGCTACAGCGGCAACCTGCACGACATCGCGCAGGGCGTCGTGCTGCGGTCGCGCGTCGCCGAGTTGCAGCGCGAGGAAACACGGCTGCACCTCGAGCTCGCGAAGCGCGAAGAGCGCATCACGGCGCTCGATGACCAACTGCGGAAGGCACAAGCCGGCGAACTGGCCGAGGTGGCCAAGCGCCGCCAGCAGCTCGAGAGCGAGATCCAGGCCGAGCGCGATGCGATTCAGAAAGCGGAAGACCGGCTGAAGGCGTTGCAGCAAGGGCAGCAGAAGCCGCCCGACAAGCCGCAGGCGCCGCCGACCAAGCCCGATTCCACGCCGCCCGCGCGCTAACGGAGACTTCGACCTCATGTCCATGACGCGATGCTGCTCCGCGCTGGCCGCGCTGCTCGTGATGATTCCGGCCGGTGCACATGCCCAACAGATGAGCTACCCGCAGACCCTGTACTGGGGCTCCGGGCTGGTCGACATTCCCGTCGCCTGGGTGTCGCCGTTGTCGGGCGACTTCTCCCTGGCTATATCGGGAAAGACGGTGAAGGGATCCGAGCTCTCGTCCGGCCTGGGGGTCGGGAAGGGCATCAATTCGAACTTCGCCGTGTACACGTCCATCCTGAGTCGGGCGGAGGTCGGCCTCTCGGTATACTCCGATGCTCCGGAGTGGGGCTTCTTCGGACGCGGCCTGCTGCTCAACGAGGAGGACTTCCGCGGGAAGTCCGGCGTCGTCGGCTGGATCCCGAGCCTGGCCGTGGGCATCGAAAACGTGGGGCCATACTCGCACATCGACCGGTTTGGGTTAGGCTATTTTTTGACGCCGCCGACGAACTCGAATCCCAACCGCAACCACCAGGCGGATTCGCTGCACGCGAACTTCTCCACGGCGGAGACGGTGTACGGCGTGGCCACGAAGTCGTTCTCGCTGCAGGAGCTGGACCGGAACTGGCCTAACGTCGGCCTGAGCTTCAGCGTCGGGTACGGCAACGGCTTGTTCAAGGACGACGGCGGGTTAGGCGCTGCGTACGCCCACCATTCCACCGGCGGTGTGTTCGGCGGCGTGAAGATGGACCTCTATCCATCCCAGCACAGCGTCGTGTCGTTCATGTTCGAGAACAACGCCTGGGACTACAACCTCGGCGCGGTGCTCAACTGGCGCGGACTGCAGGCGGGATTGTACTGGACGGAAATCGGGGCGGGCGGTGTGTCGGACACGGCGCACACGCCGTATAACTACGACAAGTTCGCGTTCACGGTCGGTTGGCAGAGCAATGTCTTCGGATTGCTCCGTGGACATGTGCTGCAGGACCGGGTCGCGCAGCTCGAGGCGGAACAAAAGGCGCTGGTCGCCGAAATCGATGCGCGGCAGAAGCGTGTCCAATCGTTGGAGCTGGAGATCGATCGGTATCACGCGCAAAACCTGCTCGACGTGGAGCAACGACGGGCGCAGGCGGAGCAAGAGCTGAACTCCGAGCGCGAGGCGCTCAAGCGCCTCGAGGAACGGCTCCGCAAGTTGGAGCAGAATACGCCGCCGCCGCAGGACAAGCCGCCCCAGCAGTGAGCAGCATCAACCACGCGGAACAATGCCCATGAGGAAACGGCACAGCTCTCTCGTCCTGGCGGTCGCGTTGGCGCTGGCGCCGGCGATGCTCTGCGCGCAAGCCGATTCGAGCGGCCGCAACGCGGATTCGGCGGCGCAGGCGGTGTACGAGGCGCAGCGGTCGGCGCTCATCAAGCAACTGCAGGCGACACAGGACCAACTGAGCCAGCTGCGCGGCCAGCGCGTCGCGCTCGAGGCGGAGATCGACAATGCCATGGCGCAGACGACGGCGCGGCGCGCCAACGACCTGCTCATGAGCACCGAGCAGAACGCGCTGGTCGAGTTGGACAAGACGCTCTCCGGCTCGCAGGACAACATGCAGGCGCAGCGCGACCGCATGGCTGCGTTAGGAGATGCGGTGAAGCGCCGCTCCGGCGCGGTCCTGGTGGTGCTGCTGCGCGCGGACTCCTCGCAGTCGTCGCCGACGGCGGTCCAGATGTCGTTGGACGGCGGACCGGCGGACACGCGGACCTACTCGGCGATCGCGACGCAGGCGCTCTCGCAGGGCGCCGTGGATGAGCTCTTCCGCTCGGCCGTCCTGCCGGTGGCGCACACCGTGAACGTGCAGGTCACCGTCAATGGACAGGCCGTCACTTCGCGCGCGAGCGTGAACGCCCAAGTGAACGTCGTGACGTACCTGCAGTTCACCGTGCGCAACGGCCAGGTGGTTCCGAACACCTGGACGAGTCAAGGAACGACTCCATTCTGAGCTGGCCGATTCCGTGATGATGGTTCGCACGCTCGCCGTCGTGTCCGCGCTCGCGTTCGTCGTGGGCGGGGGGCGGCGCGTTGCTGCCCAACGGACGACGGGCGACACGACGACGCGTGGATCCGCGGCCGCCGACAGCGCCGTGCGCGCCGATACGGCCGCGCCCGTCCTGTTGCCGGCGCCAGACCAACAGCGCGGCGCGGACGCCGAAGTGCGTGCGGCGCTGTTCGAGCTCGCGTCGGACCGGCCGCTCGCCGCGCTCGCGCGGCTCGACTGGCTGCGCGCATCAGCCGACTCGACGCGTCCCGACCTCGTGTTCCTGATGGCCGAGGCGTACTATCGGTTAGGCATGGGCGCGCAGTTCCGCGCTGAGGCCGGGCGGCTCGCCGCGGTGCCGGGCGGCATCAAGTACCAGAGCACGATCAACGCGCAGCTCATGCTCGAGGCATTCCGTCGTGGCGACGACCCGGCGGTGCGCACGCTGGCCGCGTCCTCGCCCGGCGGCGACCGCGGGCTGGCGTCGCTCGTCTCCGGGCTGTCGGCGTATCGCGCGGGCGACTGGGCCACGGCGCATAGCGCGTTCGCGGCCGCCCGCGCGGCCGGCGGTGTGTACGCGCCCTACGCGCAGTACATGGATGCGCTGTCGGCGATGGGCGGCGACACGACGCGCGGTGCGGCGGCCCTCGACGCCCTGCGGCCACTGACCACCGTCGCGACGGGCCCGTTCGGCGACCAGGTGCGCCTAACGGCCGCCCAGCTCGCGTTCCAGGAAGGCCAGTACGAGGCGGCGGCCGGATTCGCGGCGGGCGTCGCGCCCACGAGCAGCGTCGGGGCAGAAGCGTTACTCACGCGCGCGTGGTCGTTGTACCGCGCGGGCCAGGCCGACTCCGCACGCACGGCGTTTGCCGCGTTCGCGAATACGTATCCGAACCTGCCTGAGCGCGACCAGGCGCGGATCATGCTGGGCCAGGTGATGCTGGATGCCGGCCACACCGAGGACGCGGAGCACTACTTCGATGCGATGGCCGATTCAGTGGGCAGCGAGGTCGCCACCATGGAAGGGCGATCATCGGCATCGTTAGGCGCGGCCGCGAAGGCGATGGTGCAGGCGCGCGCCGCCGGCCTCCTGTTCCTGGATGACCCCCGGAGCGGCAAGACGCTCGCGCTGGCCGACGACGTCGACGCCGACGCGGCGACCATGCTCGCCACGTTCCTGGGCGCGGACGTACCGCCGGCGCGCACCGCGCCCGACGTGGTGTCCGTCGCCCAGGTCGACGCGCGGCTCGATTCGCTGACTCCTGCGTTAGGCGCCGACTTCCCGCGCCGCCTGGTGTATGCCCCGGCGTCGTCGCCCGCGGCGCTCGTCTCGTACGCCGACCGCGCGCAGGCGCTCTCCAGCGCCGATGCGGCCGTCACGCTCGCGCAGTTCCGCCTGCAGGAACAGCTCGACGTCCAGGTGATGCGCATCGCGGCGCTCGAGGATCTGCAGCACCTCACCGCCTCCACGCGCGCCAACCTGGCCACCGAAGAGCAGCAACTGGTGTCGCTGCAGGATTCGCTCACGCGGGTCGGTACGTCGCTCGACCGGTCGCGGACCCGCGTGCACGAGATGCTCGCGTCGCAGGTCGCGGCCACGCAGACCGCGGCCGCCGAAAACGTGCGCATGGTGGACAGCATCCGCACGGTGTTAGGCACCAGCGCATCGCCGGCCGACGACCACGTGCTCGACATCGAGGCCAGCACGGCGTCGATCTACCGCGCGATGGCGGACAGCGTGGCGCGGCAGATCGATGCGATCGTCGCGCGGCAGCCGGTGTTCGCGCTGCACGACTCGATCATGGCACGTCTCGCCCGCGCCCGCGCGCTGCACGACACGACGGTGCGCGTGCTCGCCACCGACGACTCCGTCGTCGCGCGCGAGCTGGCCTCGCTGCGGGGCGTCGAGAGCGATCAGGTGCACGCGATGCGTGCGGCGCTCGCGACAGCCGTGGCGGCGCGCACGGCGGCGGAAACGCAGATGATCGCGCTCGTCGATGGCGAGCTGCGGGCGCGGGCCGCATCGCAGCTCGCATCGCTGCAGCACGACAAGGAGGCGGCCGACTACGGCTCGGCGAGCGCGTCGTTCTTCCGCGCGATGGAGCTGGGCGGCGCCACCGGAACACCGACGGCGCCATCGGCGCCGTCGAGCTCCGCGACCCACTCGCCACGGTAGCCGCGATGCGCGCCTTTGCTGTGCTCGCCGTCGCGCTGCCGAGCGCGCTCTTGATCCCGACGTCCGCGCGGGCGCAGACGTCCGCGCCGCCGTCGGCGGCGGTCGCGTCGGCGCCGGCCGCGCCGTCGAACCCGGCCGCCGAAGACTCGGTGCGCCGCGTCGCGATCGACAAGCTCACGTCGTTCATCTCGCGCTACCCGAACAGCTCGCTGCGGCCGAACGCCCTGTTCCAGCTGGCCGAGCTGCTCGTGCGCCGAGCCGATGATGCGTTCGCGGCGGCGCAGCGTGCGGGCAGCAACGATCTCACGCAGCCCGACTACTCGGCCGCCGTCACGCGGTACGAGGAGCTGGTCACGAAGTACCCCGGCTTCGTCAACGGCGATGCCGCGGCGTACACGTTAGGCACGCTCTACGCCGCCGATGCCCGCTACGCCGACGCGGCCAGGATGTTCGAGACCGTCTCCACCAAACCGCAGTCGTCCTACCGCGCCGAAGCGTACTTCCGGTTAGGCGACGCCCGCTTCGAGCAGGCGTCGGCGCTGCGCGGCGCGGAACGGCGCGCCATGTTCGTGCAGGCCGCGGATGCGTACCAGAACGCGACCAAGACCGCCTCGCCCGACGGCGACATCTATTTCCTGGCGCTCTACAAGTTGGGCTGGGCGTACTACAATCAGGCCACGCAGCCCAACCAGCCGGAATACAAACAGGCCGTCGAAGAGTTCGGGCGCCTCGTGACCGAATACGACAAGCTCACGCCGGAGCGGCAGGCACGGTTAGGCCTGCGCCGCGAAGCCATCGAGTACATGGCCGTCGCCTTCACGCAGACCGGCGGCGCCGAAGCGGCCAATCAGTACTTCTCGTCGCACGCCGACGCGGCGAGCTTCGAGCTCCCCGTGCTGCGTCGCGTCGCCGCGAGCCTGCGCGACCAGGGCGACTTCCCGCGCGCCGTCGCCGCGTATCAAGCGGTGGAGGCGAAAGCGCCCACCGATTCCGGTGCGCTCGCCGTCCAACGCGAGATCGTCGACATCTATCAGAATCGCGTGCTCGATCCGGAGCACGCCCAGCAAGCGCGTCTCCAGCTAGTCGATCAATTCGCACCTGGAACAGATTGGGCGAAAGCCAACGGACCGTTGGCCGACACGGCCGCACAGGTGCGTGAAGTGATGCTGCGGCAGAGCGCGCAGTACGCGCTGTCGCAGGCCCAACAGAAAAAGGACAGCGCGCGGTTCTCCGCGGCCGCGGAGCTGTACGCGCGCTATCTGCGCGAGTTCTCGAAGACCGACAGCGCGCAGAATGCGCAGTTCCTGGCCGGCGAAGCGTACTTCGGCGAGCGCGCGTACGCCGACGCGGGCGAGGCGTACACGCACGCCGCGTACGACTACAAGGTGGATCCAAAGCTCGCCCAACAAGCGGGACAGAACGCGGTGGTCGCGTTCGACTCGGCCGTCGCGCACAACAAGGCCGACACGACCGTGCAGGATTCACTCTTCGCGGCGGTCGACCGGTTCGTCGCGGCGTTCCCGACGAGCGACGCGGCGCCCAAGGCCCTGATCGAGAAGGGCCGCCGCGCCTCGGAAGCGTCGCGTTGGGATGTGATGGCGAAGACGTTCCAGACGTTCACGGAGAAATATCCCGAGAACGCCTACACGCCGACGGCACAGAAACTCATCGGCGACGCGTTCTACAAGCAAGGCAAGTACGCCGAAGCGCAGGGCCAGTGGGAGAAGGCGCAGTCGATCGCCGGACAGTCCGGACGCTCGAAGCTCGCCGACTCCATCAACCTGATTCGGAATGCGGCCGCCGTCACGTACGGCGATTCGCTGATCAAGGCCGGCAACTACGAAGCCGCGGCCGAACAAGTGTACGTCGCGTATGCGGACCGCAATCCGACATCAGCCAAAGCGCCGGACGCGTTGCGCAACGCGATCGAGACGTTCATGCTCGCCGACAGCGCGGCGCGCGCGAAGAACGACACGGCCACCTCGCGCGCCGACAAGTCGCGCGCGTTGGAGCTGGCCGGCCGTCTCGTGTCGCAGTACCCGACGTACAAGTACCGCGTGCAGTACCAGGCACTCGAGACGCAATTGCTGGCCGACCTGGGCCGCCGCGAGGACGCCGCCAAGGCGCTCGACTCCCTGGTGCAGCAGAATCCGAAGTGGCCGGGCCGAGCGGACGCGATGGTTAGGCGCGCGGTGATGCTCGACTCGTTAGGCCACGCCAAGGATGCCGCCGCGGCGTATGGCGAGTTCGCCGCGGCCTATCCGCGCGACAAACGCGCGGCCGACGCGCAGTACAACGCCGCGCTGCTCTACGCCCAGGCCGCCGACTCGTCCGACGCGGCGCGCGCGTACGGCGCGTTCGTGGCGCGCAATCCGCGCGATCCGCGCGCGGGCGCGGCGCAGCAGTCGCGCATCGTGATGCTCAAAGCGGCCGGCGACAGCGCCGCGGCCTCGGCGGAGCTGGCCAGAGCGTGCATCAAGCCGACGCCCGAGTTCAAGACGACGTGCGCCGACCGCTTGGGCGAGCAGGAGTTCCATGCGGGTGCCGCGCTCTACGCGCAGTACAAGCCGCTCACGCTCAGCATTCCGAGCCGCCTGAATCTCACTCGCAAGGGCGTGGAACGGCTGTCGGCGCCGAAGCGCCGGCTCCTGTCGGCCATGACCATGCACTTCACGCGGTCGATCGGTTCCGGCTCGCCGCAGTGGCTCGCCGCCTCATCCTACTTCGTCGGGCTCGCGCAGTGGGAGTACGGTAACTATCTCAAGAATGTGCAGCTGCCGGCGGACCTGACGGGCGAGCAACTCTCGGCCGCACAGGCCGGTGCGTCGCAGCAGGCCGATCAGTACTTCAACGATGCGCGGAAGACGTGGCAGACGCTGGTGGACAAGGCGACCACAGACAAGATCGCGAACGCCTGGGTGGATCGCGCCAAGGCTGCGTTAGGCGGCACGGTGGACGAATCGCCGGCCCTCGACGCGCCGGCCGCTGCGCCCGCGCCCGCCAGGACCGGAGGAACGCCGTGATGCGCGCTCGAACGGGCTTCCGGATGTTCGCTGCTGGTGTCGCGGCCATAATCGTCGGAGCCGCGCAGGCGGCGGCGCAGCAGCAGGCCGCGCCCAAGAAACCGCCCAAGGCGGGACAGACCATCATCATCCGTGGTCAGGTGCCGACGCCGCAGGTGGTCACGGTGCGGCCGCGCGAAGTGCCGGTGTACGACCGCCAGGTGTTAGGCGCGGAGAACGGCGCCGCGTCGTTCTGGTCGGCGGCGATGCCCGGATATCATCTGCTGTCGCGCAGCCAGGTGACCGGCAAGTCGCCGAGCGATGCGGCGTCGCCCGCAACGGTGGCCGGAGCCGGAGCAGCGGGTGCTGCAGGGGCCGCACCAGGTGCCGCCGGCGCACAGAGCACCGATCTCGGGGCGCGCACGCGCGAGATGGAAGCCATTCGCGGCGAGCTCGCGCAGCGTCGCGCGCGTCTCGATTCGCTCGAGCGCGCGGATCGCGATGCGGCCGCCAAGCAGCGCTCCGCGGACTCCGCGTCGTCGGCAGCGGCGCAGTCGAGTCAGAACGCGGCCGATGCCTCCGCACGCGCCGCGGAGATCAAGGAATTGCTGAAGGAATTGGAGTACCGCCGGGCGCGTCTCGATTCGCTCGAAGCGGTGGTGAAGGCACTCGGCGTGGCCAGAGATTCCCTCCGCGCGCCGCACGATACCACGCAACACAAATGATGAGCACGACGGCCGCCATGTGCCGCACTTACTCGGAGGACCTTTCTAGATGATGACCTTGCTCGAGTACTACCGCGCCGGCGGCCCCGTCATGCACTTCATCCTCGCGGTGGCGGTGTGCGGGGTGGCCGTCTTCATCGAGCGGTTCTACACGATCGTGATCCGCTCCAAGATCAACGGGCGCGCGTTCATCGAGCGGGTGATCCAGCTCGTGCGCGCGGGGAAGATCGAGGACGCGATCAAGCTCTGCCAGCAGTCGAACGCCGTGCTGCCGGACATGGGCTTGCTCATTTTGCGGAGCCGGAGCCGCGACGAAGCCGATCTGCAGAACGTGGCCGACGCCGCGGCGCTCTCTGTGCTGCCGCGCCTCACGCGCCGGCTGCACTACTTGCCGATGCTCGCCAACGTTGCCACGCTCATCGGTCTATTAGGCACGATCTTCGGCCTGCGCCACGCGTTCCAATCGGTCTCGTTGCAAGCGGCCGCCCAACGATCGGCGGCACTGGCGTCGGGTATCGCCGTCGCACTGAACGCGACGGGTTTTGGTCTGCTCACGGCCGTGCCGTTGTCGGTCGCGCACGCCTATCTCGTGAGCCAGGCGGAAGGGATCATCGAACAGGTCGACGAGTTCCAGGTGCGCCTGATCAACGCGTTGATCGACCGTCCCGACGTGCGTCTGGGACACCGGTGAGCGCGCGCGTGACCACGACCTGCATCGCGCCGTAAGGGGTCGCCGTGGCGAGTCTCTTTCATCGATCCAAGCAGCGGCGCGCCGAGCGCGCACCGGTCACGGCGCACGGGAACATCAACCTCGTGCCGCTGGTCGACACACTCACGTCCATCGTATTCTTTTCGCTGCTCACGTATCAGGGCGAGACGATGATGGCGCTCACGTCGTTCGACCTTTCGCTGCCGCCGGTGGTGGTGACGACGCCGCAGCAGGCGGCGCAGGTGAAATCGGAGAAGGACGTGCTCAACCTGTTGCTCGCGGTGCGCGTGAGCAACGACGAGATGGACGTCGAGCACTCGGGCGGCGGCGGATTCCGGCAGGCGATCAAGGGTCTCGACGCGAATGCGTTAGGCACTCTCCAGGCGCTCATGACGCAGATCCGCCAGCAATACCCGCAGAACAAGGACGTGCTCGTGATTCCGGCCGATGACGTGGCGTACGACAACATCATTCACGTACTGGAGCGACTGCGATTGGCGGGCTTCACCGGCATCTCACTCGGCACGCGCGCGCGCGGTGGACCCGCGGCCGCGCCGGCGAGGTAAGGCATGGGCAGCCGCGGGCGGGACATGCGGGCGGCGCGTCGCGCCGCGCAATTCGCCAAGTTCCGGATCACGGAGCTCAACCTCGTGCCGCTGGTCGACACGCTGGTGTCGATCGTGTTCTTCGCGCTGACCACGGCCACCGTGGGCGAGCTGTCGCCCGTGGTGCCCGGCGTGCGGCTGCCGGAAGCGCACGTCGGCGCCGCGGCGCTGCAGCAGCTCACGCTCGGCATCGGTCCGCAGGTTACGTTAGGCGGCCGGCCGATCATGAGCACGCTCGACGCCGCGCGCGCGCCGTCCAACGATCCGACGCAGCCGCTGCTCATCCCGCCGCTCTACTCGGCGATGCGCGTGGCCGCCGACTCGATTCGCCGGGCGGACCGGATCGCCGCCGGCCAGCCGTTGGACGTGCCGCTCGCCATCCAGGGTGACAAGAGCATGCGCTACGACCTGCTCGCGCGCATGATGCAGACGGCGCGGCTGGCCGGCTTCCGCAACCTGTCGCTGGAGGTGAGCAAGCAGGAAGGCGGGCTCGACACCGCGGCCGCCGCGCCGGGGGCGCGTTAGGCATGGCGGACGCACCCATGCGCCAGCCGATGACGCCGCCGCCGCGCCGCGCGCGCCACCCCGCGGACGACACGTCGTTCACGCGCAACATGCGCTACGAGTTCGCCGACGCCGAAGGGCGCGCGATCATGTACTCGTGGATCGTGTCCTGTGCGTTAGGCATCCTGTGGCTGCTGCTCGTGGCGTTCGGGCCGCTGGTGCCGCCCTCCATCGCGCTCCTGCCGCAGGAGACGCCGCCGATCGACGTGAAAGTGGAAGACCTCTCGCCGCCCGCACCCACGCCCCAGCCGGCGGCGGCACCCGCCGCGGCCGCGCCTACGCCGCGGCCGCCTGCGGGCGGCGGACGCAACAACGCGCCCAAGAAGAACGACGCCGCCGCGTTCGGCTCGGCGTTCGGCGGCGCGGCCACGAAGCAAGGCGGCGGCATGGTAGGCGACGTGTCCAACGTGCTGCGCGGTGTGGACGTGAACTCGGGCGCCGGCTCGACGCCGGGCCAGAGCGGCAAAGCGGTCATCGGCTACGGCCAGGGCGGACAGGGATCGCGCACGCCGGGACGCGGCGGGTTAGGCGAAGGGTTGGGCACCACGCCGGGCGGCGGCGGCATCGGCGGCGTCGGCGGAGGCGGGGGCGTCGGCTTCTCGTCGGTGAGTGTCGCGCCGCCGAGTGTGATTCGCGCCGAAAAGGTGGGCGGGCAGGGGCGCAACGTGTCGGACCTGGGCAACTATGTCCGCGGACGCCAGTCGCAGCTCCAGTTCTGCTACACGGAGAACGGCCTCAAGGTGAACCCGTCCTTGGCCGGCACCGTGAACGTCGCGGTGACGCTCACCGGCGCCGGCAACGTCACCGGCGTCGACATCACCAATCGCACGTGGTCCGGCGCGGGCGCGTCGGAAACCGAAGCCTGCATCAAGCAAAAGATCCTGGGATGGCGCTTCCCGTCGTCCGATCAGGGCGGCGGTACGTACAGCTTCTCGTTCGTGTTCAGCAAGTAGCGCCGTGTTCCCGCGGCAGCTCGTCAGTGCGCTGTTCATCGCGCAGGCGCTGCAGCTCCCGGCGCCGACGGGATACGTCGATGACTTCGCCAACATCATCCCGACGGCGAGTAGGACGCACATCCAGAGCATCATCGACGACGTCCGCGCCAAATCCGGCGGCGACATCGTCGTCGTCACGCTGCCGGACATCGGCCAGAACGATCCGAACCAGGTCGCGCTCGAGATCGGTCGCACGTGGAAGGTGGGGAAGTTCGGCAAGCCTGGTGATCCGACGCGCAACACCGGCGTCATCATCCTGGTGGTGCCGAAGGAGACCAACTCGAGCGGCCGCGGTCAGTGCTACGTCGGGACCGGCTACGGCGCCGAGGGTTTCATCACCGACGCCGACGCCGGCGACATGTGCCGCTCGGCCGTCGACTTTTTCAGGCAGCGCGATTACGCGGGCGGCATCGAGCAGCTGACGTACCAGGTCGCGGAGAAATTCGCGAGCGAGTATCACTTCACGCTCGACACGACGCTGGTGCCGCAGCAAGCCCCGCCGTCGAGCGGGCAAAGCGGCGGGTTCCCGCCAATCGTCGCGGCGATCCTCATCTTTGTGTTCGTTGCGGTCATCTCCTCCCTCGCGCGCGGGCGCGGCTGCGGAGGATGTCTGCCCCTGCTCTTCTTGAGCGGGGTGGGCGGTGGACGCGGGGGATGGGGCGGCGGATTCGGAGGCGGCGGCTTCGGCGGCGGTGGTGGTGGAGGCTTCGGGGGATTCGGTGGCGGAGGTGGATTCGGCGGCGGTGGCGGCGGCTCGAGCTGGTGAGGGGGAGGCGCATATGGCGAAGATGACACTCGAAGAGCTGGTGGCGCAGTTGCAGAAGGCGTTCGGCGACGATCTCCGCGCCGTGGTCCTCTACGGTTCGGCGGCCGCTGGCGAGCACATTGCCAAACGCTCCGACTTGAACGTGCTCGTGCTGGTGAGCCGGCTCGATCTCTCGTTGCTCGAGCGCGAGGCATCCATCGCGCGTGCGTGGTCCGAGGCTGGTCACCCGCCGCCGCTCACGCTCACGGAAGAGGAGTGGCGCTCGTCGTCGGATGTGTTCGCGATGGAGTACGCGGACATCCTCGAGCGCAATCGCGTGCTCTTTGGCGCCGATCCGTTTTCGGGCATTCGCGTCGATCGGCGGAACCTCCGGCTGCAGCTCGAACGCGAAGCTAGGGCCAAGCTCCTCCAGCTGCGGCAGAGCATTCTCGCCAGCGGCGGCGATCGGAAGCGTTTGCTCGAATTGCTCGAGGCCAGCCTGAGCACCTTCATGGTGATTTTCCGCGCGGTGTTACGCGATCGGGGGGAACCCCCGTCCACAGACTACGAGGTGTTGTCGCGACACGTCGCGCAGGCGACAGGTGTGTCGACCGACGCGTTCATCCGCGTCGTCCAACACGTACGTGGTACGCAACGCCTCACGCGTGATGACGTCCCAACGGTGCTCTCGAGCTATCTGGAGGGAGCGCACCAACTGGTTCACTATCTGGACAACCAAGGAGCTGGATGATGCGACGCATGCTCGCGGCCGCGGCGTTAGTCCTGGGTGCCGCGTGTTCGCACGACAAGAAGCCGCCCACGCCGCCGCCGATTGCGCAGGACACGACGCCTATGAATCTCGACTCGGTGCAGAGCGCGATTCCGGCCGCTGCGCCGGACACGTTCAAACCGCCCAAGCCGCAGCTTGCGGAGAAGCCGATTCCGCCGGCGCCGCCGGAGCTGATCGAGGTGGTCGAGCGCGAGCAGTCGTTCTCGCAGTTCTGCTACCAGGAGTTCGGGCAAAAGGTGGATCCGCGTTTGCAGGGCGGCGTGGCGATGCTCGTGACGGTGGGATCGGGCGGCGTGAGCGACGCCCGCGTGAAAGCCGACACGTGGTCGTCCAAGGCGGGGAAATCGGTGAATCAGTGCTTGGACGACAAGGCGGCGCAGGCGTGGAAGCCGACATCGGGCTCGGTGAAGCCGGGCAAGTACATCGTCCAGTTGAGCTTTAGGCCGGCGTGATTGTACCATTCGTTGGACGCTCTGTTCGGAGGTACCGAATGCGAAAGCGGTTGCTCGCGTTGTGCTTCGTGCCGCTCCTTGCCGGATGCGGGTACAACACGATCCAGACATTGGACGAGCAGGCGAAGGCGGCCCAGGGTCAGATCGAGGTACAATTGCAGCGTCGTGCCGATCTGATTCCGAATCTCGTGAGCACAGTGAAGGGGTACGCGCAACACGAGGAGCAGGTTTTCACCGAGGTCGCGACCGCGCGATCCGGGTTGGTCGGCGCGATCCAAACGCACGATCCGCAGCAGATGGCGAACGCGAACGCGCAGCTGACGTCCGGGTTAGGCAGGCTGTTCGCCGTCGCGGAGGCGTACCCGCAGCTCAAGGCCGATCAGAGTTTCTTGCGGCTGCAAGATGAGTTGACCGGCACCGAAAACCGGATTGCCGTCGCGCGCGGCGACTACAATCAGGCGGCGCAGCAGTACAACACGTACATCCGGCGGTTCCCCGCTGTGCTCACCGCGAAGGTGATCGGCTCCAAGGAGAAGCCATACTTCGAGGTGACCAACGCGGGAGCGCGCGAGGTGCCCAAGGTGGACTTCTCGAATCCCTCGCCGGCTGGTTCGTCGAGCGCGAAGCCGCCCCCGCCGTCTCCGCAGAAACCGTGATGCGCATGCAGTTTCGATTAGGCTCTGAAACGGCGAGGCTCGTACTGCTCGCCGTTTTGTTTTTTGGGACGGCGTGCGCGACGTCGGGGAGTCGACCCGGCGAACCGGAACACCGGGTCGTGCCGATCACGTTTCCGCTCGCGGCGGACTCGGTGCGCTTCACGAGCGGCTTCGGCGACCCGCGCGACGGCGGGAAGCGGAGCCACAAAGGCCAGGACATGTTCTGTCCGCGGTGGACTCCCATCCTCGCCGCCGTCGATGGAACGGTGGACTGGATCGCGACCAAGCGGCCGAAGAAGGGGAAGGGCTACGAGCTGCTGATACGCGGCGACGACGGCAACCTGTATTTCTACGC
>DASVAC010000225.1:0-3151 GCA_036376535.1 Gemmatimonadaceae bacterium | reverse complement strand
CGTTCCCGGCAGGGGACGGTACTCTGTCCGTCCACGCGAGGTTCGATACGAACTCGATCCGCTGCACACCAGCCGCGACGAGATGGTCGATCCACCTCCAGTAGTTGAGCTGCGCCGCGAGATTGTGGCCCAGCGGATTGTCCTGGGGCCTCCCCGCTCGATGGAGGAACGCCGCTTGGGCTCGACCCGGGCCATATGAAAAGTAGCGTCGGCCACATCGTCACCATCTGTCGGTCCCCTGCCGAGGGTGTGATCCTTATCGTTAGGCAATCACGTGACCCACCGCGTGAAGAAATACCCGTGCCGCCCGTCGCCGGATCCCACCTGGCACAAACACACCTTTGTGTGACGGGCTTCCGAGACTGTCCGTGTTGCGTATGAGGGCAGGCCGCTCGCCCGCCCCCCCGCCATGCATCCTCTCGGGAGTGTCTCCGTGCGTCTCATCCAGTTGGCGTCTTTCGCCCTCGTCGCGGTGTTCGCGGCCGCCTGCGGTAGCAGTAGCGCGACCGGTCCGCAGTCCCCGCCAGTGATTACGCTCGTGAATGGCGCGCCGAAACCAACGGGCCTCGTCGGTATGACGGTCGTGATCCAGGGCGCCGACTTCGGGTCCGCTGCGCACGGCCAAGTATTCTTTACCCCGGCCGGTGGCGCGGCGATCCCGGCGACCATCGTCGATCCGAGCACCGATTGGACGAACACGGTGATCGTGACGACGGTGCCGCGCGGCATCACGACCACCGCCGAGGTCACGGTGCAAACGGCGGCGGGAACCAGCAACAACGTGCTGTTCACCGCGATCTCGAACCAGCCCTTCAGTCCAAGTACGATCACGTGGACGTTGGCGACGGCGCTGCCTAACAAACGACAGGGCCTAGGCGCGGCGTTCGTGCCCGTCACGACGGGCACGCCGGCGGAGTACGTATTCGCTGTGGGCGGCGCCGACACGACGAATACGGCGACCGCTGCCGTCTATCGTGCGCAGATCCAAGCCGCGGGCGCCCTGGGTGCATGGAGCACCGCGCTTCCGCCGCTTCCGGAGCCTCGCGCCTACCAGACCACCGTAGCAGCGACGGCATATACGTCGGCGATCGACACCACCGCCGGGAGCGGATATCTGTATTCGATCGGCGGTGTCGACAACGCCGGGCACGTCGTCGCCACCGTGTACGTCGCGCGAGTCGGTCTCGATGGCTCGCTCGGAGCCTGGCAGACGACGACAGCGCTGCCGAGTCCGCGCCACTCGTCTGGTGCGACCGTTTTCGACGGGTACATCTACCTCGTCGGCGGTGCGGGCGCCGGCCACACGCCTAACGACTCGGCATATCGGGCGTCGGTCCACGCCGATGGCACGCTGGGCGCATGGCAGGCGATTACGTCGCTGCCGCAGCAGACCGCGTATCTGGCGGTGTCCAACTTCGGGCCGTACATGTACGCGGTGGGCGGCGACAACGGCACCGTGGCGCCCGGCGTCGACTCGAGCTCGGGCTCCGAGACGGGGAACGTGTACATGGCGCAAATCGACCCGCGCAATGGCATGCTCGCGGCCGCCGGTTGGTCGAGCGTGACGGCCATGGGCAAGGCACGAAGCAAGCATAGCGCGCTCGCGGCCGGCGGCGCGCTGCTCGCGAGCTCCGGTGTGTACGGCGGCTCGGCCGGGTCGAGTGAGAACCGATATGGAACCATCAACGCCGACGGCACGCTCGGCAGCTGGAACGGTGCCACCGGAACCAACACGATCGACGCGGTGCTCGGCTACTCGGTGTACAACGAAGCTTCGGTTGCGTTCACCGACGCGTTAGGCCACGGCCATTTGATGTTGCTCGGCGGCGGCGACCGCGCGACCGGCAACGCGGTCGCGGGCGTCGTGTACTACTGAGATCCAACGCGCGACCTGATGGCCGCGGCTGGGCTCTTTGTCGAGCAGGCGAAGCATTCGACTCATCATCCGCCGCCGCACCTGGACGCCATCAGCGTGACCAGGGATCGCCTTCAGCAGCGACACGACGTCGATCGGCGAGCGGTGCGCCGCGAGCGATACCTCGATGATCGCGCTGTCTGGCGTCGCCTCCGCCGCGATCACTTCGTCGGCCCAAGCGACGACCTCGGCGACGGTCGCACATCCAGCGAGCAATGCGCAACGGAAAGTCTCAGCTTCGGCTTTTCGATCCGCCATAATGGGACTCGGTCCGACGCGGGGAAATGGACAGCGTAAGACACAGTTCGCTCCAGCAGCCGTGACTGTTCGTTAGGCGTTGCGCTAGTGTGTCGGCATTAATAGGAGCGCTGTTAGACCAAAGCCGCGAACGCAACACGTCGCTGCGCTCGACCGGAGTGTGCGACGCCTCGCACGAATCGTGTGGTTCTTGGTTCTCACTCGGGGCTGCGGTGATGTGACTCCCACCGCGCAACGTCGATGATTTGGTCGGCCCGTGGGCGCCCAATCACGGCGACGATCCCATACGCAGGGATCGCGTTTGACGGCGCAGCCGTTACCCAGAACATGCCGAAGTACTTCGCGTCAGCCAAGGCAGTGCCGACTGCGGGGTTCGTCTCGCTCGACCAGCACGTCGTGCGGAACTCCGACGTCATTGGGGTGAGCGCGCGGTCGAGGCGTGCGAGGTTCACCGGGAGCGGAAATCCGCCGGAGTACCACTCGAACCAGAGGGTCGTGCCGTCCCATCGGAGCTCACCACGTAGAACGGATTGCGACAGCGGCTCATCCGCACGCAGGAGTACAGCGACAACGGACTCGCCGTGCAACGATTCAGGAAGCATTCCGGACACCCCGCTCTCTTCAGGAATCGCGCTGGTCGAAGCCGGTCAGCGCGAACTGCACGGGTTCTGGATCATTGATGACGTATTCGAATGACGCATGACCGGTACAGCCGCTCTGCGGCCGCTCGTGAAGGTGAATCGCCGATGGCGCGGAGGCAAGGTCTTCCATCGTTAGGCGTCAGACGGCTAGGTTCCCATCATGCTCGTCGCATGTCTCGTCCTCGGCATGTTCGTGTGTCACACCAAGGCGGTGCGCACGCGCGGTGAATGGCCTCCGGCGGTGACCAAGCAGGCGCCAGATCCTGTCGCCCTTGCCCACACGTCCTGCACACTGAGCTTCACCGACGGCGAAGGCAATATCGCCTGTACGACGGAC
>DASVAC010000224.1:0-3477 GCA_036376535.1 Gemmatimonadaceae bacterium | reverse complement strand
CGACGTGTTTCGCACCCGATATCGCGCGATGAGCGCAGACGATGCAGCTGATCCGTCGGCAAATGCGGTGATGTCGAGCGACAGATCTCCGGCTGTCCACGTGACCGTTGGGATTGGCAGGTAACCTCGGGCGAGCGATTGCTCAGGCGATGCGTTCGCCCAGTTCACGAGATGCCCGTCCACGAAGAGAAACGGCTCGACGGAGAACTGACCTTTGTCGCTCTCGAGCATCCCGTCTTCGTTCAGCAGACCAGTGTGCCGACCACCACTGATGCCGACAACCGTCCAGTACGATTGCTCGTTCGACAGGTAGCGGGGATACGTGCCCCGTGGCGCATCCGCGGCGAGGTGTCGAAAGAATGCGTTCGCGCTGTCTGCCCAACCGTCGGGTTGGACCTGCAGGTCGCGAAGCTCGTACGCCGAGGGGTTTGCGCCCCGCAGCATGGTCACGCGCATCCACCGCGACTCGGCGCGGCGCATCGGGATGTCGTCGCGGCCGCCATCGCTCCCGCGGACGGCGTGCGCGAGCGCCCAGTGTGCGCCATCGGCCGAGGTGTCGACATCGTAGTCGATGGCGTGCCCGCCGGGTGCCCAACGAAGCGTTAGGCCGCCGTAGTCCCGGTCGCGGAGAAAATCGATGGTGAGCGACTGTCGTCCGCCGGCGGCCGAGCGCCACGAGGTGGCCGTGTCATCGTCGAGCGCCGCGCGTGCGTCGTGTCCGGACGCAGCCGACGAGGCGGTGACCGCAGGCGTCAGATCGTATGGTCGCTCCGGCTCGAGCGGGCGGAACGCGAGATCGTCGACCCAGACGGTGCCCTTCCCGCCCTCGCCGGCCGTCACCACGATCTCGATCGCCGCCACCCGGTGCAGCACGCCGCCGCCAACCGGTCCCCACGCGAACGCGATGTCGCTCGCGCGATAGCGCACGGCGCTCCACTGCTTGGAGAACGTGTAGCCGACCGCGTTGTGCCACCACACGTTGTCGCCGGTCGAATCGATCAGCTTGAACTCGAGATTTTCCCGCGGCGCGTCGCCGCGCACCGAGAACGAGAGCTCGTAGTCAGGCGGAAGCGGCAAATCGATCGTCCGGTGCGCGATGGCGTAGCCGGCGTGCCCGTGGAAGTCGAAGTCGAGGCGCATGGCGCTACCGTGCCGGCCCGCATCGGCGCCGATCTGGAGCGACACACCGTCGGATGGCCTCGCGCTCCACGCCGATACCGAATCGAACGCGTCGAGCACCGTCGTCTGCGCCGCCGCGTGGAGCGCGCCGCACGCCGCGGCCAGCGCCGTTAGGCACGCGACGCGCGCGCCCGTCATCCCTTGACGCTCCCCGACATGATCCCCTGCACGTAGTAGCGTTGCAGGAACAGGAACACCAGCAGCACCGGCAGCACCGTAACCACCGAGCCCGCCATCATGAGCTCCGTGTCCTGCACGTGCTCGCCGGCCAGACTCGCGAGCGCGACGGGCAGCGTCATCTTCGACTGGTCGCTGAGCACGATGAGCGGCCACATGAAGTCGTTCCACGTCGTGAGGAACGTCCAGATCGCGAGCGTGGCGAGGATCGGCACGATCACCGGCAGCACGACCGACCGATAGATGCGGAACTCGCTCGCGCCATCGATGCGCGCGGCGTCGAGCAGGTCGTCGGGGATGTCCAGCGTGTACTGGCGGATGAGAAAGATCCCGAAGATGCTGGCTAACGATGGGATGATCACGCCCCAGTACGTGTTGATCAGCCGCATCTCCTTGAACAGGAGGAAGAGCGGCAGCATCGCCACCTGAACCGGTACCACGAGACCGAGCATGAGCCCGCGAAACAGCCTGTCGCGCCCGCGAAAGCGCAGTTTGGCGAACGCGTATCCCGCGGCCGAGTTGATGAAGAGCGAGAGGCCGGTCACGAGCAGGGAGATGAAAGCGCTGTTGAGCACGAAGCGGCCCATCGAGAGCCGTGTGAAGATCTCGCGATAGTGCGCGAACGTCGGGTGCCGCGGCAGGAGGTGTGGCGGATACTGATTCGCCATCCCCGTCTGCATGAAGGACGCCGAGACCATCCAGAGGAGCGGGAACAGCGCGACGAGCGCGCCGAGGATGAGCGCGGCGTGGAGCGCAAGCGGCGCAATGCGCAGGCGGCGGCGCGCGGGAACGGCGACGATGGCGCTCGTCATGCGCGGCGGCGGTCCAGGCGCAACTGAAGGATCGTCCACGCGAGGATGATCACGAACAGCACGAACGCGATCGCGGCGGCGTTGCCTAACCGCCACCAGCGGAAGCCTTCCGTGTACATGAAGAGCACGAGGCTGGTGGTGCTCTTGAGCGGCCCGCCCTGCGTCATCACGTACGGCTCGGCGAACAACTGGAAGTACCCGATCATCGTGACCACGCCCACGAAGAAAAACGTGGGCGCGAGACTCGGCAGCGTGACGCTGCGGAATTGCCGGACTGCGCCGGCGCCGTCGATGCGCGCCGCTTCGTACAATTCTTCGGGCACGGCCTGCAGGCCGGCGATGAAGATGAGCATGTTGTACCCGAAGTTCTTCCACACGGCCAAGCCGATGATGGCGGGCATGGCCCAGTGCGGATTGCCCAACCAATCGATGGGCTTGATGCCTAACCCGCCCAACGCGTAGTTGATGGGCCCGTACGTCGGGTGGTAGAGGTATTTCCAGACGATCGCGACCGCCACCAGCGTGGTCACGAACGGGACGAAGTACGCCGTGCGAAACAGTCCCTTGAGGCGCGCCGCCTTCGCGTTCACGAGGAGCGCCGCGCCTAACGCAACCGCCACGGTGAGCGGGCCGCCCACGAGCGCGAAATAGAACGTATTGGCGACGGCCGACCAGAACTCCGAATTGCCGGCGAGCGCGACGTAGTTGTGCGCGCCCACGAAGCGCACGTTGTGCACATTGGCAAGCGCATAGAGATCGAAATCGGTGACGCTGAGCAGGAACGACGCGACCACCGGCAAGAGAAAGAACAGCCCGATGAGCACGAGCGCCGGCACGATGAAGAGCAACGCCGCGCGTGCGCGCTGTTGCTCGACCGTGAGCTCACGGCGCATGGCCCACTGCGTTGGTCGAGTCGCGTGCGATGATCCAGCGGCGCTTGTCGAGAATGGTGTTCACGTCCCGATCGAGCGTCGACAGCGACTTTGCCGGCGCCACACCGCCCCGAATGGACTCCTCGGCTTGATCGATGATCTTGGCGGTGATCGATTCCCACTCCGGGACCTTGGGCGTGGCGCGCACGCGGTGCAGCTGCACCCAGAACGCGTGCGCGTAGCGATCCGACTCGAGGCCCGATTCACGCCAGACGTCGAGGCGCGCGGGCAGGTCGCCACTGAGACGATAGAACGCGAGCTGCTGCGCGGGTTGCGACAAGTATTGAATGAGCTGCCACGCAGCGGCCTTGTGCCGCGATGCGCGGAAAATGGCGAAGCTCGCGCCGCCGGCGAGCGAGATGCCGGACGAATCGCCA
>DASVAC010000223.1:0-14273 GCA_036376535.1 Gemmatimonadaceae bacterium | reverse complement strand
GCCACGCGCGTGAACGTGTGGACTTCACCGCCAAGATTCACCGCCGCCATGTTCTGGCCGACGTGCACCGTGAAGGCCGCTGGGGAGAACCGGTAGGCATCCACAACGTGATGTTTGCCCATGAGCGACAGGAAGTCGCCGACCTTGATGCCGCCGGTGCGGATGCACGTCCCCGCTCCGATCGCGGCGTTGAACGACGGCCCGTCGCAATTGTCGAGCATGTTCACCTTCACCGTCTGTTGGACCGCCCGCGCCGCGTTGACGGCCACGTTCCTCGCGGCGACCTCAGTTGGGCGAGTCGTGTCCCCGCACGCGGTTGCGACCGACAGCACGAGCACGGCGGCGACTCCTTGGCACCACACACGGGACGGCATCGGAACCCTCCGGGTTAAGGTTAGGCACGCCCCGACTCGACGGGTGTGGCGGGGCGCGGTGGTGTCTTGCCTGGAAAGCCAACGTGTTCCGCCCGGGATGCCGAGTCAAGTCGATGCAAAACGTGGCAGCGTGCTGCTGGGCACGCTGCCACGTCACCAACGGCGTCACCGCCGGACTCAGCCGCTCAATCGATCGGCTGCAGCGCAGCCACGATGCGCTCGCGCTCCGGCTCGAGGAACGGCGGCAGCACCACGCGTTCGCCTAACGTCGCCTGGTCCTCGTCCAACCCGAACCCCGGACCGTCCGACGCGATCTCGAACAGCACGCCCGATGGGTCGCGGAAATACAGACTGTGGAACCAGAAGCGGTCCACCTTGCCGCTGTTCGCCACGCGCAGCGTGTTGAGCCGGTCCGCCCATGCATCGTAATCCGCATCGGGTGTCCGGAACGCCACGTGATGCACGCCGCCCGCGCCCTGTCGCGCCGCCCGCAGACCCTGCTGCACGGCCACGTGCAGCTCGGCCGCGGGACCGCCGTCGCCCATCTCGTACACGTGCACGCGGTGCGCCGCATCGTCCGGATGCGCATAGTCGCGCACCGGCCGCATGGCGAGCACCCGTTGCAACAGCGCGTCCGTCGGACCCAAGTTAGGCACGCTGATCAGGATGGGCCCGAGCCCGCGCACCTGAAACTCCGCCGGCACGGGACTCCGCTCCCAGGGATACGCGACCCCGGCACCGCCGTCGTCCACCAGCGCCAACCGCTGTCCCTCCGGATCCTCGAAGTCGAGCGTGAGTCTGCCGTCGCGCTCCACCGCGTCCCCCACCGACACGCCCCGCTCGGCGAGATGCCGCCTCCAGTACTCGAGCGCCGGCAAGCCCGCCACTCGCAAGTGGGTGCGCGTGATCGACCGCGACCCGCGCGACTCGCGCAGCACGGGCCAATCGAAGAACGTCAGGTCCGTGCCGGGCGTGCCGCGCGCGTCCGCGTAAAACAGATGATATGCCGTCACGTCATCCTGGTTGACGCTCCGTTTGACCAACCGCATGCCCAACGTCCGGGTGTAGAAGCGGTAGTTGTCGCGGATCGCCGCCGAGATGGCCGTCAGATGATGAATGCCGCTGAGTTGCATGGTTCAGCCGTGCTCGAGACAAAGGTCCGACGTTCAGTTAGGCAGTCGCGGGCCGCCGCACCATCACGTTGCCCACGCCGCCGAGAATTCCAACCGCCAACGCAATGCCAGCGACCACCGGGCTCGACAATTTGCCGAGGCCGAGCACCGCATCCAGCGAATACGCGCCCGGGCCGGTAAGTGCCAGAGCCGCGGCGCCCGTCGCGTAGAGCAGGGGGACTTCGATCCCGTTGCTCGTCGCGAACAACCCGTTCGGCAAGTGCACGCTCGCCGCGGCGACGATCATCACCGAGATCATGAGCGCGGGTCCGATGGGTCCGAGGAGTCCGAGGACCACGAGAATGCCGCTGGTGAACTCCGTGGCGGCCGCGACGGTCGCGAACATCCTGCCCGGGCGAAAGCCCAGATGCTCGAACATACCGCCGGTTGCAGCGAGACCGTGTCCGCCGAACCAGCCGAAGAGTTTCTGCGAGCCATGGGCGGCCATGAGCAGTCCGAGAACGATGCGCGCCACGAGAAGGCCTGTGGCGGCAGTGGTGACATCGACGGCGGTGGTCAGCATGGAGATACCCGAAATTAAGTGGTGTAACAGTGGCTGTTATAACAAGTAAATGAGCCAGCGATCACAATGGTTCCCGGATCGCCGCGAGCGCCCGGATCAGGACCGCGACGTCCGCCGGACTCAGCCGTGCCGTGCGTGCGCGCACGGTCCGCTCGAGCTCGGGCGTTGCGTCGTCCAACAGCTTGCGCCCCGCGGGCGTGATCCGCGCGGTCACGTGGCGCCGGTCGTCCGGGTCGCGTGTCCTCGCGATCATGCCGGCGTCCTCCATCCGGTCGAGCAGCCGCGACACGTCCGGCACGTGCGACACCATGCGCTCGGCGATCTCCTTCCCGCACAACCCGCGCTTCCCGGCGCCGCGCAGAATGCGCAGCACGTTGTACTGCGTATGCGTGAGCCCATGTGCTTTGAGCGCCTCGTTCTCGGCGTGTTCCAGCACCGCGGCGGTGCGCAGGATCGAGAGGATGGCTTCATCTGCCGGCCGCGCGAACGGCTTCGTCTGCTTGATTTCGTCTTTCAGCGTCATGGGCATATCGTGAGATATATGTTGCAACATGTAATGTCAAGGCGAGGCACACGGTCTCGTCCAGCGCGTTTGTAACGCCTACGGATGTGGCTGATACGTGCACCCCTGGTGCGCGCTGGCGCGACCCTCGCATGATTGATCTCGAGGAGGCCGCGCGTCGCCGCCCCCATCTTCTATATATCGAGGACCCGAGTCATGAAGACGGCCAGAGCCAAAGACCCGACACTCTTGCGCCGCCGCGAGGCTGCGCTCGATACCCCGACCGATCTCGATCACGAGGGCACGCGCCTCATCGCGGGCGCGCTCAACCCCATCCTCGCCGACGTCTTCGCGCTGTATCTGAAGACCAAGAACTTCCATTGGCACATGAGCGGTCCGCACTTCCGCGACTACCATCTGCTCCTCGACGAGCACGGGGACCAGATCTTCGCCATGACCGACCCCATCGCCGAGCGCATTCGAAAGTTAGGCCAGGACACCATCCACTCGATCGGACAGATTTCGCGCCTGCAGCACATCTCGGACAACGACGCGCCCTACGTCGAGCCGTCCGACATGCTCGCCGAGCTCCGCGAGGACAACAAGACCTTGGCGGGGAGGCTCCGCGAAGCGCACAACGTCTGCGAGCAGTACCGCGACGTCGCGACCACGAGCCTCATCGAGATCTGGATCGATGAAACCGAGCGTCGCACGTGGTTCCTGTTCGAGGCCAGTCGTCGCGCCGATTCGTCGGGGCACTGACCGCCTGACGCCGGCGCCGGCGCCGGCGGGCTACACTACTTGAGGCCGATTCGCGCGACCAGGTCCGCGTAGCGCGGATCGCCTCTCAGCGGCGCGTAGCCCGGATCCAGATGCAGGTAAATGAGTCCCGCCGAGCGCGCCTGATAGGCGCGCTCGAGCGCGGAGAACGCGCGGTCGAGATCGCCCACGGCGGCATATCCCATCGCCAGAACCTCGGACCGCATGTACTGATGGTGGGACTCCTCCTCCAGCCGCGCGAGGATCGCTTCTCCTTCGTCCTGCTGACCCAACGCCGCGAGCGCGCGCACGATCATCGCGTCGTACGAGCGCACGGATTTCTCGAGCGCCTGGGCGCGCCGGTACCAGGCGAGGGCTTTGGCCGCGTCGCCTAACGCAAGGTGCGCCGATCCGATGTAATGCGGCGCGCGGATGCAGACCTCGTCCATCTCGAGCGTCCGCAGACCTTGTGCGATCGCGCCATCGTAATCGCCGGAGTAGAGCAGGAATCGCGACAACCACTCGCTGTAGTGGATGGACAGCGGATCGAGCTTGAGCGCTTGCGCCATCGTCTGGATCGCCTCGTCCAGGCGCCCGACCAGCGGCAGCGCGGTCCCGTGCACGTAGTGCGCTTCGGCGTAGTTGGGGCTCAAGCCCACCGCGCGCGCGAGCTGCGCTTCCGCGCTTGCGAAGTTCCACTCGTGCCAGCACAGCACCTTGCCGATCGACGTGATCGCCTCCGCGAGCTCCGGATCGCGTTGCAGCGCGCGCTCCGCCGCTGCCTTCGCTCGAGGATACGCCTCGTCGGGTGCCACCCAGTCGTCGGCGAGGTTGCACCACACGTCCGCGATCCCCGCGTACGCGCGGGCGAATCCTGGGTCCTGTAGCAACGCGTGCTGAAAGAGATCGAGCGCCTTTCGCAACGCGGGCTCGGAAAGCTTCACGAAAAAGAAGCGACCCTTGAGGTAGAGCGTGTACGCCTCGAGGTTCCGGGTCGGCACGACGACCTGCGGCCCCTCGGATTCCGTTAGGCGGAGCTTGAGCGCCTCGACGATGGCCTTCGCGATCTCGTCCTGCACCGCGAACACATCCTCGAGTTGGCGATCGTACGTCTCGCTCCACAGGTCGTAGCCGTTCTCGACGTTCACCAGCTGCGCGGCGATGCGAATCCGGTTGCCGACCTTGCGCACGCTGCCCTCGAGCACCGAGCTGACGCCGAGCTTCTCACCCACCTGCCGGATGTCCACCTCTTTGCCCTTGAAGGCGAAGCAGCTCGTGCGAGACGCCACCTGAATGGCCGGCACTTTGGCGAGCGCGTTGATGATCTCCTCGGTCATCCCGTCGGCGAAGTACTCGTTCTCAGGATCGGCGCTCATGTTCGCGAGCGGCAGCACCGCGATGGCCTTCGTCGCGCTCCGGTAGCTGTCGACGGTCGACCGCTGCGCGCCGGACTCCGAGTCCCTGCTCAGCGTTCGCAAGGCCGTCGCGAATTCGGCGGCCGTGTGGTACCGGTCCGCCGGCGTGCGAGCCAGGGCGCGCGTGACCGCGGTGTCCACCGCGTCCGGCACATCGCGCGTGGTGCGCACCTTGGGAATGGGTGACACGAACCGCTTCGCGATGATCGCCTGTGCGTTGATGCCTGTAAACGGCGGCTCGCCGGTGAGCATTTCGTAGAGCACGCAGCCCAGCGAGTACAGATCGCTCCGGCCGTCGGCGCCCAATTCGCCCGACGCCTGCTCGGGACTCATGTACGCGGGCGTGCCTAACGACAGACCGGTCTGCGTGAGCGACGCCGCGTTCCCCGACAGGGCTTTCCCGATGCCGAAGTCGGCCACCATCGCGGCGCCTTCGTGCAGCAGGATGTTCTCGGGCTTGATGTCGCGGTGGACGACGTTGTGGCGGTGCGCGTAGTCGAGCGCGGACGCGACCTCGCGCGCGATGCGCAACGAGTCAGACAGAGAAAGCTGGCGGTCTCTGTCCAGGCGCTCGCGCAGCGACCGTCCCTCCATGCTGGGCATCACATAGAAGAGGAGGCCGTCGGCTTCACCGGAATCGAACACCGGGAGGATGTGCGGGTGTGTGAGACCGGCGGCGAGCTTGATCTCTCGGAGGAACCGCTCCGCGCCGATTTCCGCCGAGATCTCCGGTCGCAGAACCTTGAGTGCCACCTGACGGTCGTGTCGGAGATCATGCGCGAGAAACACGACAGCCATGCCGCCCTGCCCAAGCTCGCGATCGAGCGAATAGCGGGTCGACAATCCCTTGGCGAGGCGCGACTGGAACTCGAACATTGGGCGACAAAAGATGCAGTCGCCACGTCTCGTGCGCGAGGGTGGGTCGACAACCTGACCGAGACCGAATCGTTGCATAGCGCGCGTGATCGTGACCCGAGTGCGTGCAACGCGTCATGCAAAACGCAGACGGTCCGCAATCGAGAATCTCGAGCAGGAGACGGCGATGATCACGCTCCCCACCTTCAAGAAGCGTCAGTCCACCAGTGAAGCGGAGCAGCCGCCGCTCGCAACCACCTACAATCCCAGATACGACGGCGCCGCGCTCTTAGGCCTCGTCTCGCGCGCCGAAAAGGCCGCGGAGCAGCTCCGCGGACTCGAATCGGTCGCCGAGCGTGCTGCAGAGCTCGGTGCGATGGAAGAGCGCATAGCCGGGCTCGAGCGCTCGCTCGAGGTGGCCGAACGAACGTCGGCTCAGCTCAAGGCCGTAGAAGAACACGCGGGGCGACTCGCGTCGGCCCACGAAGCAAGCTCTGCCAAGATCACGAGCGCGGACGAGGAGCTCTCCCGCCTCCACGAATCGAGCGCCGAGCTCTTGGGCAAGATCAATGATGCAAGTGGGATGCGGGAACAGCTGGAGCAATTCCTTGCGATCCAACCGCAATTCGCTGCAATGCGGCGTGAGTCCGAGGCGACGAATGCCCAGCTTCGCGAGCTCGGCGAGAGCCTTGGTCGTTTGCGTGCCGTGCACGACGATGCATTGCACGCGCAGAAGCATGCGGCGTCGCGTCTCGAGGGTGTCGAGCAGCGGTCGCAGGCGGCGGTGACGAAGGTCGAGGTGGTGGAGCGGCGGGCGGCGACTGCCCAGGAGGCGTTGGACGCGCTTCTTCGCATCGCGGGAGGGATCCCTGACGCACAGCATCAGCTGGGTGTGCTCAAAGCGATCGCCGAGCAGGTGGCGCAAAAGACCGCCGTGCTCGAGCAGCAACGCGAGGCTGTCGATCGGGCGGCGGCGCAGACTACCGAGGTGTTGTCGCTCCGGCCGCAGGTCGAGAGCGCGCTTCGGCGTCAGGAGGAGCAGGCGCAGGCCGTGACTGCACTCGAGACCAAGCTCGCCTCGGTTCAGTCGCTCCATACTACTGTACTGTCGCGCGCCGATGAGATCTCCGCGCAGCAGCGGACGCTCGAGGAGACCGAGCAGGCGGCGCAGCGGTCGCTGGCCGGGTTGCGCGACGAGATGAAGTCGAGCGCCGAGCGGTTCGAGCTGGAGAACCGGAGCCTCGACGCGGTGAGCGAGCGCATCGTCGAGCTGCGCACCGCATTGAAGGATTGCGAGTCGCGGCTGTCGAGCCTTGATTCCACTGCTCGCACGTTGGCCGAGACCGAGGCGTTGTCGCGCGGGTTGGCTGAGCAGGTTGGTGATCTGGCCGAAGACATCCAGCGGATCACGGCGCAGGCCGACCGGTTGCGCGCGGTACGCGACGACGTCGGCGGGCTGGAGAGCAACCTGAGCGACATGACGCAGCGGATGGAGCGCGTCGAGGGGCTCAAGCCCGTGGTCGAGTCGGTGTTCCGCGATCTGGGGACGCTCAACGGGACGCACGAGTCGATTCGCGATGGTCTCGAGCAGGTGCGGCTCTCGTACGAAGAGATGACGCGCCTCCGTCAGCGCCAGGCCCAGACCGATCAGTGGTTGGCCGACGCCGACGTGAAGCTGCGCGCGACGCGCGAGTTGTTGGCAGAGCTCGACCATATGCGTCCGGGCACCGAATTGCTGCGCGACAAGCTGGCGCAGGTGTCGGCGTCGATGGATGCGCTCGAGGGCCGCGCGATGGCGATGGACGCGATGCAGCGTCGGTTAGGCGACATCGAGTCCGGGCTGGCGCAGGCACAGGATCGCGGCAACGGCTTGCACGCGCGGATGGAAGCCGCCGAAACACGGTTCGGCGATCTGTTGCGTCAGGCCGCCGAGGCGCGCCGCGTAGCCCAGACCATCGGCACGGTGACGGCCTCCGTCGAGGCGGCGGACCGGCGGATGACCTCCGTTGGCGCGGTGGCCGATGCGTTAGGCGAGCGCGCCGCGTCGTTCGCCGGGCTCGAGGACCGGTTGCGCGTGTTCAACCAGGAGTTCGAGCAGCGGCAGACCGCGCTCGATTCCGCGGCGGTGAATCTCGCGCAGGCATCCACCGTGCGCCGCGAAGCAGCCGATGCGATGCAGCAGCTCGAGGAGGCATCGCGGACCATCGGCGGCCAGTTGGGCGATGCGCAGCAGCGCACCAACACGCTGGCCGAGATGCTCGAGGAGCTCGAGGCCCGCGTCAGTTCGTTAGGCCAGGTGGAGAAGCGCATGGCCAACTTCGAGGCGCTGCTCGCGACGTGGGATGTAGCCCAGCGCGAAGCCGCGCAGGGTATGGAGCAGATCGGCAGCAAGCAGGCGACGATCGACGCGGTGAGCGGGCAGGTGAAGCACCTGTTCGAGGTGGCAGAGAAGACGGCCGAGAACGTGCGGTCGATCTCCACGGAACGGCGCGAGATCGAGGAAGCGCGCGCACTGCTCGAGCGCACGCGCGAGCAGCTCGCCGAGGCTACGGAAGGCATGCGCGTGTTCTCCGACCGGAAATGGCAAGTGGAAGACATCGAACGCCGGCTCGCCCGCGCGGATGCGTTGGCGCGTGACATTCGGTCGTCCACGGAAGCGCTCGCGGCGCAGCGCGCGGTGGTCGATCGCGCACTCGATGGATCGGCGGCGCTTGCGGTGCAAATGAAACAGGCCGACGCGGTGATGGAAGCCCTCCGCCAGGAATGTGCGGCAGCTGCCAGGCTGCGCTCGGCCATCGACGAAGCGCGCGGCGAGTAAGACCGTCGCGCGGAAGGATGCGACAAGGCCGGGGCGTGATGCCCCGGCCTTGTTGCGTTGGTGCTACCTTCGCGCGCGCGCATCGGGTCGCAACGCGAAACCCTGTTGTCCTGGGAGCCGTACGGCAATCAGTCGACTTCTCGTAGCGAATCCTCCTGCCGCGGGGCCTCCCCATGGATTCGATCCTCCGTGATGTCCGCTACGGCGTCCGTTCTCTCATCAAGAGTCCGGGCCTCACGCTGGTCGCCACTCTCGCCCTCACGCTCGGCATCGGTCTCACGACCGTCATGTTCAGCATGGTGTACGGTGTGCTCATCAAGGGGCTGCCGTACGCGAATGGCGACCGCATCGTCGAAGTCATCCGGAACAACAAGGCGCGTGGCTTCAACCACATGGCCGTTCCGATCAGCGACTACGCCGACTTCACGAATCAGCAGCACACGCTCGCGCCGATGGCCGCCTACTACTCCGGCACGGTGAACGTGAGCGGAAAAACGCAGGCGGAGCGGTACACCGGCTCGTTCGTCACCGCGAGCACGTTCGACGTGACCGGTGTGAAGCCGGTGCTCGGCCGCACGTTCCGGCCCGGCGAGGACGGTCCCGCGGGCGAGCGGGTGGTGGTGATCAGCTACCCGCTGTGGCAGAGCGAATTCGGCGGCACATCCGCTGCGTTAGGCGCGGTGCTGCGCGCGAACGGCGTGCCGTACACCGTCATCGGGGTGATGCCCGAGGGATACGATTTCCCGGACAACGCGCGCATCTGGCTCCCGTTGCAGATGGATCCGGTTGCCACCAAGCGCGGCGACGGCACGTGGCTCACGGTGGTCGGCGTGCGGAAACCGGGCGTGACGCTGGACCAGGCGACGGCGGACTTCTCCGCGATCGCCCAACGCTTGCAGCACGAATACAAGGCGACGAACGACGGCATCGACGCGCAGGTGCAGGGATACATCGACGCCGAGATCGGGCCGCAGCCGCGGCAGCTCCTGTACACGATGTTCGGGGCGGTGTTCTTCGTGCTGCTCATCGCGTGCGCGAACGTCGCCAACTTGCTGCTCGACCGGGCGGCGCATCGCACCAAGGAAGTCGGGATCCGCACGGCGCTCGGCGCGACGCGCGCGGCGGTGGTGCGCCAGTTTCTCACCGAGGCGCTGGTGCTTGCGTTAGGCGGCGCCGTGCTGGGCTCGGTGGCGGCGTATGCCGGCATCGCCGCGTTCAATCGCGTGCTCTACGCGTCCACCGACGTGCCGTTCTACATCGACATCCGCCTCAACGCGCCCGTGCTCGCGTTCGCGATCGGGATGGCGGCGCTGGCGGCGATGTTCTCGGGGCTGCTGCCCGCCATCCAGTCGTCGCGCACCGACATCAACGAAGTGCTGAAGGACGAGACGCGCGGGTCGTCCAGCCTGCGCATCGGCAAGATGAGCCGCGGTCTCGTGATCTTCGAGATCGCGCTCTCGTGCGGATTGCTTGTTGCCGCCGGCCTCACCATCAAAAGCGTGACCAACCTGCGGACGATGGACCCGGGTTTCCGGACGGGTCACGTCTTCACCGCGCGCGTCGGCTTCCCGGCGACGTACACGGACACCGCGCTCCAGCGGCAGTTCTACGAGCGGCTGCGCGAGCGCCTCGAGGCCATCCCGGGCGTGCGCATGGCGGCGATCACGTCGGGGCTGCCCGGCGTCCAGTCCGACGGCGGCTCGTTCGAGGTGGAGGGCGGCACGTACACGAGCGATAACGACGTGCCTAACGCACGGTCGTACTCGGTGTCGCCGGGATTCTTCGAGACGTTCGCGATCAAGGTACTCCAGGGTAGGGGCATCACCTCCACGGACCGGACGGATGCGTCGCCCGTCGCGGTCGTGAACCAGGCCTTCGCCGACAAATATCTGGGCGGACGCGACGTGCTGGGCCGCCGCATTCGCCAGGGAGGCCGCGACAGCACGGAGCCGTGGATGACCGTCGTCGGACTGGTGCCGACGACGTTCTCGGGCGATCAGGAAGAACCGCGGGTGCCGGCGTACTTCGTCCCGCTCACGCAACATCACACGAACTTCGTGAGCATGGCCGCCGTCACCGACGGTCCGCCGATGGCCATTACCTCGCAGGTACGGAGCGCCGTCACCGCGCTCAACCCCGACCTGCCCATCTACTGGACGTACACGATGGACGAAGCGATGGCGCGCCGGGTGTGGTTCATCCGCGTCTTCGGCGCGATGTTCATGATGTTCGGCGTCATCGCGCTGTTCCTGGCGTCCATCGGGCTCTACGCGGTGATGTCGTTCTCGGTGAGCCGACGGGTGCGCGAGATGGGCATCCGCATGGCGTTAGGCGCGCAGGCGCGCGACGTGATCCGCATCATCTTCGGGCAGGGCGTGCTGCAGATTGCCATTGGCGTGGTGGCCGGCCTGGCATTCGCGGCGACGCTCGCGCAGTTCCTGAGCGTGGTGCTGTTCCAGGTCGCGCCCCGCGATCCCGTCATCTTCTCGGGCGTCGCGGTCGTGCTCGCCGTCACCGGTCTCGCGGCGTGCCTCGTCCCGGCGCTGCGCGCGACCGCGGTCGACCCGTTGACGGCACTGCGGTCGGAGTAGACGCGCCTAACGGACGCGGGTGAAGACGGCGTTCACCGGCACATGCGATCCGGCGAATCCGCCCGACATGCCGGTGAGCGTCAGGCCTGACGAATCGGCGTGCGCCTGCACGGCTTTGACAAACGCGCGCGTGATGAAGTCGTCCGGCTCCAGCGTCACGGTGCCGCCCTGGACCGCGTAGCGGCCCGAGCCCGAGAGCACGTGCGGGTCGGGGCCCGGCGAAAAGCCCGGGATCGGGAACGGCAGCGACGGCGCTTTCGTCCAGCGCACGGTCACTTTGTCGGTGTAGCTGCTGTCCGCGGCGAGCGTGATGCGCGCGCTGTCGACGGTGCCCGCCACCTCTGAGCCGGCGAGCAGGAACTTGAACGGAATCGGCGGCCGCGCGGAGGCGGCGCGCGAGAGGATGTACGCGCCGGTGGGAAGCGCGGAGCGGTGCGTCGTCGCGCGCACGGCGGCCGTGGCGGCGAGGACGCAGAGAGCAGGGGCTACGGCGAATCGAAGGCGCATGTCCGGAATCTGTGGTTTTAACAGGCGGATTCAATCGGTGCGTGCAACGGTTGCCATCGACTGACCTGACGACGAGGCGCCATCTCCCGCGGGCAACTTCCCGTGATCCGTCATTCGTTGTTCGTTTCGTGCTTTCCTACCCGTGGTCCGTCGTTCGGTGACGTCATCCGGCGACGGCCGTGGCCCGCTTCTCAGTCGCATCATGGTGTGCGACGCACTGGTCACGAACAACGACGGACGGACGACGCGTAGGAAAACACGAAACGAACAACGAATGACGGACCACGGGGAGGGCGCACCCGTTGCATTGACTGGTTGAACCGGCCCACCATCAAGATACACACGCCGGGGCGTGGGGTTCTCCATGGCGGCCCGGCCTCGCTCCGGCGGCGAACGCGGCTGCGCCGATGCGCCGGCGGACCCTTGACGCCTGGAGCAAGCCGCCGCATACTCGGGTTACCTAGACGCTCTAAGGGAGTGTGCGATCGTGGCCCCGGGTTCCGTCGCCTTACTCCAAGGCACCCTCGACGTGATCGTGCTCAAGACCCTGAGCTGGGGGGCGATGCACGGTTTCGGGATCGCGCGTTGGATTCAGCAGACCACCGACGATGCGCTGCGCGTCGAGGAGGGCTCGCTGTATCCGGCGCTCTATCGCATGGAGAATCGCGGCTGGGTGCGGTCGCAGTGGCGGATCACCGACAACAACCGCCGCGCGAAGTACTACAGCCTCACGGCCGCCGGCCGGCGCCAGCTGGAGGCGCAGAGCAGCTCGTGGTCGGCGTTTTCTCTCGCTATGGCGCGCATCATGGATGCGACGCGCCAACCCGCCTGACGAGCGCCCGCGATGGAGCCTCGCGACCCCGCACCCGACCTACCGCCTAACGAGCCGCGCTGGCGCCGCTACCTGCGGTTCTGGCGGACGGATCCGGCCGCGGACGTGAGCGACGAGCTGCAGTTCCACCTCGAATCGCGCGTCGCCGAAAATCTTGCCGCGGGAATGTCGGCCGAAGGCGCGCGGCGCGCGGCGGCGGAACGATTCGGCGATGTGCACGCCGTCGAGCGCTCGCTCGCGTCGCTCACGCGCGAGCGCGAGACCGTCGAGCGGCGCCTGGCCTGGCGTCACGTGATGGCGCAGGATTTCCGGTACGCGCTGCGCCAACTCGCGCGCAACAAGGCGTTCACCGCCGTCGCGGTACTCACGCTCGCGTTAGGCATCGGCGCCAACACCGCGATTTTCAGCGCCGTGTACAGCGTGCTGCTCCGGCCGCTGCCCTACGCCCACGCCGACCGCCTCGTGGAACTGCGCGAGGGGACGGGAGAAGGCGACTGGGGGATGAACGTCACGATGGGGAACTACGACGTGTGGCAGCACCGGTCGCCGCAGTTCACCGCGTTGGCGGGATATACGTACGCCTCCTTCACGCTCACCGGCGCCGGCTCGCCGCAACGGCTCCTCGGATTTGCGGCGTCGGCGGACTACTGGCGCGCGCTCTACATACCGCCGGTCCTGGGCCGGTATTTCGGCCCCGCCGACGACCAGCCCGGTGCGCCTAACGTAGTCGTGCTGTCCGACCTGCTGTGGGCTACGAGGTTCGCGTCCGACCCACACATCGTCGGACGCACGATCGTGCTCAGCGAGAAGCCGTATACGGTCATCGGGGTCGCGCCCAAGGAGTACGCGTTTACCGCGTCATCCCCGGCGATCTGGGTGCCCCTCGCCCTCACGCCCGCGCAGCGCGCCGAGCACACCGACCACGAGCTCACGGTCGTTGGGCTCGTGCGCGACGGCATCGGGATTGCTGACGCCGTTCGGTCGTTGACAGCGGTACAGCGCGAGCTGGCGCACGACTATCCGCGTGCCGGAACCGACGGCAGCATCGTCGCCCACCCGCTGCGCGAGAGCGTCATCGGCGCGGTACGGCCCATGATGCTCGTGCTGTTCGGCGCCGTCGGTCTGGTGCTGCTCATCGCCTGCGGCAACGTGATGAATCTGTTGCTGGCGCGCGCAGCCGTGAGGCGCAAGGAGATGGCGATCCGCGGCGCCCTTGGCGCGGGGCGGCGGCGTCTGGTGGCGCAGCTGCTCACCGAGAGTGTGCTGCTGGCCGCGTTAGGCGGCGCGGCCGGTGTCGCCGTGGCCGCCGTGGGTCTCCGCGCGCTCATCCGGGTGAGCCCGGCCAACGTGCCACGCCTAACGGATGCCACGCTCAATGGCCCGGTGCTCGCATTCGCGGCGGTCGTCTCGCTCGCCTGTGGCATCGTGTTTGGGGTGTGGCCGGCGCTGCGCTCCACGCGGCTCGATCTCCAGCGATCGCTGCGCGAGGGGACCCGCGATGCGACGCTCGTCGTGCGCGGCTCGATGCGTACGCTGCTCGTGATTGCCGAAGTGTCGCTCGCCCTCGTACTGCTCGTGGGCGCCGGCTTGCTCGTGCGCAGTGCGATCGCGCTCCAGCACGTTCCCCCGGGATTCGACCCGCATGGCCTGCTCGTAGCGGACGTCGCGTTGCCTGCCGCGCGCTATCCGACCGACACGTCGCTCACGGCGGCCTTCGAGCGCATCCGCGCGGCCGTCCAGTCGGTGCCGGGCGCATCGTCGGTGGCGCTCGTCAACCGGCTCCCGATCCGCGACATGGGCATGGACTGCGGCGTGTGGCGCGAGGGCATGGACACGAAGGTGCCCGGCGGCATCGACGCGAATGTGCGCGTGGCGGCGGGAAACTATTTCGCCACCATGCGCACGCCGCTGCTACGCGGACGCAC
>DASVAC010000222.1:0-6806 GCA_036376535.1 Gemmatimonadaceae bacterium | reverse complement strand
GGCGTCAGATCTCCCAGTTGCTCCACACCACGCCTTCCGCCGCCACCGGCTCCGGGTGCTCGGCCAGCGTCATGCGGAGGTCCGTCCACCGCACCCGGCCGCCTAACGCAATCAGCGTGCGGTACGCGTGCAGGTAGTCCGTCTGCGACCGGAACGCCACCCGCCGCGTGCCGCTCCGCCGCGCGTAGTCCGCCAGCGCGATCACCGCGGCACCCAGGTCCGCGCCCGGCGCCAGCACGAGCTTGAGCACACGCGTCTCCTCGCGCGACCGGCCCTCGACTAACGGAGCCGTGTGGCACAACGCGAACCCGGTCACGCGATTGCCGGCGCGGAACAGCACCGTGTCGCCTAGCCCCAGCTCCTCGGTGAGCACCAACTCCCGCGTGAAGTCGTACCCGTGCAGCAGGCCGTTCACCAACGCGTGACACTCGTCCAACGCATCGTGCTGGTCGCGCGTGTTCATTCGGCCTAACAGAACCGGCGCGTGCTCGGCGTGCGCGCCGTCGAGGGTGATCGTGATCGTCAACCGGCCGGGCACGAAGCCGAGCGACGAGTAGAAGCCGATGTTATCCATGGTACGCGGCATCGTCTCGAGGCCGATCGTCGACGCGCGCGCCCGCTCGAGCCACGCGATGCCCGACCGCACGATCTCCTTCCCCACCCCGCCGGCCTGGCTCTCCGGCCTAACGGCCAGCGGACCCATCCACCCTTCGCTGCCCGAGCAGTGCACGACGTTGAACGCGACGATCTCGCCGCGCTCGTCGCGCCATAGCAGCGCGCCGGCGCCCGCATCCTCGATGGCGTAGCGCCAGATGAGCGGATTCAGATACGGCACGCGCACGCCCACCATGCCGTCGCGGCGATAGCGTTCGGTGAAGCTGTCGCTGAACACCTGGTTGAGCGCGGGGATGTCCTCCACACGCGCCCGCTGCGGGCCGTCGGGATGGTGACCCGTGCGCCACGACCGCGCCACAGCCATCAGTCCGCCGCTCCCGCGGCCGCGAGCTGCGGCGCCTTGAAGACGCCGACGTCGAGCGGCTGCTGTTCATCGCGCTTCACCACCGAGGCGCCGGTCGCCGCGTCGTATCGCACCGTCACTACCTGGTCGAGCATGTCGCGCACCGACTCGATGTGCGTGATGAGAATCACCTGCTCGAAGCGGTCGTGCAAGCCGCGCAGCAGCTCCAACACGCTCGCGCGGTGCGTGTCGTCGAGCGAGCCGAAAATCTCGTCGAGCACGAGCAGCGAGAAGGGCTGCCCCGAACGCTCGGCGATCATCTGCGAGATCGCGAGACGGAGCACGAGATTGGCGAGGTCCTCCTCGCCACCGGAGATCACGGGCTTCGGCACCGCGTCCTCGAGCACGACGACGTTGTACGCGTCGTCGAGCTCGAGCTCCGTGTAGCGGCCCGCGGTAAGATCGGTGAGGAATCCGCTCGCCAACTCGGACAGCTCGGGACGGAGCTGGAAGTTGAGATCGTTGCGCAGGTCTGTGTAGGCGCGGTCGAGCTCCTCGTGGAGCCGTTTGCGGACGGTGAGCTCGCCTAACACACGCTGGCGCTCCGCGAGCTCAGCCGCGGCGTGGCGCGCCTGCGCTTCGGCCAGTTCGGCGGACGCGAGCTCGCTCTCGGCCGTCGCAGCGGCGAGATCGGCGGCATGCATCTCGTCGGACGCTTTGGCGTGCTCGTCGCGTAGGGCCGCGTACTGCTGCTCGGACACCGAGAGCGCCGCCTGCCGCGCGCGCAGATCCGTGACGCGCGCGCGCAGCGCGGCCTCCGCGTCGTGCAGTTGGGCGCGCTCGCGCAGCAGCGCCGGCTCGCGCTCGATCTGCGCGCCGAGCCGCGTCGCCTTGGCGTCGAGCGGCATGAGGCGGTCGAGCTCGCGGCGCACGAGGTCGTGACGCGCGGCATCGTAACCCGCGGGGATCGTCTCGAGCTCGCTGCGCAGCGCGGCCACGCGATCGTCCTTGGCCGCGATCTCGCCGCCTAACTGAGCCAGCTCCTGCACCGCGTGCTGCACCTTGAACAACCGGCGCTCGAGCGCCTTCACGTCGTCGGCGACGACGCGGCGCTGCTCATCCATCTCGCGCAGATCGGAGGGCATCTCGAGCAGCTGCTCCATTCGCCCCTTGTAATAGTTGCCGTCGACGAGCACCGTCTCGAGTTGGCCGTCCAGCAGCTCGAGCACCGTGCGAATCGTGCCCTTGAGGGGACGAGCGCAGGTGGGGCACGCACCATCTTCGCCGGCCGCGGCGAGGCGGTCGCGTTGCTGCTTGAGCTCCGCGTACTGGTCGCGCAGCGCCTGGCGCTTGGTTTCCGCCTCCTGTCTGTCGCGCACCCACTCGGTGCGTCGCGCTTCCACCTTACCGTCCAGCTCCTCGAGCGACGCGCGCTTCTCGTGCAGCGCGACGGTGGCCTCCTCCTCGAGACGCGGCGCGGTGTCGAGCCGAGCGCGCCGCTCGTGGAGCTTGGCCAGCTCGTCCTCGAGCAGCGCGCGCGACGCGACCAGCGACTGCCGCCGGCCATCCTCGCGCGCCAACACCTCGAGATGCTGGAACTCGGCGTGCAGCGCGGCATAGGGAATGAGCTCGGCGGCGAGCGCGTCGCGCTCCGCCTTGGCGGCGGCGATACCGCCTAACTCGCGCGCCAACCGCTCGGCGTCGCGCGCCAAGCCCGCCTCCTCGCCCTCGGCCACGCGGAGCTCGGCGAGCAAGGCCTGCAGCGCCTCGCGCTCGCGCTGCACGAGCTCCCATTTCGGCCTAACGCGTTCGAGCACCACCTGCGCGCGGACGCGGGCGTCGCGCGCCGCCTGCGTGGCGCGCGCGGTCGACGCGAGGCGACGGCGCGCGTCGTCGAGCTGCTTGCCGACCAGCTCGGCGTCCGGCATACCCTGCTGGATGCCGGTGATCTGCGAGCGCAGCTCGGTGAGGTGGCCGCGCAGGATCTTCTGCGCGTCGCGCAGCCGCTCGTACCCCAACACGTGGGACAGGAACTGCGCGCGCTCGGCGGGCTTCATGGCCGCCATCACGCTCAGGTCCTTCTGCCCCGTGAAGTACGTGTTGAAGAACTCCTCGCGCGTCATGCCTAACTTGCGCGTGAGGATGTCGGTGACGCCGCTGATCGAGTTCGCGATCGGCGTCGCCGCGCCATCCAGATAGAGCTCGGCGTTCGTCAGGCCGCGGACGACGCGGTAGCGGTGGCCGGCGAGCTCGAAGTCGAGCTCGACGCGCACCGTGGCCCGCGCGGCGGCGCGGTTGAAGCGAATCGACTCGCGCGTACCGCGCGCCGCCGTGTTGCCGTAGATCGCCCACGCCAGCGCCTCGAGGATCGTCGTCTTGCCCGATCCGTTCGGCCCGATGATGCCGGTGAGCCCGGAGTCGAAATCGATCCGGGTGTCCGCGTGCTGGCGGAAGTTGGAGAGGGCGATCCGGTTGAGGCGCACTACCGCTGCCCGTCGGCGACGGGACCGGCCACCGGCCCCACCGTCTGCTCCGACGCCGCGTCGGCGGCGTCGAGGTACTCGAGGCCCAACGCCACCAGCGCCGCGCGGTCCAGGTCGGCCTCGATCGGCCGCCGCGTCAGATACGTCTCGACCATCTCCCGCAGCGTGGCGCGCCGGCTGCCGGCCGGGTTCAGCGTTAGGCGCACGGTGTCCGGCTTGCGCGCGTCGAGGTGGAAGTGGAGCGCGCGCCGCTTGTACTCGCGCAGCGCGCGGTGATCCAGCTCCCGCACCACGTGCCGCGGGATCTCGCGCAGCACGAGGCGCACGACCCGATCGTCGATCCCGCCGTCGCACGACACGACACGTTCGCGGATCGCCGCGTCCACGTCGGGCGCCGTTAGGCCGCGCGCCATGATCGGCGCGAGCTCGGCCAACCGGCGCGCGCCGGCGATCGCGTGGAATCGATGCGTGCCCGCGTCCAGGTCGTATTCGATGAACCCCTTCCCCGGCACACCGGTCGCGCGCTCCTCGTGCATCTCGCTCCACATGTTGGGCGGGAGATACTCGAGGGACCCGCAGTAGTACATATTCGGGGCCATCTTTTTATGTACGTGGTAGTGCCCCAGCGCCACGTAGTTCCAGCGGTCCGGACCGATCACGTCGATGGGTATCGGCCTCGACGGCCGGTCTGGATACGCCAAGTTAGGCGGAAGCATCCCTTCCACTTCGCCATGCAGCGCGACGATGTTGTACCGATTACCAGGATCGGGCTCGAACTCCGGCAACGGCGCGCCAGCCGGAAGATCCGGAACGGCCAACACGGTCATGTGGTGCGACTCGAGTACGATCGGCTTGTACCCGCCGGCGACGACGTGCACATGATCGTCGATGCGCGTGAACAGCTCGAGGATGCTGCCGGTCTCTGTAGCTCGCGGCCGATCGTGATTGCCCGCGACGATCACGACATCCGTGTCCGGCAGCGCGAGCCTCAGTGTCTGCAGTTGGACGAACGATTCGATGATCGCGGCGTTCATCGGACGCACCGAGTGGAACACGTCGCCCACGATCAGCACCACGTCCGGCCGCAACGCGATCACGCGCTCCATCGCGCGACGGAACACCAGCGCGACGTCCGCCTCACGCTGGTTGATCCCCTCGGGCGTGAGCCGGTGGTACTGCCGGAAGCCGAGGTGTAAGTCGGCTAAATGGACGAGGCGCACGCTGAAAACTACCGCTTAGGCGAAGGGGCGACCAGCCGAACGACGTATCAGTGCACGGCTGCCGTGTGCATGTGTTGCGTGATGTCGGTCTGCATCCGAACCGGCGTCGCGGCGGTAGTGGCTGTCGGCATCAGCGTCGACACGAGGCCGATCGTTGCCCGGGCATCGATCCACCAGCCGCGGCGCCGGTCGACACACAACATGCCCGTCACCTTCCCCGTTGAGCTCACTCGCAATCCGTTGGCGAGCGGACGAGAACCTGGGTCGCGCGTGATCGTGCCGTGCATCGAAACGAACGCGAGCGTCCCGTCACTCGAGAGCGAGTCCAGACGATACGTGGCGCGAAGCACCGCCGCGTACCCCTTGTTCGCATCGCCGACGACCGGAAGCGACGTCACGCGCTGCCAACTCTGCTTGACGCTCACGGGTCCGTCGGGGAGCGTGGCCGGCATACCCGACACCACTGCCCTGATGTCCGCCGAGAGCTGCGGCGGAACTGCGATCACGACGGCCGATCCATCCGGCGCGATGTGCAACCGAACCCGCTGTCCCTGCATCGCGCGCCGAATCTCCTCGGGTTCGGCGGGCCGCCCATCGGAGATAAGAGAGACCGAGTCGGTGATGGTGGTGATCGTGGTACCGGTTTCGTCGCTGCCCTGCACCAGCACTCGCGACAGCAGGAGGAGCGACGTGTGCATCGTCATCGTCGTGTCGCTGCCGTGGATGTGCACAGTGCCCTTCATCGACACGTCCTGCTCGAAGCGTGTGAACAGCGTGTCGCCCACTTTGGGCTTGATGCGGAGGACGATGTTCGACGTCTGGCTCCATGCGACGCCCGGAGTGAGGAAGCACGCCAGACCGAGGGCGACGAGGCGTATCCGCGCCGCCGTCTGCCCAACAGAAGAAACACGCGGCCAGCCGCGCCCCGCAAAGGACATGTAAAGACCGGTTGATGGACAGCCGATACGTACACCGTTGGACGGCCGTTTGCTCCGTTGCCCGTCTCGAATGGGCTCCTGCCCTACGGAGTACCAGCCGGCGCTGGTTGCAGGAAGGCGGCGCTCCGCGTCCATCAGCATAGCGGCTGGCGCCTGTCCCGCGCCGGCGAATGCGGCACCATCGTCAGTCTGCACAACCGAGACCCGCGCGTTCCTCTTGAGCCGCGGGATCCCCGCCCAAGTGAACATCTCCATCGTGCGGTTGGTAAGACAATCGGTACGGATCGCGGCCGTGTTGCTGGTCGCTTCCGCCTGCGGCAAGGCGCATGCGTCCGGGCGCCGAGACGCCGCGACGCACACTGCGCCATCCGGTCCGCGTCTCGATCTCCGTTCGCATCCCGATCTGCTGTTCGAGGTGTTCGGCGACGCGAACGATCCGCGCATGATCCCGATCGCGGCCATCGCGAACAATCAACTGCAGCAGATCGTGCTCGACTCGACCGGCTGGCGAGAGCTGGACGCCGAGTATTTACGGAGCTCGAAGTCCTACTCGTTGTACGAGGGTGGACGCGCCACCGGCACGGTCCAGATACGGCGCGGCATGTGGCAGAGCGACGACGCGCTCTATTCGCTGCCGGGTTGTCAGCTGCTGACGCCGATGGCCGCGGTACGAACGGAGGGACAAGGCCCGAAGCCGACGTTCACCGTCGAGTATCTCGCTTCCACCGCCGCGCTTGGTCACGAGCGTAACACGGAGGCGATGCCGACCGCCGACGTGGAGCGCATTGCGCGATCGATCGGCGTGCAGGCCGCGCAGACCGTCGGCATCAAGAAGGCGACGCTCGATTCCCTCGACTTCCGCGCTGTCGCGTTTCCGAGCGGTACCGGTCCATGGCCGACGATCGTCGCGGCCTTCATCGATCCGGCCGCCGAGAATCCCGCGTCGACGCAGGAGACGACGACGCATCTCATTGTGATCGCCGACCGCGACTCCGGCGCGAGCGACTATCACACGACGTACACACATCGGGTGCAGGGTCCGCTCGCGAGCTCCAGCTTTCGCCGTTACTTCGACCACCTCGACGTGAACGGCGACGGTGTGGACGAGATCTTCCTCGAGGGCTGGCTGTTCGGCGGCGACACGTTCCTGTCCGTGCTCTCGTGGAAGGACGGGAAGTGGGAGGAGATGTATCGGACGCGAACGAAG
>DASVAC010000221.1:0-3052 GCA_036376535.1 Gemmatimonadaceae bacterium | reverse complement strand
TTGAGATCGGTGATCACGGGCGGCCACGACGGAAAGAGCGATCCCATCGTTGCGCCGGTGAGCGTCAACGCGACCACGGTGGCCTCACCGGCCAGGATGCCGGCCATCGCGCCCTGACGCGTCGCGATCGGCCGGTTAGGCAGGCTCAACACCAGCGCCGGGAAGAGCTGCGTCACCACGTTGTACGCGGCGAGCAGCAACAGCACGAGCGTCGACCCGCCGCGCAGCGTCAGCAACACTGAAACGAGCGCCACCACAGGGACCAGCGCACGCGCAAGCCACGTCACCTGCGCCTCCGGCACATCGTGCGGCGCGAGCTTCGCGTACACGTTCTTCGATAGAATCGTGCACGCCGACATGAGCAGCATCGATCCCGGCACGAGCGCCGTGAGCAGACCGGCCGCGCCGACGACGCCGAGCATCCAGGGACCGAACGCGTAGTCGGTGACCCGCAAGAGCGACAGGTCCACTGATGTACCCGTGAGTCCTGGCACCTCGAGCAGCGCCGCGAATCCGGTGAAGAACACGAACAGCAGCACGAGCTGGTACAGCGGCATCACCACCGCGTTGCGCCGAAAGACGTTCTCGTCGCGCGCCGTATAGCACGACCCGAACGTGTGCGGCCACATGTAGAAGCCCAACGCCGTGAGCGCCACGGTCGAGATGAACCACGCCGGGCTCATTCCAGTGCGGGGCAGCGTGAGAAAGCCCGGATGGACCCGATCGATCTGCGCGAACATCGCGCCGAAGCCGCCGTGGAGGTGCGCCGGCAGGTACGTGCCTAACACCAGGGCGACGGCCAGGATCATGATGTCCTTGAGCACAGCGGTCCACGCCGAGCCGCGCACGCCGGACGCCACCACGTAGACCACCAGCACGACGCTCCCCGCCCACACCGCCTGCTCGGCCGAGATCGCGCCGGCCGACGCCTCGGACACAATGATGCCGAGGCCCTTGAGCTGGAGCACGAGGTACGGAATCATCGCCGCCACGCTCACCAGCGAGACCAGGATGCCTAACGCTTCGCTCTCGTACTTGCTGACGAAGAAGTCGGCTTGCGACACCAGCGCGTGCGCGTTGGCATACCGCCAGATCACCGGCAGCAAAAAGTACGACATGCCGTACGCCAGCGTGCCATAGCACAAGATGTAGAATGCCGGCGCACCCTTGCCGTACGCCCACCCGCTGCCGCCGAGGAACGTGAACGTGGTGTAGATCTCGCCGGCCATCAACACGAACACGAAGATGGTGCCGAATCCGCGGCCGCCGACGGTCCACTGCTCGAGCGTCATCGCGTGGCCGCGCCGCGCCCGGATGCCTAACGCGAGCGCGACGACGAAACACGCCCCGATGAGGAGCAGCGCCGGATTCACCGCCGACCGCCGCCCTGGGTCCGCTCACGCGCCCGGTCGAGCGCGTAGATGAGCCACATGATCGCGGAGGTGAGCACGACCCACGCCGTCACCCAGAACAAGAGGAACGGCAGGCCGAACACGTACGGTGTCACCCGGTTGGCGAACGGCACGCCGCCCAACATGCCGATGGCCGGCACGACGGCCAGCCATCGGTACCATCTCACGCGGCGCGCGTCCCGCTCAGATACTCGAGCGCGGCGCCGATGAAAATCGCCACGCCGGATTCGAGCGCCCGCTCGTCGATGTCGAACCGCTCGTGATGGTGCGGGTGGACGATGCCCCGCGCTTCGTTGCGTGCGCCGATGAAGAAGAAGCAGCCCGGCGTTTTCTGCAGGTACGCCGAGAAGTCCTCGCCGCCCATCGTCGGCCGCGCCTCGGCCAGGGCCGCGGCGCCTAACGTGCGCTCGACCACGCGCTGCATGAACGCCGTCGCGCGGGCTTCGTTCACCACCGGGCGGTAGCCGCGGTCGAACGTGAGCGTGTACGTCGCGCCGTGCGCCGTCGTCACGCCCTTGACGATCCGCTCGAGCAGCATCGGGATCTGGTCGCGCAGTCCAGCGTCGAACGTGCGGATCGTGCCCGCGAGCTCGACCGAGCCCGGCAGCACGTTGTACGTGGTGCCGCCCGCAATGCGCGTCACCGATACCACCGCGCGCTCGATGGGATCCACGTTGCGCGACACGATGTGCTGCAGGTTGGTCACCACCTGCGCCGCCACCGCGATCGCATCGACCGTCTCGTGCGGCGCGGCCGCGTGTCCGCCTTGGCCCTGGATCACGAGATCGAACACATCCGGCGACGCCATGAGCGGGCCGGACGCCACGCCCACTTTACCGAATTCCATCGGCAACCACAGGTGCGACCCGATGACCATGTCGACGCCATCCATGACGCCGGCGGCGACCATCTCTTCGGCGCCGCCCGGATACAACTCCTCGGCGTGCTGGAAGAGGAGCCGCACTTCGCCGTGCAGCCGCTCGCGCAGTTGGCCTAACGCCGTGGCCGCGCCCAGGAGCATGGCGGTGTGCCCGTCGTGGCCGCAGGCGTGCATCACGCCGGGATTCCGTGAGGCGTAGTCCGCCTCGCTCTTCTCGAGAATCGGCAGCGCATCCATGTCGGCGCGCACCGCGAGCACCGGCCCGTCGTGCAAACCGCGCAACCGGGCGACGACGCTCGTCTTCGTTGGGCGCGACAACTCGAAGCCGCCCATCGCGCGCAAGGTGTCGTACACGAATTGCGCGGTCTGCTCTTCGTGGTACGAGAGCTCCGGATGCATGTGCAGGTGGCGCCGCCATCCGACCACCGTATCGCGCAACCGCGCTGCGTGCTGGGTGGGCGATGAGTCGGACGCGGGTAGCGTCGAAGTCATGATTCTCTCCATGAAGTCGGACAGAGCCGGACGAGGCCGGAGAAAAGACGCATTGTGCGGCTGCGCCCGGAACGCTGCTTTCACTGCAGCCGAGCGATCCGTGTTTTGTCCGGCTGTGTCCGCGTTCTGTCCGTTCTAAGCGAATGTGACAGTCACACACGGCGGATGCCAGTCCTTGCGCGGTCAGGTCGCGCGCACCTCGACGCGCGCCGCCGGCCGGTCCCAGAACCAGAGCGCGAGCATCGCCGCCACAAGCTGTGAAGCAATC